>JANYBJ010000036.1 GCA_025360845.1 bacterium
CCCCCTCCAGTTAGGCGCAGACGCCGCCGCAGTCAATCCGCAACATAGTCGGGGTACTGATAAATCCCGCCCTCGTAGTTACGCAGCAGCAGGTTGCCGGCGAGGTCTTTGCTCTCCACATAGTCGGGGGACAGGGGAATCTTGCCGCCGCCGCCCGGCGCGTCGATCACATAGGTCGGAACGGCGTAGCCGCTCGTGTGTCCACGCAGGGAACGGACAATATCCACGCCTTTCGAGACGGACGTGCGGAAGTGCTGCGACCCGGAAATGGGGTCGCACTGGTAGAGGTAATACGGCTTGACCCGCATCTTCATCAGGCAGTGCATGAGCTGCCTCATGACCTCGGCGCTGTCGTTGACGCCCTTGAGCAAAACGGTTTGGGAGCCGAGGGGGATGCCTGCGTCCGCAAGGATGTTGCAGGCCTTGACCGACTCGTAGCAGCACTCGTCGGGGTGGGTGAAGTGCAGGCTCATCCAGAGCGGATGGTACTTGCGCAGCATGCGCGCGAGCTGCGGCGTGATGCGCTGCGGCAGCACGGCCGGGATCTTCGTCCCGATGCGGATGATCTCGACATGCGGGATCGCCCGCAAGTTGGAAAGGATATACTCCAGACGCGCATCGCTCAGCGTGAGCGGGTCGCCTCCGGAGATCAGCACGTCGCGGATCTGCGGTTTTCTGCGGATGTAATCGAAGATCGCCTGGAGCCGCTTCGTGTTCGGCGTGAGGGCGCCTTGGCCGACCACCCGGGAACGCGTGCAATAACGGCAGTAGGACGAACAGAAGTCTGTCGCCAACAGCAGCACGCGGTCGGGATAGCGGTGGACCAGCCCTTGGATCGGGCTCTGGTGCTCCTCGCCGAGCGGATCGTCCGCCTCGCCCGGACACCGGCGCATCTCGTAAACCGTCGGGATCATCGAGCGGCGGATGGCCTGGTCGGGATCAGTGGGTGAGACGAGCGCCATGTAATGCGGCGTGACGGCCATCGGAAGCATTTTGCCGGCGAGTTCCAGCGCCTTTTCTTCTTCGGTCGTGAGCCGGATCATACGCTGAACCGTCTCGAGGTTGCGGATCCTGTTCTGGATCTGCCAACGCCAGTCGGACCATTGCAGATCGGTCGCCTCCGGGAAATAAACGTTCCGGAACTCGCGACACCACGCACTCATCTTCAAGACACGGTTTCGGACCGGCATCCCGAGATCAGCCTTCACTTGCGGCTTGCCCGCAAACGGGGCTGACAACGAAAAAAGAGGCGGCTCTCCTTGCGGAGGCTCCTCTTCCTGGTCAGCCAGGGCTAAGCTCAACTGCATCGCGTGCAAAGGCACACTGTACACAGCAAACTCCTTATCCATAAGGACCTTTTTCCTGATGTCGCAGGGCAACATAACCGAGGGGTCCTTTTGCGATATCCTAATACGAAAGATTGTTGGTCTTGTCAAGCGTCCCTGTTCAAGTTTTTCAATAAAGTGAAGGCGCGCGCCACGGCGGACATTCGCAGGTTGCAAAGGGAGGTGTGCTGTGGCACGATGTTGCGGGGTTGATGTCATGAGGAAAAAGCTAAGGAGAAGAGGCGATGAGGCAACTGGTATTCGGAGTCTGGATGGCTGCGGCGACAGCGGTTTCGGCAGCACCTGCGGCGGTGGCGCTGACGGGCGATTGGCAGGTGAAGGTCGAGGCGGACGGCGTCGCGGCTACGGTGACGGTCGACGGGCCGGAGGCGGTGAAGGTGGCCGATGAGAAGATCGGCAAGCTGCCGGTCTTCAATCCCGGCGGGGCAGAATACGCACGCGGCGAAAAGCTGGCCGGGGTGCGGGCGCAGGAGTGTTCGGTGCGCTATGCGCTTGACCCCGATTCGCTGGTGGTGCGTGCGGTGCCGTGCGGTGAGACCTTCGAAAGAGGCAAGGACTACGAGGCCGAACTGACGTGGGGGTGCGTGGGTCGGCTGGAAGGCGGGAAGATCGGAGAAGCGGCGCCGGTCTATGTGAGCTATGCGTACGGCCCGATGCGGCTGGACGCGGTGGTGCTGACAGCGGACAAGAAGATCGTGCTGCGCAAAGGCGTGCCACATGTGGCGAATCCGGTGCCGCCCGCGCTGACCGCGGGCGAGACGCGGCTGGCGAACATCTGGGTCACAGCCCGGTTGCCGAAGCTGGCGGAGGCGAATCTTTTTCCTGTATTGGAGTCGGCCTATCCCGAATCGCCAAAAGCGTCGCCGACACCGGCTGAGAAAACGATCCCGAAGACGCTGGCCAAGCTGAACGCCGGCGGCAAGGTGCGCATCTTGGCGTGGGGCGACAGCGTGACCGACGGCGGGTTCGTGCCGGAGCCGGAAAAGAACCGCTGGCAGGAGCAGTTCGCGCGGCGGCTGCGGGCGCGCTATCCCAAGGCGGAGATCGTGCTGATGACCGAGGCGTGGGGCGGGCGCAACACCGACAGCTACCGCAACGAGCCGCCGGGCAGCCCCAAGAATTATCAGGAAAAAGTGCTGGATCTGAAGCCCGACCTGATCGTTTCGGAGTTTGTGAACGACGCGTGGCTCAGCGAGGCGGACGTGGTTCAGCGGTACGGCCGCATCCGCGACGAGGTCAAGGCGATCGGCGCGGAGTGGATCATCCTGACGCCGCATTACGTGCGGCCCGACTGGATGGGTCTGTCCTCCGAGAAGGGGATCGATGAGGACCCGCGCGCGTACGTCAAGGCGTTGCGGAAGTTCACGGCCGAGAACGGCCTCGCGCTGGCGGACGGTTCGCTGCGCTACGGGCGGCTGTGGCGGCAGGGACTCCCGTATTCGACGCTGATGATGAACAACATCAACCACCCGAATCCGCATGGCATGAGTCTCTTCGCGGATGCGCTGATGGCGCTTTTCCCTTAAGAACGGCGGTAAATGAAACCGGGTGACAACGTAGCGAGGCGCCTGCTTCAGATTCTGGCAATCTGGGGAATGGCGGCGGCCGTCGCCGTCTCCATGGTAGTTCTTGTCGGTGAGCGGGACGCGGACAAGCGTGCCGTCGTTGCCATGGGGCTGGGCCTCATCGTGATCTGGTGTGCGCTGGGCGGGCTGGTCATGCGACTGACGCGCGACCGTTTTGCCGAATGGTCCCGACGGCTGACGATCGGCTGGCCGCTGCGGTTTGTCTTGCTCTGTATGGCCATGGCCCTCCTTGAGGAGGCTGTCACCACGTCGTTGACGAATGCCGCGCCCCTGCTTGGCGCGGCAACGGAAGCGGCGCGGATCACCAGCTCCAAGAACTATTTTGAGGTTATCTCTCGCAGCGTCGTGGCGTTCACCCCTTGGTTCATCTGCTGGGCGTGGTTGCTCAAGAGATACGATTTCCGTCCGCTTGAGGTCATGCTGCTTTTCGGGCTGACAGGAACCTTGGCCGAAAGCATCACCTTCGGCTTTCAGCACCTGGCCGAGATCGGCATGTGGGTGTTTGTCTATGGACTGATGGTCTATCTCCCGGTCCAAACCGTGCCCGGCAACCGGAACGTGAAACCTGTCCGGTGGTGGCATTGGATAGCGGCCGTCGCGCTTCCCCTGGTTTTCATTCTTCCGCTTGTGGTTTTTGCAGTGGCTGCGGTTATCAAAAAAGCTTCCCGCATATGTGTCAAAGGAGCGCGTTAGGGTTTCTTCGGCGACGCGAGGTCGGCGGGTTGGAGGTCGATAAGCTCAATGGCCTCGAACCAGCGCGAGAGATTCTTGGCCTTGTCGTCGAAGTTGTTGGAGCCGAAGGAGAATTTTGCGCCCATGCTTTTGGCGAGCTTGAGGAAAGCGGGTTTTGGATAGTCAGACCCCGCTTGGATTTCCAGCGCGACGCCC
Source organism: bacterium (assembly GCA_025360845.1). Lineage (GTDB taxonomy): Bacteria > Verrucomicrobiota > Kiritimatiellia > RFP12 > UBA1067 > JAHFSX01. The sequence goes on from JANYBJ010000036.1 coordinate 3,821, forward strand.
TTCTCAACGGCCTTGGCGATGACCTGCTTCATGCGCGGCTCGGTCCAAAGCTGGTCGTAACGGTTGGAGATGCAGGGGGGCAGATAGGTGGGGTTCGCGAGGATGGAGATCGGCTCGTCAAGGATGCGCAGGTTGTGGGCGAGGTACTGCCGCATCCAAGCCTCGGGGTCATCGATGGTGATGCCGGGGAGCCAGAGCCGGCGGGGCTTGCCCTCGGCCGTGACGCCCATGATCATGGTGTCGGCGAGGACGAAATCGAGGCGCTTGAGGAGTGCCGGGTCGATTTGGGTAAACCAGTCGCGGTCATTGACTTGGAGGCCGATCGGCAACTTCTGGCCATTGGCGCGCGCCTGCGCACTGGCGTCGATGAACGTGGCGAGGGCGACGTTGTTCGAGAGCGGCCACTCGCGGCCGAGGTTTTCGAGCACGGCGCTTTTGATGCCGCTCCTCTCTTGGCGGAGCGCGGCTTTCTCGGGGGTCATGCCGCCGCGGATGTGGATATGATAGTCGGTCAGGGTGAGTCCCCTGGCCTGCGCCTTGGCGAGATTCTGATTGAAGGCGTCGGTCTGCGGGTAGAGATAAGGCTGATCCTCGGCCCGCACAAGGGTTGCGGCGGCAAGGCAGATGAGGAGGCGTGTCGTGAAACGCATGGGTGGTCCTTTCAGAGCAAGGCTTCGAGCCGGGTGACGCTGTCATCCGTGTTAGAGAAGTCCGGCAGCACGAGGTCGGCGCCTGCGGCGGCGAGTTCATCGGCGGAGATCCAGCCGGTGGCGACGGCCACGGCGATCAGGCCGTTGGCCTTGGCGGCCTGGACATCGAGCGGCGTGTCGCCGATCAGCATGTTGACGGTGGCGTCGGCGGGTGCCCGCGCGAGGGCGAGGCTTGCGATGGCGGTGCGGTCGTGGTGCTCATCCCCGTACGCGCCGAAGGTGAAGGCGTGGTCGAGACCGGCGTGGCGCAGCTTGCTCCAGGCGGTGGCGCGCACGTTGCCGGTGATGATGCCGAGCGCGTGGCCGCGTTGACCGAGGCGGGCGACCAGCTCGGGGATGCCGGGGTAGAGGTGCGGCTTGTTCTGTGCGAGGGCGGCGTCGATGTCATGGGCGAGCCGCAGGAAGAAATGCTCCTCGCGTGCGGTCGTGCTGGGGATGCCGCAGGCGGCGGCCATGTTGCGCACCACGTTGGAGTCGGTCGCGCCGACGAAGCAGAGTCCGGCGATATCCGGATAGGGAACGCCATAGGCGGCGAGGAAGGCGTTGCCGAACGCGGTGCGACCGATGCCGCGCGCGTAGAGCAGGGTTCCGTCGATATCAAAAAGGATGCCTGAACGCATAAATGGGAAGTTGCCGCCTCTTCGGAAGTGTTTTTACGAGGACGGAGTATACCACGGGTGTGTGCGCCGTGCGACGGAGAAATTCGGGAGGAACAAAAAAGGGAGGCGATGAAGAAAAGCTGCTCAAAGGGAGGCTTCAATCGCGGCGCGGGTTGTGGTTTAATACACGCGTCATGAGCGATAAGCCAACAGAGGGGTGCGGCGGCAAACCGCCGTGGATCCGCGTCAAGATCGGCCAGAACGAACTGTTCCGGGCCACGAAAGACCGCCTGCGCGCCCACGGCCTGCACACCGTGTGTGAGGAGGCCTTCTGCCCCAACCTCGGCCACTGTTGGGCGCGCGGCCGCGCCACACTGCTGATCTTGGGCGACCGCTGCACGCGCGGCTGCCGCTTCTGCAACGTGGACAAGCGGCCGGTGCTGCCTCCCGATCCGGACGAGCCAAGGCGAGTCGCCGAGGCGGTGAGCGACGCGGGACTGAAAGAGGTGGTCATCACCTCGGTCACGCGCGACGACCTGGCCGACGGCGGCGCCGCGCTCTGGGCCGAGACCGTCGAGGCTGTCCACGCCGCTGTGCCGGGCATCCTCATCGAGGTGCTGGTGCCCGACTTCGGCGGCGGCACGGCAGCCATCGATACGGTCATCCGTGCTCGTCCCGAAGTGTTCGGCCATAACCTTGAGACTGTGCCGCGCCTCTATCCGCACGTCCGTCCCCAGGCCGACTACGCGCGTTCGCTGGCTGTGCTGCGGCAGGCGGCCGAGGCGGGGCTCGTCGTCAAGACCAGCCTCATGCTCGGCACGGGCGAGACGTACGAGGAGGTCATGCAGACGCTGCGCGACGCGCGGCAGGCCGGTTGCCACATCTTCTATGCGGGCCAGTATCTCCAGCCGAGTCCCCGCCACCTGCCCGTGACGCGCTACGTCGAGCCCGCCGAGTTTGCGCAGATCCGCGCCGCCGCCTACGCGCTCGGCTTCGATTTCGTAGCCAGCGAACCGCTCGTGCGCAGTTCCTACCACGAGGAGGGCCAGAGCGCGTTTGTGCGTGTGCATCAGGCCAGAGGAATCCGTTAAACCCATCCAGCACGGACGACACGGAGGCCGTCCCTCCACTTTGACCGCTTGCGTGATGGAGGGACGGCATCCGTGTCGTCCGCTGGCTTTCGAGGAGGGATGGCGGTTTCGGCTTATCAACAGCTTATCACCGATATCACTTGATGGGTTATAAACAGGTGATAATAACCCTGTTGATAAGCTATAAAAAACTTACCAGCATAAACTTATGAGATGTTATAACCTGTCGATATCTTGTGCTTGTCGATAACCCCTGTTTTGGGTCATACTATCCCCACGTTTTTATCAACAGGTTCCAACCCATCCATATGGCCCAACTTTCCATAACACTCTGCCGTCAGCTTGCCCGGGCGCGGCGCGAAAAAGGCATGACCCAGAGCGCGCTGGCGCTGGCGGTGGGGTGCAAGCAGTCGGCGATCAGCATGTTGGAGTCGGGGCAGCCCGAGAAGCTCTCGCAGGAGGCGGTCGGGAAGATCGCCGCGCTGCTGGAGGTGCCGCTGGAGTCGCCTTCGTCGCCGTCCTCTGTCCTCTGTCCTCCGTCCTCAGGCTCGTTCCCCTCTCACAGCTTTTGTCCCTCCGCGTCGTGCGCCTCCAACGTGCCGTACGCTGTGGCGGGCGAGCTGCTCTTCTGGCCGCGGCCCCAGCCGGCGTCGGCGGGCGGCAAGCACTGCGCCTATTGCGGCGAGGTGCTGGAGCGGCAGTGCCCCCACTGTGGCGCGACGGCGACGGCGGGCGCCTGCTGCCCCGCGTGCGGCGGCGCGAAGGTCACCAACACGTTGCCGGCCGAGATCGACGGCGAGGCCTGGGCCGCGCAGCGCCGACGCGAGATCGCCGAGTGGAAGTCGCTGGTGACATGAAATACCGCGTCACCTGTCCGAACGCCTTTGTGATACAATGCGCGGCAAGTCGGAAACAGGCGTTATGAAAAAACTGTTGATCGTTACAGACGGCAAAGCGGGACACGAGAACCAGTCGAAGGCGTTTTGCAGTGCGCTCGGGTACGAGTACGACTGCGTCAAGGTCTCCTATGCGACGCGGGTCCACAAGGCGCTCTCCTATATCGCCGACCGGCTCGGGCTCGTCGGCGAGCGTCCGTTCACGATCGAGCAGACAGACGGTTATTACGCCGCGGTCGTCTGCACCGGTTCGACCGCTTTCTATCCCGGCAAGGTCGCCGCGCGCCGCCGCGGCATCCCCGTGGCCGCGATCCTCTATCCCGGCGGCTACAAGCTGGATTTCGACTGCATCCTCGCGCCGGGTTTCGACCAGCCGCCGCACCACCCGAACATCATCCGCCTGCCGGTGAACCTGAGTTCCACGAGCGCGGCCTTCTTCGAGGCTGGCCTCGCCGCATTCCGCGAGCGCCACACGCAGCGGAAGCCGGCGGTCGCCGTGATCGTCGGCGGGCCGAACACGATCTCCGCCATGAGCGTCGAGACCATGCGCCGCGAGCTGGACCGCCTCTTCGCGCTGACCGAAGGACGCGAGCGCTGGGTCACCACGTCGCGCCGCACGCCGCCCGAAATCGAGGCGCTCATCGACGGCTATCCGTTCGACTACAAGTTGCTCTACAGCCGCGACACCTTCAACCCGATCCCGGCCTTCGTCTCGGTCTGCGAGACCCTGTTTGTGACGGCCGACTCCACCGGCATGATCAGCGAGGCCGTCACGCGCGGCGCGGCGGACGTCGAGGTCCTGATGAACCTGACCTCCGGGTCATCGAAATTCATGCGTTTCATCCGCGACCTCGAACGTGAGCAGGCGGTACACATCTTTGACGGCACGCTCGGTCACGCGCGGCACAAGATCGACCTGACGCCGGTCCTCGAACAGGCGCGCCAGTTGCTCAAACTGTGATGCCCGCGGGGTTGCGTGAGGCTTTTGCGCAAAAGTCGTGATTGACTCGTTTTACAGGATGTGTAAAGTAACACACCATCCTGAATGACCAGAGGCGACACGATGAACTCGGACTGTGTAAAGAGCTGGCCAAAAAAAGAACGCCCCCGTGAACGGCTGTTGGCTGAGGGCGCGGAGAAGGCGTCAGATGCCGACCTCGTGGCCGTGATCCTTCGCGTGGGACGGGGCACATTCCAGAAGGGCGTCCAAGGGCAGAATGTGTCGGATTTCGCCCGCAGCTTAGTCGCCCTGTTTGGGAGTCTTCGCGGACTCGACCGCGCCCGTCAGGATTTCCTGTTGGTGCTGCTCAACGAGTAGGGTTATTCGCTTGAGCAGATCGACGAAGAAACGCCGGTGACGGGTCGTGGTGCCGCTCAGGCCCGCGCCGACTTCCTGATCTGGCGCTCGCCCGAGGCCAAGAAAAAACAGGAACACGCCCTGATCGTGGTCGAGTGCAAAGCCGACAATGTCAGCATCTCGCTCAAGGATTACACGCAGGGGGCCAATTACGCCCAGTATGAGCACGCCCGCTTCTTCGTGACCCACAACCACCGCGAGACCCGCTACTGGAAGGTGGATGCCACCCGCCGGATGCCGAATTACGACGAGATCGCCAATATCCCGCACGCCGACGCCACCGACAAGCAGATCACCGAACTTCTCCCCGAACATTTCATAAGTCTGAGGTTTACGGGCGAGATTGAAAATCGCGATTTGCACGGCAAATCCAAGTTCATGGGTGGGCTCAGTTACGCTCGTCCCGGCGACATAATTTACTCGAAGATCGATGTGAGAAATGGTGCCATCGGCATTGTGCCGCCGGCAATCCCGGTTGCGGCCGTGACGAGTGAGTTTCCGGTCTATCAGATCAAGAAAGGCGTCGCCCTTCCCGAGTACATTCAACTCGTCTTTCGAACGGAGCACTTCAGACGGATCATCAATGGCATGGTGAGCGGTGCCAGCGGAAGAAAGCGAGTGCAGCCTTCTCAGCTCGAAAGTGTCGAAGTTCCCCTGCCAGCACTTGCTGTTCAGCGCGCCATAGTCTCACGCTGGCGGATGGCGCAAGACGAAATTACCAGGGCAGAGGGAGCGGTGCTTGAAACGGAAGCGGAAATCCGTGCGCGTTTTCTCGCTGACCTCGGATTGAAGTCGGCGGCGGTGGCGCGACAGCCCAGAGCCTATGCCGTGCGGTGGCAAGAACTGTTCGGCCTCAGCGTTATCTGTGGCAGGTGCTCCAGTCGCATCCCCTGCGTGCGCAAATCGAGGCGGCGGCTCGGACAGCGGTCGGCAACTACGCCATCGGCTCAGAGGATATTTGGAAATTGCAGATCCCGCTGCCGCCTTTGCCCGTCCAAAAGCAGATCTTGGAGCGCGTGGCAGCCGGCCGCGAGGAGATCGCCCGCGAGAAGTCGAACGCCGAGCGCCTCTCCCGCGAGATCAACGCCGAGATCGAAGCCCTGATCTTGGGCACGAAGAGGATCGGGTAGCGGCATTGCCCTTTAGACTGAGGCCGGTTGAAAGCCCTTCTTCTGGATCTTCTTCAAGAATCCGGTCGCTTCTGCGATTTGGGTCTGATCCAACTGCCAGCCAGTCGTTTGTGCCTTGCCTTGGATCTCCTGTTCATTCGCGTCCTGCCCTTTCGTGAGCCAGAAGACCTTTGCGGCGTATGACAGGTCCACATAGTCTGCGGCAACAACCGCATTGAGCTGCTTGATCGCCTGCTTGATTTTGGCGTTGAGATCAGCAGCCTGCCCCTTAGCCATGAAGTCGACGACCAACGCCGTCGCGCTGACGATGCACTCGATCATCGTGCCGGAAATCCACATTTATCCGCCGGAGGGGACTGTTCCACAAGATCCTTTTGGTTCCATTACGGGAGTTGTCTGCACGGTCCAAGCGGCCGTCAGCAATCAGAACACCTTTGCCATCCATGCGCGGAATCTGACGATGCTCGAACTGGTCGACCTGCTCTGCTTTCTCTCGGACACCACGTACGCGTTCGGCAACGGTGGGTTGATTGTCGCGCCTACGAATATGCCGACGGTCCAGCTGAAACAAAGCGCAAAGAAGGAGAAGGCGTTGAGCGCGAAGCTGAAGGGAATCACGATCCCAGAACCTAGATTCCGCCCGCCGGCGACCATTATCGACGCCATCGATTTTTTATATCAGGCTTCGTCGGACTACGACGAGCCGGCTCTGTCTGTCGATCGTCGGGGCGTCAACTTCGCCGTTAAAAACCCGGGGCTGATGGTGTACAGGCATGGAAACGCGGATTATCTTCCAGAAATCGCGTCCAAGAAAAGTCTGGCTGAGGAGAGGCCTAGCATCTCCGCGCTTTCGGTAAGATTTTGCACACTTCTTGAGGCGCTGACCAACCTTTGTGCATATGTGGATGCGCGGTTCATGATCCGCGACAACACGGTCGTGATCTACCCGGCGGCCGAGACGAACGCGCCGTCTGCGGTCGGGCGGTGAAGGCGACGCCAGACGGCTGGGGACTCAGCAATTCTAAATTTGGCAAGAACTGCTGGGCTGCCGCGTCAAGCGGCAATAAATAAGCCGGAGAAAATACACAAAAAATGGGGAAAGTCCACAAGTGATCATCTGACACAATTGCCGAGGTGTGTTAAAATCTTGTCGTAAGGTTGAGACAGGTTACGTATTGAGGAGTTGTTGTAATTTTAAAAACGAGGAGTGTACGTCATGGACATGAAGGCCATTAGAAGCGGGTTATTTGCTGTGATGATGGCGGGTGGCGCCTTCGCGGCGACGAGTACAGGTTCGAGCAGTTGGAGCGCCTACACGGTATCGGGAACGGACTTGCTGCAAACCCATCTCGGCTCCATCGTCGATGAACTCATCGTCAACACGGTTGAAAACAACTCCTGGTCCTTTGGAACGACGGCTACGCTGACGGACGGAACGGCCGGCGACGCCAACGCGTCGCAAAGCCTTTGCCTCTCGGGCGGATCGGTGACGTATGTGTTGAACACGGCTCTCTCGCCGGCGGGATACGACATCTCCTCCGTCGACACCTACAGCGGCTGGCGTGACGTCGGGCGCGTGAACCAGCACTGCGAAGTCAGTTTCCGCAAGGTCGGCTCCGGCACGTTCGGTGACGTCATCACGGTCGATTATGGAGCCGGTGCCAGCCAGACCCGTGTCAACATGGCCGCCGTCAACCTCACGGGCGTGGATGCCGTCCGCTTCACCTTCCTCGATCAGCAGAACGGCGGCGTCGGCTACAAGGAACTCGATGTGTTCGGCACGCCCTCTGCCCCCGCCCGCACGGTCACCGGCGAGAGCGGCGGCAGCGTCTACGCGGTATCGAGTACGGATTTGTTGCAAAGCCATCTCGGCTCCACCGACAACGCGCTCAGCCTTTATAACGAGGGCGGGTACGACAACGGGGGCGTCGCCGCGCTCACGGACGGCTCGTTTGGTTCAGACAGTAAAGCGGGCAGTTGCGGCATAGCGGGGGGATCGGTGACGTATACGCTGAACACGGCTGACCATCCGGCAGGCTATGCCGTCACCGCCATCGACACCTATTCCGGGTGGAGCGACAGCGGGCGCGAAGACCAGAACTATACGGTCAGCTTCCGCAAGGTGGGCTCCAGTCTGTTCAGCACCCCCATCACGGTCGCTTACGCGAGCGCGAACAGCCAGATCCATGTCAACATCGCCGGCCTCAACCTCACGGGCGTGGACGCGGTCCGCTTCACCTTCACCGCGCAGGAAAACGGCGGGGTCGGCTACAAGGAGCTGGATGTGATCGGCTCGGCTCCCGCCTATGCCGATGTGACCCGGCGCGATTCAGGCCCCCAGACCATCACCAGCAACGACACCTCCAATGTGCGCATCATCGAGGGCACGGGCACGCCCGGCGCGAACTTGCTTGGGGCCGCCACGACCGTCATCGACTCCTTGACCCAGAGCGCGCCCGACGGTCTCGCCACGATCGATCCCGCCGGACAGACGCTGGCGCTCAACGGCATTTATTTGACATCCGCCGCGGGCGGGCTGGCGATCGGGAGCGGCAGCGCCAACGGCACGCTCAAGAGCGCGGGAACGGTGATCAGCGTTGATAACGTGAGTGCCAACGGCGTCACGGTCAATTCCGTGATCGCGAATGGAACCGGCGCAACAGAGCTGATCAAGTTCGGCACCGGCATGCTGACCCTGAACGCCGCCAACACCTATTCCGGCGGTACCGCGGTTAACGCCGGAACGCTGAGGATCGCGGGCGGAACGCTCGGCACGGGCGCCGTGAGCGTTAAGGGTGGCACGTTGCAGATCGATGGTGGAGCCGTTGCCCCCGCAGGGAGTCTTTGCTTTGAAAACAGCACCGTCAACCAGACGGCGGGTAGTCTGAGTTTCAACGGGTATGCGCGGGTCTCGGACGCCACGCTGAACCTCTCCGGAGGCGCCTCGGGTATCGCTCAGGATAACCTGCTGGGCTGGACCGGCGCGAACGCGACGGTCCACATCGGCGGCAGCCATGTGGCCGACTGGCTTGTCACCCGTTTTGCCGGGGGCGTCGCAGCCGTGAACCTTGAAAGCGGAGGGTCACTCTATTGCGATCAGCTCTACAGCGCGGGTGCCACGGGCACCATCCGGTTCGACGGCGGCAAGCTGGGCATGAGCAGCCGCAATCCCGGGCTCAGCCCCAACGATTGGATCAGCGCTGCGGCAGGCTCTCTCTCCCTGCTTGTGGGCAACGGCGGCGCGGTCATCGACACCGCCAACGGCAGCGCCGCCATCAACCGGCCCCTCCTGCGCGACGGCGCTTCCGCCGGCGGCCTGACCAAGACGGGGGCCAACACCCTGACGCTCGCAGCCCTCAGCACCGATGTCCTCAGCACCTACGCCGGCGATACGCTGGTTCAGGGAGGCACGCTGAAATTGAGTCAGGTAATGGTGTCCCTGGCTATCGTCAATGCCGGGTTCGAGCAACCGATACCGGTGGCGGACGGATGGAGCGCGCTTCTTAGCGACGGGGTGCCCGGCGGTTGGGTGTGGGTGTACAGCGACCCGAATTCGACCGACAAAGGCGGTATAGCCGTCAACAATTCGCCCTGGGTGAATACCGCTCCGCAAGGCACGCAGGTCTGTTTCATACAGGGGGCTTCCGAGGTGAAGCAGACGATTGCCGTTCCGGCTGCAGGAACCTATAGGCTGGCTTTCAGTGCGGCAAACCGTCCTGGTCATGTCGGCGACAATCTGGATGTGCGGATCGACGGCGTGACCGTGGGGTTCTGGAGCGCCGACGCGTTCAACAACGGAGGCGCATTCAAGAGCTATACCGCCACCGTCACGCTGTCTCCGGGTTCGCACGAGCTGAAATTCGTGGGAACGTCACCCGGCGGGGATACGGCCACGACCATCGACGATGTCAAGTTACTGAGGGTTGACGGCGATTTTCCCGGCTCGCTTCCGGCCGGTTCGAGACTGGCGGTTTCAGCGGGCGCCTTGCTGGATCTGAACGGGGCCAGCCAGACCGTGGCCGAACTGAGCGGCGGAGGGTGGGTGATGAACAGCTCGACGACCAATGCGATCTTCACGTTCGGCGGCGACAATGCCAGCACAACCTTCTCGGGGATCATTGAAGGTCCCGTCTCGCTCGTGAAAACGGGCACTGGAACGATGACGCTTTCCGGCGCGAATCTCTACACCGGCTCGACCGTCGTCAACGGCGGGACGCTCGCCCTTGATTTCCCCAGTATCGGACCGGCGGCTTATGCCACGGCCAACGCGTACTCCTTCACACCGGCTGCGGGCAACCTGCTTGCCGGCCTCTCGCCCACCGACGTGTCGAACGGCGCCGCCGGGATCGAGGGTACGGGTCCTGTCACACGGCTGACGGACGGCACCATTGTCGCCGACAACGCCAACACCTACACCATCGGCAACAACGCGGTGCTGACCTATACGTTGGACACAGCCCGTGGAGGCTATAATCTCACGCAGATCAACATCTATGGCGGCTGGAACGACAGCGGTCGCGAGAATATTTCCCTGGCGGGTATCAGCTATTCGACCGTCGCCGCTCCGGCCACTTTCATCCCCATCGCGAACAGCGCCGTGAACTACGAGGGCAACACGGCCATCGCCCGCGCCAGCCTGACGGCCAGCAGCGGGGTGCTTGCCGCCAACGTTTCTGCGGTCAGGTTCACTTTCGGAGCCCAGGAGAACGGTTATGTCGGCTACCGTGAACTGGAGGTGATCGGTTCGCGGAGCGTCCTGCCAGCGGGCACGATGGCCACGGTCGCACCGGGCGCCGTACTGGATCTGAAAGGCACCCATCAGGACTTGGCCGGGCTGAGCGGCAGCGGACTTGTCACCAACGGCACGTTGGCCATCAGCGGCGTAATCGCGCCGGGCGGCACGAATGTGATCGGCACGCTGACGCTCGCAGCCACGACCTCCCTGAGCGGGACGCTGCTGATGGATGTGGCGCTGGGCGGCTCCAGCGATCTCCTCAAAGTACAGGGCAATCTGGACCTTTCGGGCCTGGCCTTGGTCATTCAGGACGTGGACCAGATGGGAGGCGGCTCGCCGTATGTGATCGCCACCTGTGCGCCGGGCGGACTGACCGGCCGGTTCACCTCGGCGAATCTCGGCGCCAAGCGGACGGTTTTCTATAACAATGCCGCCGGAGAAGTGCAACTGATCGGACGCGGCCTCATGGTCATTATCAATTAACGAGGAGCACCATGCGACACAGCACAGCGAGTCACGAAACGCCCCGTTGCCGCCTGGGCGTGGCCGCTTGGCCGCTTGTTCGCCGACTCCTGTGCGCGAGTCTGTTTGTCCCGTGCCTGGCGCACGCCGCATGGGTGTGGATCGAGGGCGAGAAGCCGACGCAGCACACGATGAATCGTCACCCGTGGTGGTATGACCAGGTGAAGCGGGACGCCCTCTCGGGCGGGGATTTCATATCCAACTTCGACAAGGACAAACCCGGTGAGGCGACCTACGCTTTCGATGTGCCGAAAGCGGGGGAGTATGTCTTTTGGATCCACGGCAACCCGGTGAAAAGCCACCTCCTTTACGCCTTCAACGGCGACGACCTGAAGGAGGTTGATCTCTCCGGTCCGCTCCTCGAGTCGCTCAATATCGCGGCAGACGACAAGCCCGATCTGCGGTTCGTCGCGTGGATCCGCGTGGGAGCGGTTCTACTGAAGCAGGGCAAGAACGAAGTGAAGTTCCGCATGCAAGGGGAGCTCAGCAATCACGGCTTGCTGGACTGTTTCGTCTTGACCGACGAGCCCTTCACGCCGCGCGGGACAGCGAAGCCGGACCAGATGACCGAGCTGAAACGGCAGTCGGACGAAGCCAGCCGAGGGTGGTTCGCGTTCGATCCGCCGGAAGACAAATTCAGCGCAGACAGCGGCATCGACCTGCGTTTTCTCAACGAAGCCTTCGCCGGCGAAAAGGGCCGGATCATTTCGAAGGCCGGGCGTTTCTTGCATTCGTCCACTGGCGAACCGGTGCGCTTCTGGGCGGTGAACGGGCCGCCCCCTGAGCTGAAAGGCGAGCCGTTGCGCACCTGCGCCCGAGTGCTGGCCAAGTACGGGGTCAATCTCGTCCGCATGCATGGCGCCGTGTACGACCCCAAGACCGGTGTGCCCGATCCCGCGCTCATCACCCGGCTTCAGGAGCGGGTGGCCGCCATGCGTGCGGAAGGCATCTACTCGCACCTCTCCATCTATTTCCCGCTCTGGTTCACGCCGAAGCCCGGCCTCGACTGGCTCGACGGTTACGACGGCAACAAAAATCCCTTTGCAGCCCTGTATTTCAACGACCGCTTCGAGGCCAAGTACCGCGACTGGTGGCTGTCGCTGCTCACGCAAAAGAACGCGGGCACCGGTAAGACCTTGCGCGAAGAGCCCGCGCTGATGAGCGTGGAGATCGTGAACGAGGACTCGTACTTCTTCTGGACCTTTTCTGATGCGAACATCCCCGACCCGCAGATGCGCCTTCTCGAGACCCGGTTCGGGAGTTGGCTGGGCAAGAAATACGGTTCGCCCACACAGGCGCTCGCCGCATGGAAAGGCACACGACTCAAGCGGGACGCGCCCGAGGAGGGCCGGATCGCCTTTCGCCCGCTGTGGAACATGTGCAACGACAAAAGCGTCCGGGATCAGGACACTGCCGCCTTCCTTCTCGAGAGCCAGCGCGGCTTTTACCAGCGCACGTGCGAGTACCTGCGGGAAATCGGTTTCAAAGGGCTGATCACCTGTTCGAACTGGACCACGGCCAGCGCGGAGATTCTGGGCCCGCTCGAGAAATACAGCTACACGGCCGGAGACTTTATTGACCGGCACGGCTACTTCGGGTGCGCCCATAAAGGCGACAACGCGGCGTGGTCGCTGCGCGACGGGCATACCTATATGGAGCGCAGCGCGCTGCGGTTCGATCCCGAAGAGCCCGGTGCGCCCAAGATGTTCAACCATCCGGTCATGGACGTGCATTACAACCAGCGGCCCTCGATGATCTCCGAAACCACCTTTAACCGGCCGAACCGGTTCCGCAGCGAGGCGCCGCTGTTCTTTGCGGCCTACGGTGCCCTGCAGGGGTCCGACGGCATTGTCCACTTTGCTCTCGACGGTGCCCGCTGGGACGTGAAGCCGCAGTTTTGGATGCAGCCGTGGACCCTGATGGCGCCCTCGCAGATGGGCCAGTTCCCGGCTGCCGCGCTCGTCTATCGTCGCGGGCTCCTGAAAGAGGGTGACGTGCTGGCTGAACTCCGGCTGAAGCTGTCTGACCTTCTGGCACTGAAGGGCACGCCGCTGCCCCAAGACGCGTCGTTCGACGAACTCCGGCTGGCGGATGTGCCCACGGGTGCGACGCTCAAGCCCGGCAACCGCATCGACCCGCTCATCCATTTCGCAGGGAGGACGAGCGTCGTGATCGACGAGCAGGGCGGCCCCGCGAAGCTGGCTTCCCTCAACACGTTCATCGACCGGCCCCGGAAGATTGTCCGCAGCAGCACCGGCCAGCTCACGCTCGATTACGGTCGCGGGCTGCTGACCCTGGACGCTCCGCAAGTCCAAGGCGCAGTCGGCGCCTTGAATGCCGCGACGACCCTTTCGACAACGGATATCGCGATCGAATCCGGGCTCGATCTGGGCGCTTTCCTCGCCGTCTCGCTCGACGGACAACCGCTGGCGACCTCGTCGAAGATCCTGCTTCAAGTCATGTCCGAGGAGAAGGCGACCGGGTTTGAGACGCGCCGTGAAGGCGCGCTGACACGGATCGTGTCGATCGGCAAGAGCCCTTGGATGGTCAGAGAGCTTCAGGGTACGGTCCGCTTCAAACGGCCCGACGCCGCCCGCCTTAAAGTGACGAAACTGGATGCCAACGGCGACGTCCTGAAGCCGTTTGGCAACGCTGCGGAAATCCGTCTCGCGCCGGATGCGCTCTATTATCGGATTGAACGGTAATAGCCGTATCGGCCGAATTCGCGCCTTAAACCTGCGAAGAAGAGGTGATATATGAACATGCGATGGGTGCTGGTTGGAGCGTCAGTATGGACGGCCGTTTCGGCAGTTCCGGTTGCGGCCCAACAGGCGGATGCCGCTGCCGCACCGGCCGAGCCGATGAGCGTCTGGTTCGTCAAACCGGCCAAGTCCTTCCACGAAGCCTGCGTGCTGGGCAACGGGCGGCTCGGCGCGATGGACCTGGGCGGGCTCGGCAAGGAGCGCATTGTGCTCAACGAGTCTTCCGTTTGGACCGGCGGCCCGTACGACGCGAACCGCTATGACGCCTACACATGTCTGCCGGACGTGCGGAGCAACTTCTTCGCAGGCAACATCGGCGCGGCGCAAAACGAGCTGACAAAGAATTTCGGCTATCCCGCCGGCGTGAGCGGCTGGGGGGACCGGGATCAGTTCGGGTCTTATCAGACACTGGGTGATCTGACCGTGACTTTTGGCGGCAAAGCGGTGGAGACCAAACTCTCCTCGCCCAGCGGGCACGAGAACGGTGACGGCAAAACCATCGCAAACAGCGTGGACGGCGATGCCGGCACCAAGTGGTGTGTGGAAAAGGCCGGGCAGGCGGTGGTGTGGCAGATCGAACTGGTCAAGGAGCAGACGGCCACCGCGTATTCGCTGACCAGCGCCGATGATGTGCCGACCCGCGATCCGCAGGTGTGGTCGCTCGAGGGCTCGGCGGACGGCAAATCATGGGTCGGACTTGACCGGCGCACGCCCGGCAAACCGTTTGAACAACGGCATCAGACCCAGACGTTCGACATCGCGAAACCCGCCGCCTTCCGCTTCTACCGCTTCACGTTCACGCCGCAGGAGGCGTACTTCCAGGTGGCGGAGATCGCCCTGAAGGGCGTTGATGTGGCAGCCGTTCCGCCTCCAGTGCCGGACAATTACCGCCGCGACCTCAACCTTATGACCGGCGTCGCCACCACGAGGTACACGCAGGAGGGTGTTGAGTTCACTCGCGAACTCGTGGTTTCCAAGCCGGACGAAGTGATCGCGCTCCGCCTCAAGTCACGCAAGCCGGGCGCACTCTCCTTCACTGCGGCCCTTTCCCGCAAGGAGTGTTCGACCGTCGCTGCCGAGGCCGGTTTCCAGCGGATGGAAGGCCAGCTCCCCTTCCACAAGCCCCTGGGCGTGAGCGGCGAGGGCGTGCGCTACCTGGCCCTGCTGGGCGCGACCGCCAAGGGGGGCAAAGTCAGCGTCTCGGATGCAGGCGTGTCGATCGAAGGCGCGGACGAGGCCACGCTCATCGTGTCGGCCGGCACCGACCTGTTCAACAAGGACTATGCCCCGCTGGCGCGCGGGCGTCTGGCAAAGGCCCTGGCGAAACCCTTTGACCGCATTCTGGGCGACGCGGCGGCCGACCACGCGTCGCTCATGAACCGGTGCCGGATCTCGCTGCCGCAGGGTGCCAATTCCCAATTGCCCACGCCCGACCGCGTGCGGCAGGCCGAGACCGTTTCCGATCCCGCGCTGGCCGCGCTCTACTTCCAGTTCGGCCGACATCTGATGGTCTCCGGCTCGCGTCCCGACTCGCAGCTCCCCACGAATCTGCAGGGCATCTGGGCCGAGGAGTACGACACCCCGTGGCGCGGCGACTTCCACAGCAACATCAACCTGCAGATGAACTATTGGCCGGCCGAGGTCGCGAACCTGTCGGATTGCCACCTGCCGCTCATGCGCTTCATCGAGGGCGTCGCCAAAGAGGGCGCGAAGACCGCTAAGGCTTATTACAACGCGCCGGGCTGGATGGCCAATCACACCCAGAACCCGTGGTTCGAAACCGCGCCAAGCTGCCTGGGCGCCTGTGTGGGCCCGACCTGCGGCGCCTGGCTCGCCCAGCACATCGCCACGCATTACGCCTTCACTCTGGACAAGGCGTTCCTGAAGAAATACTATCCGCTGATGCGGGGGGCGAGCGAGTTCTGTCAGGCCGTGCTGGTCGAGGACCCCAAGACGCGTCTGCTGGTGACCGTCCCCTCCAACTCGCCGGAGAACGCCTACCGCTACACGGACCGCGAGGGAAAGAGCCAGACCACGTCCTTCTGCGTCGGCTCGACTTTTGACCTGCAGATCATCCGCGACCTGCTGGCCCGCACCGCCGAAGCCGCGCGCATCCTGGGAACCGACGAGGCGTTCGCCAAAAGCCTGGATGCCACGCGGGCCAGGCTCATGCCCACCCGCGTGAACAAAGAGGGCCGCATCATGGAGTGGCAGGAGGACTTCGAGGAGGTCGAGATCCACCACCGCCACTCGTCGCACCTCTGGGGCCTGTACCCCGGCACGGAGATCAACCCCCAGGTGCCCGAGCTGTTCAAAGGCGCACGGCTGTCGCTCGAACGCCGCGGGGACGCCTCCACCGGGTGGTCCATGGCATGGAAGGCCAACTTCTGGGCCCGCATGCAGGACGGCGACCACGCCAGCACGCTGCTCACGATGCTCATCGGCCGCGGCGCGCCGAACCTGCTCTGCCTGCACGCGCCATTCCAGATCGACGGCAACTTCGGCGGCTGCGCGGCCGTCGCCGAGATGCTGATCCAGAGCCACGAGCTCACCGCCGACGGCAAGCCGCTCCTTCGCCTGCTCCCGGCCCTGCCGAAGGCGTGGGCCACGGGCTCCGCCCAAGGCCTGCGCGCACGCGGCGACTTCACCGTGGACATGCAGTGGAAGGACGGCAAGGTGACGGACTTCCGCGTTGTTTCTCCGCAGCCGCGCCAGGTCGCGGTCGTGGTAAACGGCAAGACCGAAATCGTGAAAGCCGACACCCGCGGCGAGCCCCGGTTGCAATATTGAGAATTGCTGAAATTGCCGCGATATGCTATAACTCTTATGTAATGTGTAGTTCAGGCGCTGTTACAAAGTAGAAAAGTACTCGAAAATAAGGAGATCAGAGCATGAAGTCAATCAGGAGCGAGTGGTTAGCGGTGATGCTGTCCGGTCTGGGTCTTGTTGCGGCGCTTCCGTCTTTCGGGGGCGGGGCGTTCTCCACTTCGGGCCCGTTGGGCAACGGCAATCTGGACGCGAGCATCGGGCTGAATGCGGCGAAAACCTATACGCACGCGTACAACATCCGCGGCGGTGACGTGACCATCAACGGCGTCTCGTTCACGGGCGTGAACAATTTCACGGGTGTCGATGGCTCCTTCAGTATGTCCGGGTGGAACTTGATGAGCTCCGGAGGGAGCACGATCGGCGCGGGCTCGGGGCTCAATGCGCTGTTGGCTGCTTTCAACTATAACAACTCGGAGAACGTGCTTTCGCTCAGCAACCTGGGGGCCGGGAAGACTTACGTTTTGACCTTTTATAACAAAGCGTGGGGATCGGCCGGCAACGACCGGGTCCTGGCAGTCACCTCCTCGAGCGGCGCGGCGACCACGTTCGACGAGAACATGGGGGGTGACGTCAACGCGAACCTGCTGCGGTACACCTTCACGGCCTCAAGCGACAGCGAATGGGTGAAGTTCGCGACGCTCATCTCCGGAACCATGCACTTCTACGGGTTCACCACCGAGCAGGTGTTCAACAACGCCTGGAGCGGCGGCGCGGACTGGACCACCGCCACATGGGGCACCCCCGGCGTTCCCAATTCCCGGGGCGCCAACGCCAGTTTCCCTGCGCAAGGCTCGCCCACGGCCATCAACCTGAACGCCCCCGTGACCGTCGGCCACCTCCAGTTCGACGGCGCGAACGCCTGGACCCTGTCCGGCGCGAACACGCTGACCCTACAGGCCGATGTGGGCGGCGTCTCCGTCCTCAGCACGCCGACCGGCGCGCACACGATCTCGACCGCCGTCACGCTGGACAACGCCCTGATAAAGGAGGGGAGCGGCTCGCTGACGCTGGCGGGAACGGTTTCAGGCGCAGGCTCTGTGACCGTCGATGCCGGAACGCTGGAGATTACGGCGGCCAACACGTTGCCCGTCGGCACGTCCGTTGAAATCGCGGCAGACGCCTTCCTGAAGCTGAGCAACGCCAGCGAGCAGACGGTGACGCTCCTGACCTTCGGCGGTGTGCGTCAGCACAGCGGCACCTGGGGCGCGGAGGGGAGCGGCGCGCCACTCACGAGCCCCAGGTTCACCGGCACCGGCCTGCTGCGGGTCCTCGCCGGCCCTGTGGCCGGAACCTTCACCGCTTCGGGCTCTCTGGGCGGCGGCGCTTTGGACGCGCGCGTCGGGCTGGACTCGGGCGCGACCTACTTTGGCGCGGTCAACGTGAACGGCGGGGCGCTGACGATCAAGGGCGTGGCGTTCGCGGGCAGCGCCGGCGGGAATCCGGCGGGCGTCACCTATACCACGGACAACTTTGGGAGTACGATGGTTGCGGCTCAAAGTACAGTCACCGGCCAACTCGGTTCGATGCTGAACGACTTCAACTATGGGAACGGCACGACACCGCAGACCCTTGCCCTCAAAAACCTCATTGCCGGACGGACTTACAGCCTCACCCTGTACAACCGGGTCTGGGGTGCCTATGGACCCCGTGGTCAGACGATCACGACGACCAGCGGGGCCACGACGGTTTTCAACGAGGATGACGGTGAGACCGGAACCGCCAACTGGCTCCGCTATACGTTCATCGCCTCCGGCGCCACCGAAGTCCTCACGATGACCCCGGTGGTAAGCGGGAACGGATTTTACCTGTACGGATTCAGCGTCGCCGCGGGGGCGGCGGGGACGTATACCAATGTGACCCGACGCGATTCCGGAGCCAAGGTGATCGCCGACGACCTCCTGTCCGATGTCCGCATCGTCGAAGGCACGGGCACGGTCGGCGACATCACGCTCGGGGCGGCCACGACCACCATCAACTCCCTGACCGAGAGCGCGACTGAGGATCTCGCCACGATTAACTCCGGCAACGGGATCTTGGCGTTGAACAGCATTCTGCTGGAGGCCGGAGCGGGCGGTTTGACGATCAACAACGGTCTGCTCAAGAGCGCGGGTACGAGCCTGCTCGTGGACAACGCCAGCGCCAACCCCGTCACGGTCAACTCCGTGATCGCGAACGGAACCGGCGCCAGCGCTTTGGCCAAGACCGGCCTCGGCACACTGACCCTGAACACCGTCAGCGGCCACACCGGCGGAACCACAGTCAACGGCGGGACGCTGCGGCTCACGGGCAGCGGCACGGTCGGCGGCGGGCCCTTAACGGTTGACGGGGGCACGTTGCAGGTCGACGGCGGATCGGTCTATCCGGGTTATGGCGACGCCTGGCGGGTGCGGATCGCCAACAGCACTGTCAACCAGACAGCCGGCTGGTTGGGCTACGACGGGTATGTTCAGATCTTGGACTCCACGCTGAACCTCTCCGGCGGCACCTTTGCCGTCGGGCTCGAGAACCTGCTCGGCTGGGGCGGCGCGAACACGACGGTGAACATCAGCGGCAGCCACGTGGCCGACTGGTATGTGACGCGGTTTGAAAGCGGAACCGTAACCCTGAACCTGCTCAGCGGCGGCATGCTCTATACCGACCAGATCTACAGCAGGGGCGCCACGGGGCTCATCCGGTTCGACGGCGGCAAGCTGGGCATGAGCGGCCGCGATCCCGGACGCACGCCCAACGACTGGATTTACGTCGTGGCGGGCTCGCTGACCCTTAACGTGGAGAACGGCGGGGCGGTCATCGACACCGCATACGGCAGCGCCACCATCAACCGGCCCTTCCTGCGTGACGGCGCCTCCACCGGCGGCCTGACCAAGACGGGGGCCAACACCCTGACGCTCACCACCCTCGGCACCTACGCCGGCGACACCTTGGTGCAGGGCGGCACGCTGAAGCTGGGCCAGGCGCCTGCCGTGCCCCTCGTCAATGCAGGCTTCGAGCAGCCCGCGTTTGGGGCCGATGGCCAGTGGAGCTATATGGGCAGCGACGGCCTGCCCGGCGGCTGGACCATCACCGCCGGCGGTATCGCCCGCAACTGGGCACCCTGGGTGGCGGTTGCCCCGCAAGGCGTCCAGGTGGCCTATCTGCAGCAGAACGCCACTTTAACGCAGAACATCACGGTTCCGCTTCCCGGCACATACAGGCTCTCTTTCCGCGCGTCGAACCGTCCTGGCTATAATGCGGTTCATCTGGCGGTGCAGTTCGACGGCGTGACCGCAGGTTCGTGGCTCTACACCGAGATCGACAACGGCGGCGCATTCAAGAGCTTTTCCGTGGACCTCGGCGTGTTGCCGGTCGGCACGCATGAACTGAAATTCGTCGGGACGACGCCCGGCTGGGATACGGCGACGGCCATCGACGATGTGCAGCTTGTGCAACTTACAGGTCACATTCCCGGCACGCTGCCGATCGGCACGCGTGTGGCGGTCTCGGCGGGTGCCACCTTAGAGTTGAATGGGGCCAGCCAGACCTTGGCCGGGCTGAGCGGCAGCGGGCGGGTGGTGAACAGCACGCCGGCCAACGTGCTGCTCACGGTCGGCGGCGACAACGCCAGCACAAGTTTCGGCGGAACGGTCGAAGGCGCCATCGATCTCGCCAAGGTGGGCACAGGCACGCTGTCGCTCTCTGGCGTGAACTCCTACAGCGGCGCGACCCTGGTGCGGGAAGGCACGCTGCAACTGCCGCCCGTCGGCGCGGCCGCGACAGTCCCCAACCCCTCCTTTGAAACGCACGATCCGTTGAACCAAGGGAATTGGGCTTATGCCGCCACAGGCTCAGGGTGGGCTTTCTCCGCCGCCGGCATCGCGGCGCCGGGCTCCCCCTGGGTAAACGGCGGCGCGGGAATAGACGGCGCTGTTGCCGGCTTCATACAAAACAACGGCACGATTACCGGCACCATCACTGTCGGCCCCGCCGGATATTACCATCTCGCCTTCCTGGCCGGGAAGCGCCCTGGGTTGCCTGCCACGGACCTGTATGTGGATGTTGACGGGGTCAACAAGCTGTTTTTCGCCGCATCGGCGTTGGGCAATGAAATGGGAGCCTCCTTTGGGGGAGATTTCCCGCTGACGAGCGGTCCGCACATCTTGACCTTCAGGGGTGTCACCACCACGGGCGACAACGACATCTGGATCGACCGGATCGCCGCAACCTTCACCGGCGGCAGCCTGCCCACGGGCACGGCGGTCACGGTCTCCTCGGGCGCGGTGCTGGACCTGAACGGCAACGCCCAGCCCTTGGCGGGGCTGAGCGGCAGCGGGCTTGTCACCAACGGCACGCTCGCCGTCACTGGCGTGATCGCGCCGGGCGGCACGAATGTGGTCGGCAAGCTGACGGTCGCGGCCTCGGCGGCGCTGAGCGGGACGCTGCTGATCGACGTCGCCGCGGACGGCACCGGCGACCTTCTGCAGGTGCAGGGCAACCTGAACATCACGGGGCTGGCCTTGCAGATTCAGGATGTGAATCAGTTCAAGTCCGGCTCGCAATATGTCATTGCGACCTTTGCGCCGGGCGGCTTGACCGGGCACTTCGCCTCGACGAATCTCGGCACCAAGCGGACGGTGGCCTACAACAACGCATCAGGAGAGATTCGCTTGGTCGGAAGCGGATTTCTGCTCATACTTAAATAGCCGGGCGGTTGAGTGACCGCCAAGGCGCTTTGATTTCAGGTGAACGAACAAGAGGAGGACAGTATGGCTCAAGTCGCATTTAAGGGTAATCCGGTCAAGACGGCGGGTGACCTGCCGGCCGTCGGCGCAAAGGCACCCGCGTTTAAGCTCACGGGCAAAGACCTGGCGGACGTGGGACTCGCGGATTACGCGGGCAGGCATGTGGTGCTGAACATTTTTCCGAGCATCGACACGCCGGTCTGCGCGGCGTCGGTGCGCCGTTTCAACGCCGAGGCGAGCGTGCTGGGCGACACCGTGGTGCTGTGCGTCTCGGCGGACCTGCCGTTCGCGCACGGCCGTTTCTGCACGGTCGAGGGGCTGGAGAAGGTGGTCCCTCTCTCCATCTTCCGCTCGCCGGAGTTCGGCACGGACTACGGCGTGGTGATCAGCGAAGGGCCGCTGCGCGGCCTGCTCTCGCGGGCCATCGTGATCGTTGACGGCGCGGGCCTGGTCGTTTACACCGAGCACATCGCCGAGATCACGAAGGAGCCGGACTACGAGGCGGCGCTGCGCGCGCTAGCGAAATAACCGGCTGTTTCCGTGGCATAAAATAGCGGGCCGCTTCCGATAGGGGGCGGCTTGCTTTTTCGCATTAAACATTTATAAATATAAGTGCCCCGGCAAACGTATCAGTGATGTAACAAGTCGGAGATACAGGAACCCGCGGTTGTATGAAGAGCCTAAACAAAGAGCCCGACGACGGTGAAATGCGGAGGCGTGTCGGCCTGGAGGCGGTGATTGACACGTACCAGACGCCGCTCCTGCGCTATGCCGCACACCTGCTGAACAACGCCACGCTGGCGCAGGATGTGGTGCAGAACGCGCTGGTCAAACTGTTCCGCCAGTGGCAGCCCGGCATGCGGACGGACGAGCGGTTGAAGAGCTGGCTGTTCCGTGTCGTTCACAACGAGGCTGTGGATCTCATCCGCTCGGAGGAGCGCAGGAAACGGCACCAGCAGGGCCATGTGGCCATGGTGATGACGGAAACCTCCGGCGGCCTCTATGAAGACCCGCGGCCGGACGGGCGGACGGCGACCGTGCTGAAGTGCCTCGGCATTTTGAATCCCGCACAGCGGCAGGTTGTGCTGCTCCGCATGCAGCAGGGACTCAGCTACGAGGAGATCAGCGCCGTGACGGGGCAGAGTACGGGCTATGTGGGCAACCTCCTTCATACGGCGGTTCTCAAGCTCTCAGAAGAAGTGCGCAGGATGGAAGGAGGCGCGCGATGAACACGTGCGAATTTAAAGCTCAGCTCACGGCCTACCTGCTGGGCGAACTGCCGGAGCACGAGGCTGCGGCGCTGGGTACGCATCTCGCGGTCTGCCCGGAGTGCCGCGCGACGGCGGACGAACTGCGCGCGACGCTGGCCCTGCTGCAGGGTGCGCTGGCGCCATCGGAAGGTGTTGGAAACGATGTGCGGCTGGACGACACCCGCCGCCAGCGGCTTCTGGCGATTCGACCGGCACGCGTCCACACGCGCCTTGTGCGCTGGTTCTTTGAGTCGCATCCCGCCTTCCGCGTCGCGGCGGCGGCCGTTGTCGTGATCAGCCTTGTGCTGTACGGGGTGAGGAGCAGCATGAGTGGTTGCGCAGTGGGATCTAAGGCATACGAATGCAGTGCCGGCAGAACCCTGTATGAAGCGCCTGCATCGGTGACCGTGTCCGACGGTGTTAGGGACGAGTCCGCCGCCCGCGGAGCGGGAATAAACGTTACGGGTAACGCTGGTAGGGACGGTTCCCCGAACCGTCCGCCGGTCATTGCCTCGCGGACGCCTCGGGGAGGCGTCCCTACCGTTGAAGTTATGGACGAGTCGAAGGTGACACGCTTCGGTCTGGTCGCCGATGGGAAGCTTGCAACGCGTTCAGGCAAAACGGACTGGGGCGATACAGACTCGGATGCTCTTGCACCTCAGCCGGCGGCAGCGCCGCCACGGGCAGATCCCGCCGAAAAACCGTCGGCAGAGGCACTCGACTCGGTTTCCGTGGTCAAATCGCCAATAAAGATGAAAGAGGTCTACTCAACCCGCTTGGGGGGTGAAGCGTTCGCACGAAAGGCGCTGCCCGCAGCGCCGTCGAAACCCAGGCCGGACATTGCTGTTCAGCTAAGCGAACAGGCTGAGGAACCGGCGTCAGGAGGCGCTGCGGCGTTGGGCCTCGAGGTCAGCTCGAAGCGGAAGACCGCCGAGAAGAGTAAGCCGGAGCAAGCTAAAATAGACACCTATCGTGTCGCGGCAGGCGGTGGGGGAGTTCGGAGCGAGGAGAAGGAAGTGACCGCGCCGGAAGGGAAGACGCGCCTGAAGATCGCGATTCCAAAGCCCCAGTTCACGGGCACGCCGAAAGATATCCGGAGTCCGAATCTGGAGACCGCGAAGGACCGTCTCGAAGAGCGGCCCCACCTGTACGGGCTCTATCAAGATGCCGCAAAGAAGATGGAGGCTGCCGCCCCAGCCGCTGAGCCGCCCGCCCTCGGCCTCGAAATCGTCGCAGGCAATAAGCTTACGAGCGAACGCCCTGCGGGCCAGTCGCAGCCAAACGCGACGGCAAAGCCCGAAAACAACCTGGGCACGGATGCGGATAAAAAGGCCGACACCGGCGGCAACGCCGTCTACCGACAGCTCTTGCTCCAGACACGCGAGTCGAAGCTCGATTCCGACAGCGATGGCCTTATGAAGAAGGAGGCCAAGAAGTCCGAGCCTGTTGCGTTCAATCCGTTTGTCGCTGCGGCCGCAGAGCCGTTCTCAACCTTCGCCATGGATGTGGATACCGCGAGCTACACGCTGACGCGGCAGGCCATCCGTTCGGGTGCCATGCCGGAGCCGGAGCGGGTCCGCACGGAAGAGATCGTGAATGCGTTCGACTACGGCGACACCGCGCCGGAACGGGCCGTGTTCCGCGTCTATCAGGACGGCGCGCAATCGCAGTTCGGCGCGGGCTACCACCTGTTGCGCATCGGCGTGAAGGGCCGTCGCCTGGGCCGCGAGGAGCAGCGGCCCGCCATGCTGACTTTTGTCGTCGACATCTCGGGGTCCATGGCGCAGCCGGACCGCATCGGGCTGGCACGTTTGGCGCTGGTCTCGTTGCTGGATCAGCTCGCGGAGCGCGACCGGATACAGATCATCGCCTTCAGCGATCACGCGAGGTTGGTTCTGGAGCCGGTCGGGGCCTCCGAAAAAGCGCAGGTCATCGCCGCCTTCGAGCGTCTTCAATGCAACGGATCGACGAATCTGGAAGAGGGCATGCGGCAGGCCTACGAGCAGGCTGCGCGCGGGTTCGTTCCCGGCGCGGAAAACCGCGTGATCCTGATCTCCGACGGCGTGGCGAATCTTGGCGCGGGCAGCGCCCAGGAAATTCTGGACAAGGTGTCGGCCTACCGCAAGCAGGGCATCACCTGCTCCGTGTTCGGCGTGGGCGCGGGCACGTATAACGACCGCATGCTCGAAGAGCTGGCCAACAAGGGCGACGGCGTCTACCGTTTTCTGGACTCCGCCGAAGAGGTGCGGACCGCGTTTGTCGACGATCTCGCCGCGACGCTCAACACCATCGCCAAGGACGCCAAGATTCAGGTGGAGTGGAATCCCGGCGTCGTGCGGCAGTACCGTCAGCTCGGCTATGAGAATCGCGCCCTCCGCAAAGAGCAGTTCCGCGACGACGCCGTCGACGCGGGCGAGGTGGGGTCGGGACAGTCGGTGACCGCGCTCTACGAGTTGGAACTGGCACCCGATGTGGCTCCCGAATCCCGGCTGGGCACCGTACGCATCCGATATCAGCGTGCGGACAACGGCAAGGTTGAAGAGATCGAGGCTCCTTTGGTGGCGGAGTCGGTGCTGCGCCCGGCGCATGCGGCGAACGCGCGCTTCCGCGTCGCCGCATGCGCGGCGGAGTTCGCCGAATTATTGCGCGGCAGCCCTTACGCCGCAGGCGGGCGATTCCAGGAGGTCGCGGACTACCTGCGTCCCGCCGCGCTGGAACTCACGCTCGACACGCGTGTCAAAGAGCTGTTGGATCTGGTATCGGCAGCGGCGGCGATTCAAGGTCGATAGACTTTTTTGCAGGAATAGAGGAGCGATTATGAAACGTTTGTTCATCTCACTTTGTGTCGCACTGTTCGGCATGGCCGCCCGCGCGCAGGAAATCGGCCCGATGACGCTGGAGGGTAAGATCGTCGGCGATCACCTGACGGTCGAGATGGTCTTCTCGGTGAAGGAGCTGAAGTCGGAAGCGCCGTTGGCGGTCTTGGACGGCAACATCGCCGTGTTGGAGGATACGCTGCCGCCCGGCGTGAAGCTGGAGCCCGAGGGATCGAAGCACCGTCTCGTGTTCAAGGGCGGCTTCTGGCAGCGGCAGACCAGCGGCGACGTGCGCATCCGCTTCGCCTTGCTCCAGCGCGCGGAGGGCGACAAGCAGAGCGTGCGTTTTGCCGTGCCGGTGACCGCGACGCGTCGGCTGTCGGTCGTCTGTGACCGTGAGGGACTCGACGTCGCGATGCCGTGTGCGCGGGATGTCGTGCGGGACAAGGCCGCGGACGGCGCGGACCGGGTGTCGGGCTATCTGGGGTTCTCGCCTGAAATCACGATGTCTTGGAAAACCGCAGTCCGCAAACTGGAGTCGGAGTTGATCGCGACCTGCGACGCGCTCACCTCGGTCGCCGTAGTCCCCGGCACGGTACACATGAAGACGCTGTTTACCTACCATGTCGCGCAGGGTGAGCTGAGCGACATGACGATCGATGTTCCCGGCGTGAATGTGATTCAGGTTTCCGGTACGGACCTGCGCGACTGGCGCGTGGACAAGAGCGATCCGGCCTTGCCCAAGCTGCGTGTCACACTCGGCCGCCCGCAACGGGACGCCTACGGATTGACGCTGGAATACGAATGCGCGATTCCGGCCTTTCCCTGCGAGTTCAAGCTGGAGTCGCCTGTGCCGCAAGGCGTGATCCGTTCCGCCGGAATGCTGCTGGTGGGCACGGACAGCGCGGTGCGTATCCAAGTCGCCTCGCTTGCGGGACTGACCCAGACCGACCCCGGAATTTTTCCCGTCAAGACGTTGGGCGCGGTGCCGGCCCGCAGCGTCTATACGTATCAATACGCCGCGGTGCCGTATGCGGTCACGCTGAAAGCGGACGACATCGTGACGGCGCTGACGGCGGAGACCGGCGTGCTATGCAAGATGGAGGAAGGCCTCTTGACGGTCGAGGCGAATGTGCAACTGGATGTGCGGGACGCCCCGGCGCGCGAGGTCCGGCTCGTCACCGACGCTGACGCTTCATGGACGGTTTCGGCGGTCACGGGGCAGCAGGTTGCGGAGAGCGATGTGGACATCCGCTCCGTCGCGGGCGGGCGCGAGATTCTGGTGCCCTTCCGTAAGCCGGTGGAGGGGAGCGCGGTGATCACCCTGAAGTTGGAGAGAACCTTAGTTGCCGGCAACGACACCTTTGCCGTGCCGACGATGACCGTGCCCGAGGCCCGTGCCCAACGCGGCTACGTTGTGGCGGCCGCCTCGCGCGGCATCCGGCTCTCGGCGAAGACCGCGCAAGGGCTGGCCGAGGTGCATACCGCATCGACGCCCCTGCGCACCGAGGGTGCGCAACTGGCCTACCGCTTTCGGGAGGCGGGCTGGACGTTGCTGCTGGGAATCGAGCGTGCCAAGTCCTCGGTTCACGCCGAACTCTTTCACCTGATCTCGCTCGGCGAGGGCGTGGCGTATGTGTCGACGGCCGTGACCTGCCACATCAGCGGCGCGCCGGTCCAGAGTTTGGAGTTCCGTATTCCCGAGACGATCACGCCGTTCGATGTGACCGGCGCGAACATCGATACCTGGACACGCGAGAAAGACCTCTGCACGGTCAAACTGACGAGCCGCGTCATCGGCGACTATACCTTGCTCATCACCTACGACCGTCCGCTGAATTATCGCGGCGGCGATCTCCGGATCGGCGAGATCGAAATGATCGACACCGAAAGCGAGATGGGCTACCTCGCGATCGCGACGGCTGCGAGTCTCAAACTTGAAGAGAGCGGCGAGCTGCCGGCGACCCTGATCCGCATCGGGCGCGAGGAGATTCCGGCGGGGTATGCCGCCACGGTTACCGCCCCGGTGATCGGCGCTTACAAATATGTGCGGCGGCCCCATGCGGCGACACTCAAGGTGACGCCCTATGCGACCGAGGGGCTGATCGGGCAGGTGGCCGACTACCTGACCTTGTCCACCCGGATCGCACGCGGCTGCGAGAGTGTGACCAAGGCCGTGTATTCGGTGAAGAACGCCGCCCGCCAATATCTTTCGATCAAATTGCCCACGGGCGCCGTTCTCTGGTCTGTGCGGCAGCTCGGCGATGACGGCAGCGCGGGGCGCGACCTTTCCGCTCAACAGGCCGAAGGCGTGTTGCTGGTGCCGGTGGAGCGTCCGCGCGACCCCAATCAGGCGGTGACCATCGAAGTCATCTACGCCCACACCGGAGGCAAGGGAGTTCGGACGGCGACGCTCGAAGCTCCGGTTTTAACAGGTGCCCCGGTCACGTTTGCGAGTTGGGAGGTCGAGGCCGGAGACAAGGTGAGCATCTGCCGCGCCGATGGCAATATGACGCCGGATCAACCCCAGACGATCATGCGTTTCCCGGTGTACCAGCGCGATGCCGCCCGTCACAGGCGCTTCTATCGCACGGCCAATCTCGCGGGTGAGGCGCCTTTGCAACTGACCGTCTCGCTGGTGCCGTTCTGGCTGGGTGGCGGGTCGCTCGCGGCACTGGGCGGCGGTTGCGTCCTGGGGCTGCTCCTGTTGCTTGTGGCTGCGGTCCGCCGCCGCAAGCTGTGGGTCGCCTTGGCGGTGACCTGTCTCTGCGCGGCTGCCGCGCAGACCGAATACGGACTGCTGGCCACGTGTGGTGCCGCATGTGCCGCGCCTCCCGCTTTTCTGCTCATCGGCGTGGTGCGCGTGATCTGTCAGATAATGAAAAGGCGCTCAAAGAAGGTGGCGAAGGACGATGACGACGCTCCGCCGTTCGTGCCTGAGGCGGCTCCGGCGTCAGGGGATGCGGGGTCCGCGCGGCTCGGGCTGCTGGGAGCAGTTGCGCTGCTTGGGCTGTTCGCTCTTATGAGCTCGCTGCATGCGGAGGATAAGCCCCTGGAACAGGCGCCGGTGCCGCCAGCCGAGACGAATTTGCTGAGCGGGCAGTACGGCATCCGCATCGGTTCCGAGCAGACCGCGGTGGACGTCGCGAGCCGTGCGGAGTCAGGCGTGTACGTCGCGACGGTGAAACGCACGCTGTCGCTGACTGCCGAGACCGCCGGAGTCTTTCGTCTGCTGCGTGCGGACGACACCAACCGGCCGGCGCTGGTTTCCTTCAAAGACACTAAGCTGGCGCGCCTGTCGTCGAATCAAGACGGCGTTCTGCTGACGGTCGAACGGCCCGGAACCTGCGAATTGAGTTTCGAGACACGGGAGACCGTGCGCGAGAGCGAAGCCGGTCCGACGGTCTTCACGTGGGCGAGCTACGGCGGTTTGAAGAGCAGCATCGAGGTCACGCTGCCTTCTGCGGAGTTGGATGTCACGGGGATTGACATCGCCCAGTTCACGAGTGCGCCCGGCAACGGAAAAACAGCCGTCGCGGGCGTGCTGACGACAGGCACGAGCCGTTTCGGCGTCACCTTCCGTCCGCGTGTCCGCGACGTCCGCAAAGAGGCTGCGGTCGTCTATTGCGACATTTCGACGCTGGCGTATCTGCGTTCCGGCGTGGTGGATATCTCCGCATGGGCGGACTACACCGTCGCGCAGGGCGAGGTCCGCGAGTTGCATGTGAAAGTTCCCGAAGGCCTGGGTGTCATCTCTGTGGCCGCGCCGGGACTCGCCACCTGGAGCCTGGAACCGGTTTCGCATCTTCTGACGGCCGTGTTCGAGAAGCCTCAGACCGGCACCTTCACGCTGACGATCGGCATGCAGAGCGCGTGCGGCGGTCTGCCCTATGCGGTCGCTCTCGGCGCGCCTTCGGCCGAAGGTGTCCAGCGGCAGCGCGGGTTTTTCGCGATGGCGGCTTCGGAAGCTCTCCTGATGAAGGTGGAGAAGGACCAGGGGGTCACCGCGATCAACGTCTCGGATTTCCCGCTCACCGACAAGGCCGCCGCTCAAAATAAGAGCGAGCCTGTCCGCCGCGCCTACCGGTACGATGACGCTTCGAAGGTTGCGGTCGCGCTTCGCGCCGAGGCGGTGCTGCCGGAGATCCGCGTGCAGGAGAGCGCCTCGTTCAGCATCGGCGACGAGCGGTATGTGCTGAGCACCAAGCTGGACGTCGCCATTGCCAAAGCCGGGCTCTTCTCTCTGAGGCTGGAACCGCCTCAAGGGTATGAGATTGAAACCCTCACGGGGGGTGGTGTTGGGCATTGGGACGATTCGCGTAAGGCGGGCGGCGGGGTGGAGGTGTTCTTCACGTCCCGCCTGTTGGGCAGCACGACACTCAATCTCGTGCTCGCGCGCCAGCAGCGCGGGATTGAGGAGAAGATCGTTGTGCCGCGTGTCGCCGTCACGAATGCGCTGCGCCATACCGGGCGCATGGCGGTTTCGGCCGAGCGCGGCGTGCGCCTGACGCTCGACACGCAGGAGGGTGTGTCGGTGGTCCGCGACGAGGCGCTGCACGCCAACGCCGGCGCGGTCGTTTTTGACATCCTGCGTCCCGTGTGGCAGGTGGAGCTGAAGACGCAGGTGCTGCAGCCGGTGCTCAAACCCGAGCTCCTCCATCGCGTGGACCTGGCCGAAGGCATGCTCCAGCACCGCGTGTTTGCCCGCTACAAGATCGAAAACGCGGGTGTGAAGTTCTTCCGCGTCGCGGTGCCGGTCAAGGACGCCACGCTCACCGTTTCTGGGCGCGGCATTGCCCGCGTTCAACCTGAACCCGAGGTCGCCGCAGACGGCACCCGCGTGTGGGCGATCGAACTGCACGGCAAGGTCGAGGACGCGTATGCCTTCACCGCGCTCTATCAGGAGCCGTACGATCCGGCTGCCGGCGGCGTGCGCGTCCGTCCCTTCGGAACGCCCGGCGCGGCACGCCAGACCGCGTGGCTGGCGATCACCGGCGGCGGGCGCGTGCAGGTGGAACCGCGTGGAGAGGTCGCCGGTCTGCGTGCCGAGGACGCGCGCAGTCTGCCCGAATACTTCGGCGCGGGGGATCTTTCCGGCGCGATCCGGTGCTACCGCATCCTGCAGCCGGACTACAGCTTGGATCTGTCGGTGATCCGCCACGAAACCGCGCGGGTTCTGCCCGCCGGCGTGGAGAACGCGCGCTTCACCACGGTGCTCTCCGCCAGCGGCAAGATGCTCACGCAGGCTGTGATCCAGCTGCGGACCGGGCGGCTCCGCTTCCTCAAGGTCGGAATGCCCAAGAGCAGCGAGCTGTGGGCCGCTCAGGTCAACGGGACCGAGGTCGCCGTCGCCCGCGACACCGACGGCAACCTCAATGTCCCGTTGGATCTGCTCGTCTCCGAACAGGCCACCTCGATCTCGCTGGTGTATGCGGACCGGCTTCCCGGCGCGCTCAGCGGCCCCGTCCAAATTCCGGCGCTGCGTTTTCCCGAGCTGCCGCTGCAGGACATCCAGTGGACCCTTTTTGTTCCGCCCGGAGCCCGCTATCGCCTGATGAACGCAGACTTCGACGACGTGGACGCCTTGGGTTCGGAGACCGGCGTCAAAGGGTTCGTGAAGACCTTCGGACGCTCCGACTATCTGAGCATCAACAAGGCGCAGGGCTCGCGGAATCTGAACGAGGCCAAGCGCAACTTGGGAAATATCGGCGCCTTGCTCGACAAAGGTGACCGCATCATGGCGCAGAAGTCGCTGCAGCAGGCCGTCAACCTTTCGCAGGCCGAGCAGACGCTCAACGAGGACGCCCGCGTGCAGTTCAGCAACGTGGTGCGCGAGCAGGTCAAGATCGGGCTGGTCAACCGCCGCGAGGCGCTGCGCATGGACAACAACATCTTCGACGAGCGTGCGCCGCAGACGCAGGCCGGATACAACGGCGGCAACTTCAGCCGCGAGTTCGCGAGCCGCGTGGACGAGCAGTTGTCGGCGCAGGACCGGGCGTCGCTCGACCGCGTGGCGCTCAAGATCGTGGAGCAGCAGGCCGCCGCGGCGGGTCAGGGGGCCGCGATCAACATCGCCATGCCCGAGCACGGGCGCATGCTCCGCTATACCCGCGCGCTTCAGAACGAGTGCGGGGGCGCGATGGCTCTGGCGCTGCGCGTCACGCCCGATTACGCGGTCCTTCGGCTTCTGGCCTGGTGGCCCGTCGTGCCGCTGTTCCTCGGCCTGTGGCTGCTGCTGCGCATCGCCT
>JANYBJ010000080.1 GCA_025360845.1 bacterium
ACGCGCAGCGGCGGCGGCTGCCACACTGGGGATATGAAATGCGGCGGCGAGCGCATCCGGCACGCAAGGAGCCTGCGACGCGGCGGACGGTGCGCTGGCCGCCGTGATGCCGCTGCGGTAAGCGAGCGGCGGCGACCGTACCGGTCCGGATGCGGGCGGCTGCCACCAAGCGCAGCGACTGGCACCGCCCGCAAGGCCTGCCACGCGTGCGCTCTTGATTATCTGCCCGCAACGCCGCGTGGCAGGCCGGTTCCGGGGCCGGTATGGCGTGCGCATGCACGCGCCGCGAGTGTGAGCCCGTGGCCGTGTCGTGTGGCAGCCGTCGAAGCGCAGCGGCGCGGCTGCCACAGGTGGGTAAGCCCGCGAAAACCGCGCCGGATGCAGGAAGACGGGCGTGCGAGTGCGCGAGCCGCCCGGATGACTGCCGGAAGCGCGGTGCCCGGAACCTGGAGCCCGGACGCGGCCCGAAGGGTACCGCCGGGCTTAGGCGGCACCGGCTCCCCCCAGAACAGCCGCCGACTCTGAACAGGCGGCTGTCGAGCCCCCGGAAAGCCAGCCTTATGAGGGGGGTTCGCGGGGGTTCGGGGGCGGCGGGGGGAGCGGGCCGTCGGGCGGGCGATCAGGGCATCCGGGCGCGGGCGCGAGGGGTCCGGGGAAACCTCTCCGGGCCGCTGCGGAGTGAGGGACGAGCGTAGCCCGCGGCAATGTGACGCGCCCGCAACGCACTGCCCGTCAGGGCATGTGCGGAAACAAGGCCCGCCGGTGCGGCCCGGCGGGGACGGCGCCGGGACTGCGCGGCCGGCTCCGGCTTCAAGCGGAGACGGACGCCAAGGCCCAGAGCCGCCGAGGAGACGGCGTATCCGCCGGCTCCGAGGGTGCCCCAGGCCGGGACGCAGCGGGCCGCTGGAGCGAGGGGGGTGCCGACGAAAGCTCGACGCCGCCGACCGCTATCCTGCGGGCGGCAAACAGGCGGAGAGATGAGGAGGCATCCCCCCGAGCGTGGCAAGGGGGTCTGGGGGGATGTGCCCCCCTGGCCGACAGGCAGGCGGCCAAAGGGGCAAGCGGGCGGAGGGAGGCAGCCGGAAGACCGCAGGCACCCAAGGGCCGGGGAACCCAAGAAGCCTGCGGCGTCGGCTGCCTGACTCCGCCCGCGCCGCCCGGCCTGCGGCTCCCGCGTAAGCGGGGCGCGCGAACGAGGGTGACCGGCCTAGCGGTATCCCGCGACGGCCGGGCCACGAGAGGGCGCGCCGCCGCAGGACGGCGAGCGACACCGGTACTCCGGTGGAGCCGCCCGCGGACGCACCGCCCCCCACGGGCGGCGACGCGGGAACACCGGGTGTGGCAGGCAATGAGGCCTGCTTGCCCCGCGCTATCCCGCGCGGGGTGCAGGCCGATGCAGGGACGCAGTGCCCGCCGCTATCCTGCGGCGTGCGCCCCGGTCGGGTCGGGTTGAGGGACGCTGTGCTTCGGACCGCCGAAAGGTCGCCCTGGCGACCGCCGTTCTCGAAGCCCAAAGGCAGCCGCGCTTTCCCCGCCCGCTATCCTGCGGGCGTGCGCGGCGTCGGTCGGTTCCCCTTCGGGCGCAGCCCGACACAGGTGCCGTTTCCCCCGCCGCTATCCTGCGGCGGCGGCACCGGCGCGAGGGAGCCGCCCCCCTCTCCGCCCGCTATCCTGCGGGCGTGGGGGCGGCGACCGAGTTTGCGGGTCGTTTTATCCGGATGATCATTCAAACGGTGGTCGTTGAGCGTGTGATTGTCCGCCGGATGGGTGTCATGGTGGTCGTTGAGGCGGGCAGGGTTGCGGAATCGGTCGGCCCGGCGGTCCGACCCTACCGGCTGCGGCGAGCTTGCGTGTTTTCGGGGTTTTCGTCGGCCTTGCCGCGTCTCAACGAGGTTGCCCTTAGCGCTTCGGGAAGCGTAAAAGCGCAGCTTTTTAGTGGTTTTCGGCACGGAGTGTTGATTTTCGGTACGCAGTACCCCTTTCGACGGTCTCCGACCTCCTTTTCGACACGCAGTGTACCTCCCTGACCCCCTAACTGGGTTTCGGCCCCCTTTTCGAGACGCAGTCCCTGTCTGACCCTGCCCCTGATCCGGACCCGCTTTGTTCGACTTATGACTTTTTTCACCCTGTCCAAACTGCACAAATTATTTTAGTAGTCTACACAAGCCGTTTTGGCAGATCTGCACAAAATTCTTTTGCAGTCTGCACAAATTATTTTGGCAGACACCTTATTTATAAGAGAGAGAAGATTATAGAAAAGAATTCTAGGTTGTTTTTTAATCGTCTTACTTCGTAACAAATCGTATTGACAACCGTACGAGGTTTTCGATACACCATGCGTCAACGGGAGGAGCCGGAATGAGCGACGAAGACGATCTCACATCACCGCAGGACGTGGCCGAGAACATCTCGGACGGCCGTCCGCCGCCGCCGTTCGCCGGGCTCGACCGGTATTTCGACGAGCCCGCGCCCGCCGATGACGGCCGGGTCGGCGGGCTGCTGGGCTGGGCGGCGCAGGCCGACAAGTCCCAGCGCGGCGGCCTCGTGAACTTTGCGGCGTGGTGCTCCCAGGCCCCGGACGCCGAGCGGCGCGTGATCCTGCACCTCATGCGGCAGTACGCGGGCCGCTTGCCGATGGGCGCGGTGGCCGACGTGGCCGCCGCCGCGTCGGTCTCGCGGCAGACCGTCTTCAACGCCATCCGGCGGTTCGTCTCGTTCTTTCCGGGCGCGATCTCGGAAACCCGGCGGAGTAAAGGCTGATGGATTACGAATCACTCAAAGCGTTGGCGGAGCCGGACTGCTATGCGCGGGTGCGGCTGGGCTTCGAGCTGTACCCGTGGCAGGAGAATATCCTGCGGGCGATGTCGCCCCGCGGTTCGCGCGTGGCCGTGCGGACGTGCAACGAGGCGGGCAAGACCTCGACGCTGGTGCTCGCGCTCTGCCTGTGGCACATGGAGACGTTCGTCGGCTCGCTCACGGTCACGACGTCCGGCTCGTACCGCCAGATCAAGGACCAGCTTTTCCCGCACCTGCAGAACTGGGGCGGCAGGCTCGGCGCGGGCTGGGAGTTCGGCGACTGCTGGGGCCGCAACACCCAGACCGGCAGCCGCCTCGTCTCGTTCTCGACCGACAACCCCGGCAAGGCCGAGGGCTGGCACGAGCCGCCGCGCCGGCCGGGCGAGATCATCGGCCGCAGCAATCCCCTGGGCGGCCTGGTCACGGATCAGGAATGGCTGGAGATGGCCGGGGCCGCGAACAAGAGTTCGCTCATGCTCATCATGGACGAGGCCAAGACACCGCCGCTCTCGCTTTACGAGGCCTTCGAGCGCTGCCACGCGACGCGCTGGATCAACCTCTCCTCGCCCGGCCCCTCCTTCGGCCCGTTCTACGACTGCTTCACCAAGCATGCGAGCCGCTGGCAGACCTTCCGCGTGCAGGCCATGGACTGCCCGCACCTCTGGGACGATCCCGCCAAACGCGCCGACCTTGAGGATCAGATCATGAGCCTGCGCCCGGAGCTGGTGCAGTCGATGATCTACGGCGAGTTCATGCCCGCCTCGTCGGGCATGGTCTTCGACATGGCCCGCGTGACGCTCGCGATGGTCGGGCAGCCCGCCCGCTGGGGCGAGGGCAAATACAAAAAGGCCGCGCTCGACATCTCCGCAGGCGGCGACGAACAGGTTCTCGCCGTCTGCGACGGCAACGAGGCGTGGATCGAATGGGCCGGGTTCGAGGCGGACGACCACCGGTTCGTGGATCTCGTGATCGCTCGTCTGCGGCGTTGCGGGATCAAGCCCGAAGACTGCCTCGCCGATGACGGCGGGCTCGGCACGGTGGTCATCAACCAGTTCGAGCGCCAGGGCTACCCGCTGCGGCGCTTCAACTTCGGCGGCGAGCCGCGCGACAAGGCGCTCTACCGCAACGCCCGCGCCGAGGCGTATTTCACGCTGGCCGACCGGCTGCGCATGGGGCACGTCCGCCTGCCCGACGACGATCTCTTGCGCGAGGAGCTGGCCTGCGCCCGTTACGATGTCGGCAGCTCGCCGCTGAAGCTGGTGCCCAAGCACAAGCTGCCCCACTCGCCCAACCGCTCGGACGTGATCGCGATGCTCTTCTGGGAGCTGCCCGAGGTCATGGGCGACGGCGTTGCGGAAGCCGCCGCGCTGGGCGCGGAGATCGCATCGCCCACACGGTATCGCCGCGACCGCGAGGAAATGGCGGGCGGGGTTTGGGAGGATTGAGAAATGAGATTTGTCACGCAAAGACGCGAAGACGCGAAGGTAGGAGAGGTGGCGCGTGACCTCCGGGCACGCGAGGTAGGGACGCCTCCCCGAGGCGTCCGCAGGGCATTGGGCACGGTGACCGGCGGACGGTTCGGGGAACCGTCCCTACCGGAAGGGGAGAAACGCTCAACGCTCAACGCTCAAGTTTTGGAAGGAGAAACACAATGACTGAAGAACTTCTGGCGAGCGACAAGGCGCGGTTCGCCGCGTTAAAATCCGCGATAGACGCGGACCTGTCCGACCGGCGCGACTGGTTCGCGCGGGCGGAGAAGAACCGCACCGAACGATTCAAGCGGCAGAACACGGCCAAGCCGGTTTACGACGGGGCACCTAACCTCGTTGATCCTTTGATCGACGATATGGTCCGCGAACTCAAGCAGAGCTGCGTCACGGTGCTGTGGCAGGCCCCCCGTCTGGCCCAGTTCATCGGGCTCGACCCCGTGGCCGTGGAGTACGCCGAGGCCGCCGAGGCGGTCTTCGACTTCCACCTGCGCCACGGCTGCAAGACACGCGCCCGCGTGTCGCAGATCGTGGACGACGAGCTGACGTTCGGCTTCGGCGTCGCGAAGCTCGTCGAGGCGACCGGCCGCGGCGTGCTGCCGGTGCCTGATTTCCTGCCGGTCTCGCCGCTCTCCGTGGTGGTGCCGACCGCCACGGGCGAGTTCTCCGAGGCCGAGCGCGTCTGCCATATGATGAAGTACACGCGCTCCGAGTTCCTCCGCGCAGCCGCCGCCAACGGCTGGGACGAAGAGACCGCCCGGCTCGTGCTGGCCACCGTGCTCGTCAAGAAGGCAGGCGCGGATCAGAGCGGCACGGTCTACGCGATGCGCGACATTGGCGAGGACCGGGCGCGGTTCCGCGACTCGGCGCTCGCCAACTCGCAGGCCATGGTCGACGTGTGGGAGGTCTACTACGAGACCGCCGACCTCGGGCGGCGCGTCTGCTGCTTCTGCCCGCAGTTTCCGGATCTGGTTCTGTCTGACCGCCCTTGGACCTGGGTTGCGCTGATCGGCGTGGAGTCTGAACCGCCGGTGCGCGAATGGCCCTTCGTCCAGTTCCGCAACGAGGATGCCACCGGCTTCTACAACACGCGCGGCATCCCCGAGATCCTGGAGGTCGACCAGAAGGAGGCCTCCACGTACCGGACCACGCGGGCCATCGCCATCGATTTCGCGGGTAAGCCCTTCCTCTCCGGACACAAGCGCTCGACGCCCTTCCGCTTCCGCGCGGGCGAATTCCTCGACGGCATGGAGATCGTCTGGGCCAAGAACCCCGGCGTGGACCACGTCTATCAGCAGGACTACTCGCGCAACCTGGCGATGAAGCGCGTGGGCTCCACGCAGGGCGCGATCGCCAGCGTGGCCGGCGCGGAGCAGCGCAAGACCGCCACCGAGGTCAACGCCATGATGTCCGCCGCGAACGGCATGTCCACGGATGCGGTCGACCGCTTCGCGGAACCGTTCGCGCAATTGTTCTCGATGATGTGGCTGCACATGTCGCGCCACGCGCGGGCGCAGGGCGGCAAGACGGGGCTCACGCTCGCGGGCGGCGCGGTGCTCGCGCAGCCCGCGTGGTCGGGCGAGTACTGCATCTCGACCGGCGTCTCGGGCCGCTCTGTCAACCAGCACCGCACCCTGGCCAGCCTCACGAACATGGGGCAGCTCGCGCCGGTCATCGAAAGCATGACGCAGACGCTCGGGCCGGAATCGGTCAAGGCGTTCATGCTCTGGATCTTCAACACCGTCGATACCGAACTTGCGAGGAGAGTGATGGGGACAGTCGGCAATGTGCAATCGGCAACAGGCAGTCGGCAAAATGAGAACGA
>JANYBJ010000057.1 GCA_025360845.1 bacterium
CGACAACCGCGCCCGCGGCCGCTGCGCCCGTGCCGAGCACGACCGTCGGGCTGACCTCCGTCACCAAAACGGTGACCGACACCGTCCAGCTCACGCAGCCGCATGCGTACATTGATTTGACCAAGGCACTCAACCCCACCAGCCAAACGGCGTATCCCGGTACAACCAACACCTGGAGGCTGACGGTCGCGAACACCGCGAACGCCACAACCAACCTCTACAACCCGGTCATTGCCGACCTGCTCCCCGCCACGCTTGATTATGTCCCGAACAGCATCGTCCGGGCCGGCACCGGATTCACCAACTTCTCCGTCTCCGTGACCTCCAACTACAAGGGTACGGGGCGCACGCATCTCCGGATAGCGCTTCAAGGAAACCAAGCCATCAACCAGAGCGCGACTCTGGATTTCAAGACAGTCGTGCGCGCCAACACGGTCGGAGGCACCATCCAAAACGCCTTCAGCCTCCTGAGTCACGAAACTCCCGTCGCCTATCTGGTCGACACCCTCGTGACCGATACTTACGATCTGGACAACGACGGCAACACGGTCGAGCAGTTCGCCACAACCACGGCTACCCTCACGGTCAACACCACTGCCGCCGTCAACTCGCGCAAGGCCATTCAAGGTTACCCAGACCTCGCCTTTTACCCGCTGGAGGCCTCGAGCTACCTCGGCGGCCCCATGGCTTACCGTCTGCGTGTTCAGAACATCGGCAACGTTGCGCTCACCAACATCGTGGTCGTCGACATCCTGCCGCACGTGGGCGACACTGGCGTGATCGTCACCAACGAGCTGAGGGGCAGCCAGTGGACTCCCTTCCTGACAGGCCCGGTCTCCGGCCCCGCTGGCGTGACGGTCTTCTATAGCCTGTCCGACAATCCCTACCGCCCGGAACTGCTTCCGAGCGGACCCGCCGGTTCGGTAAACGACTGGACCTCGGTGGCGCCGGACGACATTCGCACCGTCAGATCCATCAAGTTCGCCTTCCATGGAACGGTCCTGAATCCGGCCGACACCGTCGAACTCTCTTGGCCGATGCAGATTCCCCTTGGGGCGGTCACAAATTCTTACGCCGTCAACTCCTTCGGCTTTGTGGCCACCCGGCAGGACACGGGTGACAGTCTGTTGCCCACAGAGCCGCTTTCCGTGCGCATCAAGGCCGGACCTCCTATGCCTGTCAACATCGGTGACTTCGTTTGGAAAGATACGAACGCAAACGGCGTTCAGGATGTGGGCGAAACGGGCTTGGACGGCGTGCGCGTTGAACTCTATCGCGACGGCGGGGACGGACTGGCGGGCAGTTCCGACGACGTTTTCGTTACCTTCGCGATCACCGGCGTGAACACTAACGGCGCCAGCGGCTTCTACCAGTTCAGCCACCAGTTACCCGGCAACTACTTCGTGCGCGTCCTGCCGACCGTCGGCTACTCGGTTTCGCCAGCCAATGCCGGCACCGATCGTTCGCTCGATTCTGACATCAGCCCCTCGACCGGTTACTCGTCCCTGTTGGTCACCCAATCCGGCGACCGCATCTGGACCGTTGACGCCGGACTCTACTACACCGGCTACGGGACGGTCGGAAACTACATATGGAACGACCGCAACGGCGACGGACTCCAGAACGAAGGTTCGGCCGACGGGCTCAACGGGGTGCAGGTCCAACTGTGTGCGGTCGGCGCAGGCTTCACGAACATAGTCAATACGCAAACCAGCGCCTACGACAGTTTCGGCAACCCCGGGTATTATCAGTTCGACTACGTCATTCCTGGCAACTATGTGCTGCGCTTCGTCGCCCCCAGCAACTTCACCTTCACAACGCGCGGGCCGGTAGGCAGTTCCGACGCCACCGACTCTGACCCGGATCCGGTCACCGGCTACACGGAGCAGTTCAATATTTCATTTGGCAAAAGCGACCTTTCGTGGGACGCGGGACTGCGCCCGCCTTCAGGGACACTCAGTGTCGGCAATACCGTCTGGTTCGACCAGGATGGAGATCGCGTGTACGACCGCTTCTCCGGGGAGAAAGGCATCAACGGTGTCCCACTCTCGCTTTATCGGGATGTGAACGACGACGGCATCCTCACCGAAGGCGTCGACCCGCTCTACGGGTCAACCGTTTCCGCCACGGTCGGCGGAGAGGACGGGCAGTACCTCTTCAGCGGCCTGCCTGCAGGGAAGTACTTCGTGAGCGTCGATAGTCAGGCCTTCGTTGAAGGTAAGGCGCTCTACGGGTTGATCAGCACGCCCGGCCAGCAGAATGCCGACAACGACATCGACCATGACGACAACGGCGCGCCCGTCGGCAACCGCGTGGTCTCCACGCGCATCACGCTCGCAGCGGGCACCGAACCCGCCTACGGCACCGATTCGGGCGAGGACAACAGTACCGATTCCAACCTGACGCTCGACTTCGGTTTTCTCTACGCCACCAACCTCGTGGCCGTCGGAGGCTCGCTGTTTTATGATGCGGACAACAACGGGCTTCAAGGAGCTGGCGAGACTATCTTCAGCGGCACGTCTGTGCAACTGTGGAGCGCGGGCGCTAACGGTGTCCGCGGCGGCGGAGACGATGCGGAGATCAGCGCCGGCCTTTCGGATGGCAACGGTTTCTACTTCTTCGACGATTTGGCACCGGGACGTTACTATGTTGTCATCCCAACTCCTCCTGCAAGTGCGCCCTCAGCGACGGTTCAGGCCGTTGATCTCGATAACGGGGTGGACTCTGACAGCAACGCGCTTCAGCCCGGCGGCAGGGGCACGGCCGTCTACTCGCCGGTCTTTCTGCTCCAGCCCAAGACAGAACCCTTCGGCGCTGGCGAACCTGGGCCTGGCGGCAGTTCAGATGATGGACTTGCCAAAGATCGGAAGAGCATCGTG
>JANYBJ010000084.1 GCA_025360845.1 bacterium
TCGGGTTGCGCCGTCCGGGAACCCCTGCAATAATAACTGCGGCATGGTGGAACCTCTTTGGTTTCGACCCCTCACGGGGTTGTCTTTCACCCCGAAGAATCCACCATGCCGCTTCGCTTGTCACGCGTCAAAAATGTGCAATGTCATTTTCCGGGAATCGGCGACTTTTCCCGGTCGAGATCAGGAAGTCTGAATATGGCGAAAGACGGCAGATGTGCATACGATGTAATTATGACAGACCCGCCGTACTATGAAGCAATATCCTATGCCGATCTGTCGGAATTATTTTATGTCGTCCTGCGGCGTGTTTTGACGCACGCACCGTTTGCATCCGTACTAATGGATAAGTCAAACGAAGTGGTTCAGCATATTCGATCAGACAAAAACCGGCAAACGGAGAAAGATAAATATGAATCAATGATGGCTGCGGCTTTTGGAGAAGTCCATAAGATGTTGGCTCCGGATGGACGCTTTGTCATTGTTTTCGCCCACAAACATCCTAACGCATGGGAAACACTGGTTTCCGCTATGATAAAGGCGGGTTTTGTCGTAGACAGCAGTTGGCCAATTGAAACGGAGATGGCTAATCGTACGCGTGGTTTGTCAACAGCTTCACTTGCCTCTTCCGTCTGGCTCGTCTGTAAGAAGCGTCCAGCTACTGCACGCCCCGGATGGGATAGCAAAGTGTTGGAAGATATGCGGACTAACATTCGGTCGATGCTCCGTGAGTTCTGGGATGCAGGCATCCGCGGCCCTGACTTTGTCTGGGCCGCGACCGGCCCAGCCATGGAGGCTTTCAGCAAACATCCAGTCGTGAAGAAAGCCAACGATCCGGGTTCGCTGACGGTGAGCGAGTTCCTCACCCACGTGCGCCGCATGGTGGTCGACTTTGTGGTCGGGCGTGTGCTCTCCGGCGACAAGGAGGAGGGGGATGCCGGCAACGATGCCGACCGTTTGGATGAGCCGACCGCCTATTATCTGCTGCACCGCCACGATTTCGGTATGGACGAGGCGCCGGCGGGCGCGTGCATCCTTTACGCCGTCTCCTGCGGGCTTTCGGACCGCGACTTGGCCGTGACATGGGATCTTATCAGTTTCGGGAAGGGTAAAGCGGACGATGGCGAAGAGCCTGAAGAGGCCGACGCCGACGCGGAAACCGATGACGAAACCGAGGGCGACTCCGGCGGCAAGGTGAAGCTCAAGACCTGGGCGCAGCGCAAAGGCAAGTCGCTGGGTTACGAAGCTCCCGGCGGCAGGCCCATTCCGCTGATTGACCGTGTGCATTGCCTGATGCATCTCTGGAAGACGGGTGAGCTGTCGAAGGTGGATGATTATCTGGATAGTAACGGGCTGCGGCGGCAGGAACTCTTCAAGCGGTTTCTGCAGTCGCTGATCGAGCTGTCCCCGCACGGCAGCGAGGAGCGCTCGCTGCTGGAGTGCCTGAGCAACCATGTCGGGGCGAGAGGCGCGGCTGTGGATGACAGTCAGATGAAACTGCTGTGAGTGTATCTTGAAAGAGAAGACCAACAACGCCAAAACGAAACGCCGGGTTCTTCACGATCATGTGAAGATCAAGAGCACATTTTACCCGGCTTTCCTCGTCGACCCGCGTCTGCCGGTCGGCGAGGTGAGTTGGCGTGACAACATCATGCCGGAGCTGCTTTGGCTGGCGCTGTTAGTGGAGAGCTGCGGCTTCAAAGCGGCCAGAGACTGCGCCTACAATCTGGCGCTGGCCCTGAACGACCTTTGTGGCAAGGAGGAGCAGGCGAATTGGCTTCTCACGTCAAACTACGTGAAACTGCCGCCCGCGAGACTGAAAGCTGTGGCCAGGCGTTTGGCGGGCACAAAACCGCTTTACGGGCTCAAGAAAGCCTTGGTCCCCTTGATCCGGCTATACCCGAGTTGTCCCTTCAGGTCGCTCTATGAAGCGGATGAAATCGCAGCGTTGACGGAGGCTGAGGCCATTGAGCAAATGGCACCTGTCATGGCGGAATGCCTTTATCGCTGCAACAAGCTGCCGATGCTGGCGCAGGCCATCTATCATGATGTGTCTGTCGCCTCAGGGAGCTTGAGTTTATACAAAGGAATGCCCTTCCACAACACCGAACTTCTGGTCGATGCTCCGGATTCGGCTGAAGCACAAGAGGTCGGGGGGTATATCCGTTGCACAGCGTCAATGATCGAGCAGATGCAGAAGCAATTCTCCCTGACCTGGCCGCAGACGTTCTGGACGGAATCGGGGAAAATTGGGCAGTGTCGGCCGCAAGAGGTGGAAGCCCTATATCCGGGTTCTTTTTCCCAGTTCTACCACCTCTATTTGGTGGAGTGCTTCGGGCGATATAATGACCGCTATAGTCAGCTCTGGGAGCTGATTATACTCAACTACCCATTGGAGATTTACAAGCCGGTGCGCAGGGAGATTCTACTGGGGTTGCTTTGCCGCATGTACCGCTTGGTCGTTCAGCAGGTCAGTTTTCCCGTCAATTGGACCGAGGATTTCGGGCAGATCTATGTCCGCATGGTTGCGGAGTCCTATATCTATTACTCCTGGCTCAGCAAGAACGGGACGCCGGAGGATTTTGCAAAGTTCTATGAGCACGGGCTGGGGCAGCAGAAATTGGTCATGGAGCACCTCGGCAACTATTTCCAAGAGCATGGCATCAAGGAAGACGAGTGTGGCAACATCGGCGCGGACTTCTTGAAAAACCACAAGATGCCGGTTTTTGTGCCTGTGAACGTGGGAAACCCACTCGGCAAAAATCTTCGTGAGTTGGCAGAGGAATGCGGCTGCGCGGAAATCTACGCGCTTCTCTATGGCCCCTGCAGTTCCGCCGTCCATGGCATGTACGACACGCTGGACAAGCACTATCTGCGCACCTGCGTGAACCCGTTCCACGGGGGACATCGCATCCCGTACTTCTGGTACAAGTCGCCGGTTTCGGATTTCGGCATTGCGAACTGTCTTTCTCTGGTGGACTGGGCCATGGCCGATGCCTTAAAGTGTGCCGGACGGGGAAAAGACATACCCGAGGAGATGCCGGGTGAGGTCTTCCTGCAGGAATTGAATGACGAGACCGCCTTTGAGAAGTTCAAGCAGAACCCGACTTTTGCAGACGCCGCAGCGAGCGCGGAGGACTTCGTTCGGCGGCGCAACGAGGAAAATGCGCAGAGCGCACAGGGGAGGACGACATGAAGTTGCCTGACATGTCCTATTTATTGAACGCCAAGGAGGGCGAGAGCGTAGAGTTCAAGGAGGCGAAGAACAGCTTCGAGTTCGATGAACTGGCGAAATACGCCTGCGCGATCGCGAACCGTGGCGGAGGCTACGTTGTGTTGGGCGTGACCGACAAGCGCCCGCGGCAGGTGGTTGGCACCCGGGCGTTCGAGCAGCCAGAGAGGACTCGGACCGGCTTGATGGACCGGCTCCATCTGCGGATCGATTTTCACTTGTTGGATAGCGACGGGAAGCGGGTGCTTGTTTTTGAGGTGCCCTCACGCCCGGTGGGCGTGCCGATCCAAGACAAAGGGATTGCTTGGTGGCGGGAAGGGGACCGCTTGTTGCAGATGCCGATGGAGGTGATGCGGTCGGTCTTTTCTGAAGTGGGTCACGATTTTTCGGCGGACGTGTGCGCGGGAGCCGAGTGGGCGGATCTCGACAAAGCC
Organism: bacterium; assembly: GCA_025360845.1. GTDB lineage: Bacteria > Verrucomicrobiota > Kiritimatiellia > RFP12 > UBA1067 > JAHFSX01. The sequence continues at coordinate 3,664 of JANYBJ010000084.1, forward strand.
GCGATCGAGGATTTCCGGCAACGCTGGCTGGCCAAGTCGCGGAACGCGGCACTGGCGACGCTCTCCCATGAGCAACTCCTGTTGGATTGCGAGGCGGTCGTCCGTAACAAAATCACCTATGCGGCTTTGGTCCTGTTCGGGACGCGCGAAGCGCTGGGGCGGCTGCTGGGGCAGGCCGAGGTGATCTACGAGTACCGGACGAGCGAGGCCTCCGGGCCCGCACAGCAGCGCGTGGAATTCCGGCAGGGCTTTTTCACGTACTATGACAAGCTGTGGGATCTGGTCAACCTGCGCAACGACAAGCAGCATTACCAGGACGGCCTATTCGTGCTGGACATCCCGACGTTTGATGAGCGTGTGGTCCGCGAAGCGATCCTCAATGCCGTGAGCCACCGTGACTATCAGCTTGGCGGCAGCGTGTTTGTCCGCCAGTATCAGCGCAAGCTGGTGATCGACAGCCCCGGCGGGTTGCCGCCGGATGTCACGCTGGAGAACATCCTTGACCGTCAGTCGCCGCGCAATCGCCGGATCGCCGACATCTTTTCCCGGTGCGGGTTGGTGGAACGTTCTGGCCAGGGAATGAACTTGATGTTCGAGCTGAACATCAAGCAATCCAAACCGGTCCCGGATTTCCGCGGAACGGATCGGTATCATCTTGTTTTGTCGCTGGACGGCTTAGTCCAGGATACCAAGTTCCTCCAACTGATGGAGCGTGTGGGGCAGGAGACGCTGGCCAGTTTCAGCACCCAGGATTTCCTGCTTGTGAACGCGATCCATCGCGAGCAGGCTATTCCGGAACCTTTGCGCGAGCGCCTGCCCCGCTTGCTCGACCTGGGGATCATTGAGCGGGCAGCCCGTGGCCGCTTCATTCTGGGTCGCCGCTATTATGCGGCTATCGGAAAAAAGGGCACTTACACGCGGAAGAAGGGCTTGGACCGCGAAACGAACAAGGCGCTGTTGTTGAAGCATATTCGCGAGAATGCGGAGGCAGGAAGCAAACTTGACGAGTTTTTCCAGGTTCTGCCGGGGCATGCCCGCGGCCAGATCCAAACCCTTCTGCGGGAGTTGAAGAAAGAAGGACAGATTAAGGTGACTGGACGGACGAAGGCCTCGAAATGGTATCCCGCATAGGGGAAACAGAAGGAAGGTGTTGAGATGAGCATTCATTGGAGCCGTCTGCAACAAGACGCAACCCAACCCGTCGAATTGCATCTAAAACACATCAAGACGCAATGAGATGCAATAAGTTGCAAAGCAATCTTCACAAAAGGCTTTGTAACAAAGTGTTATGATTGCAACCAATTGAGAACGGAGAGAAGCAATGGCAAAGTTACCTTGGAAACCCTGGCACGAAGTCGTGAAACTGCGCGATGACCTGCGTTCCGGCGAACTGCCGATGCACATGTTCGCCGCCGACCTTTACGAGGTCATGATGCAGCGCGGCAAACGCCCTATCTACGAGAAGCCGGAGCAGTTCTTTGCGCTCACCTTCCCCACCTACAATCTGCGGCAGCTCGTGCGCGATGTGGTATTGCGGTTGGCGGGCAAGAACGACAAGGCCGTCCGGCAGTTGGAACTGACGTATGGCGGCGGCAAGACGCATACGCTGATCACGCTTCTGCACATCGTCAATGACCCGGATCACTTGCCGGACCTGCCCGCCGTTGGCGAATTCGTGCAGGAGATCGGTCAGAAGCCGCCCAAGTGCCGCGTGGCGTGCTTGTGCTTCGACAAGCTGGATGTCGAGAAGGGGATGGATGTCCGCGCTCCCGACGGTTCGGTCCGGACGCTCATACAGCCTTGGAGCGTGCTGGCCTATCAGGTGGCAGGCGATGCGGGTCTGAAGATACTGCACGCCACTGGAAAGGCGGAGGAACGCGAATCGGCGCCGGCGGAAAACCTCCTGACGGAACTGCTTGAGTTGCCAGGCAAAGAGGGGCTGGGCACGCTCATACTGATTGACGAAGTGCTGATGTATGCCCGCGAGAAAGTCGGCTACGATCCTGCCCGCTTGAACAGTCTGGTCAATTTCTTTCAGTACCTGACGCAAGCGGTTGCCAAGGTGGACCGGTGTTGTGTGGTGGCCTCGCTTCTGACCAGCGAGCCCACAAACGAGGATGAGCTGGGGCGGCGGATCAAGGGCGGGCTATATGACATTTTCCAACGGCAGCGGGAGTCGGTGGTCGAGCCGGTCGAGAAACAGGACGTGGCCGAGGTTCTTCGCAGACGGTTCTTCACGACCGAATCCCTGAAGGACCGCGAGTCTTTCCGTCAGCATGTGTTGGCTGCGCTCAAGGGCGTGACGGCGCTGGACGAGCAGACGGCCAAACAGGGCGGGGAAGCCGAAGAACGTTTCTTGAGGAGCTTCCCATTCCATCCAGACCTCACGGAGGTGCTCTACTCGAAATGGACTGCGCTTAGTCGTTTTCAGCGCACGCGCGGGGTGCTCCGCATGTTCGCGCTCGCCTTGCGCGAAGCCGAGAAATGGGACACCTGCCCGTTGGTCGGCCCGGCGGTCTTCCTGTCCGCACCCGCCAAGGAAGGCCTGTCGGAGGCCCTCCGCGAAATGGTGGCCGTGGCGGACACCGAGGAATCGGAAGGTGCGAGGCAGGCTTGGACCGGCATCCTGGACAACGAGTTCACGCAGGCCCGGAGGCTTCAGTTCGAGTCGGTCGGCCTGAATAACCGCGAGATTGAGCAGGCGGTTGTGGCGACGTTCCTGCACTCCCAGCCGGTCGGGCAGAACGCCCGTACACGCGACCTGGTTGTGCTCCTTGGGCCGGTGCGCCCTGACAGGATCGAGTTGGAGAAGGGGCTCGCCCGCTGGGCACAGTGCAGCTATTGGCTGGACGATCTTTACTCGGGGGCTGCCGATGGTCAGCTCCCTGGCACCTGGCGTTTGGGCAACCGACCGAATCTGACACAGATGCACGCCGTGGCGGCTAAGAGCATCCAGGACGACACCGTCAAAGCCCGTCTGCTCGACGAGATCGGCAAGGCCAAGGCGCTCACCGCCAACGCCTCGGCCGCGGGCGTCCGCGTGCATACGCTGCCGACCCGGCCCAAGGACATAGAGGACGACGGCGCTTTTCACTATGCGGTGTTAGGGCCGAACGCGGCAGCGGAGTCGGGCAAGCCAAGCCCGGAGGCCAAGCGGTTCTTGGATGAGACCACAGGCGCGGACAAGCCGCGTGTTTACAGAAACGCGGTGCTCCTCCTCACGCCCTCCAAGGACGGCTTGGAACTCGCCCTTGCGCGCGTGCGGGAATATTTGGCTTGGGAAGTGGTTCGCGAAGAGGTCAAGAAGCAACAGAAGGATGGCAATGTAGATCCCGCACGTGCCCAGACCTTGGCGATCAACATCGACAAGTCAAAGGGCCGCATACCGGAATTTATCAAGCAGGCCTACTGTATTGTCGTTACGGTCTCCGAAAAGGACGAGGCGCAAGCCTTCAAGATCACGGTCACTGAAGACCCTCATTTCAACATTATCAAGGCTGACAAACGTTCGCGCGTTCAGGACACGGCCGTCACCGCCGAGGCTCTGCTACCGGACGGGCCCTACAATCTGTGGCGGACCGGCGAGACCTCGCGCAGGGTCAAAGATTTGGCAGGGGCCTTCGCGCAACTTCCGCACTTGCCGAAGATGCTCAAGGCCAGCGCCATTCTGGACACGTTGGCGGATGGCTGTGAAGAGGGAACCTTTGTCCTGCGGCTCACCCGTCCGGATGGCACCTCGCGTTCGTGGTGGAAACTGCGGCCTGACGAGAACGCGCTCAATGATGCAGCGCTCGAACTCGTCCTGCCTGAAGCGGCCGAGCTTACGGAACTCATGTTCTGTCTGCTCGCCCGCGAACGACTGCCCGGTCTCTGGACAGGTGACACGATCACCGTCCAGACCGTGTACGATTATTTCGGCGGCAAGACCGTGGTTCAGGTGGATCGGGGCGGTTACCAAGAGCCGACGCATATTCCGAAGGCGTCGCAACAGGTCATCGAGACGGCGATCAGCGCCGCGGTGGAAAACTGCTCTGTCTGGCTGTTGTCAGGCCCGGCCAGTATCTACGGCGAAACTATTCCGGCTGGCCTTTTGAACGAGAAGGCGACGCTGAGTGTTCCGCCCGCAATCATTGCGGCGGCAGAGATTCTCCCCGAGAATCTTCCGAACGCGTGGAAGGCTGGCGCGGCTTCAGGTCTTTCCGTCGCGTCGGCGTTATCGCTTAAGGTCGGTACGACCCTTCCGTGGAAGACGGTGCGCGATGTTATCAGCAACGCGTTACAGGCCCGTTTTATTGAACTGGAGACCGGTTCACAGGCTTGGCCGTGTGACTTTCCTTCGGCGCAGTTCGCGAACTTCAAGGTTTCCTCAAAGAAGCCGCCCACTCCCCCAGGAGACGTCTGTGAAGGCAAAGAGCCTTTAAGTGCCGTCTCCGATATGGAGCCGTCGCAGCTTCAAGACCTCGGGGATATCATCCCCAAATTGCTGGAAATCAAGAGCAAATCCGGAATCTCGCTGCGCTTTGAACTCCGTATCGAGATGGGCGATGGGAAAACGGTGCCGCCTGCCGATGTGGTTCAGAAGATGAACGTGCTCTTAACGGGTATTAAAGAGGGGCTGAGGTTGAGGTGATGAATTAGGTGAAACCGTTCTTCCCCTTTCCCCAGCCGCAGGTGGCGGCAACATTCCTCGGGCGTCCTCAACGGTTCTTGGTTGTCCACGAACCAGAGTCTGCTTCACATGCTATTCGCGAAAAGCGAACTTTCGGGAGAAAAGCCAATGCGAGCACTTGACGAAATGGAAAATGAAATAGCACATATCGATTATGCGAGAACATTGCTCGATGAACGGCTTACCGCTGTCAAACAGGAGCGTGACTTGCTGAGAGAAGATAAATTAAGGAACCAGAGAGAGTCTGCCCCAGGCGCTGCGGTCGGAGGAGTTGCGCGCGCCGCCGCTCCAGACGAGCTGGCAGGAGCGGCTCTGGCCGTCGGTGCTGTTGTTGACCGCGAGGTCGAAGAGCAGCTCCATGCCCTCTTTCGGCGTGACGGCGAGCGCGGTCCACGGAATGGCCGCCTCCAGGGTGTAGCCTTTGCCGTCCACCGTGGGCGTCACGGAGGTTGTGATCACGGGATGCGCGGCCTGGCTCGCGACAAAGGTCTGGTTGTTCTTGCCCGCGCCCAGCAGAATCTGACGGTCGGTGAAGAGCAGGGGGCCGCCCTGATCCAGCTTCTCGCAGCCGATGAAAAGTTCGATGCCGTCGGCGCTCCAGAGGTCGCCGCCGGTGTGCTCATTCTTCATGGGCGTGGGGTCGGTGACATTCGCCAGCAGGTAGAGGTTCTTCTCGTCCCAGCTCACCTTGAAGGCGGCTTCCACGCCGCCGCTTTCGCGGCCCGCCGCGAGGCGGTCGGCACCGATGCGCTCGGGCGGTCGGCCCGGCCAGCCCGCGAGCTGGCCGTCGATGACCATGGGCGCGGTGGGGCGTCCGGCGGAGACCTTGCGCGAGCCGCTGCCGGCCTTGCCGCTGAAGCGCGGGTTGTCGAGCAGGTAGGGGGCTTTGCCGTTGAGCCAGATGTCGTAGATCGCCGCATGCGTCTTGGCCATCTCGGCGAGCATCGGCTTGTAGGGGCGGTCGGCGACGTTGAAAAGGCCGGTGTTGGCGCGCTCGCCGTTGAGCCCCTCGAAGAAGCGCCCGGTGACCGCCTGGTCGAGCAGGGTGAACCACTCGATGCCGACCACGAAGCCCAAGGAGGCCGCGCCTTCGACGTAGTGGCGGTAGGCGAGGCCGCGCTCCTGCTGCGTGGCCATGTCGTTGTTGCTCGGCGCGACATTGCTCTCCTTGGTCGCAGTGAAGTAGAACTCGCTCCACATCTGAGGTTTATGTCCGCTCCAGTCATAGAGGCGGCGGATGAAGGCCGCGTCGATGCCGCAGGCGTAGTAGTTGATGCTGATGACGTCCATGTATTTGCCGGCCACGCGGCAGAGCGTTTCATTGTTGGCGGTGCCGGGCTGCCAGCGGTTGCCGATCAGCATGTGGTTCTTGTCGACCTTGCGGAAGGCGGTGGTGATGGAGCTGTAGTAGGCTTCGAGGAAGCGCTCGGTGTAGGCCTGCATGTCGGTGAAGGCCGCCTGTGTGGTCAGCGGCAGACCGCGGTCGGCGAGCGCTTCGAAGGAAGCCGCGTCGAGGCCCCAGGCTTTGTTGAAGGCTGCGATCTCCCTGTATTTTTCTTTAAGCTGGGCGACCAGCGCGCGTTTGCAGGCATGGGTGCCGGGCAGTGCGGGGATGGCCCGCGGCAGGTCTTCGAAGCCTTGCTCGTTATCGAGGAAGTAGCCGATGATCAGCGGGTCATTGGCCTCCGCAGCGACCGGCTTCGCGAACAACTCAGCCATCTTGGATAGAGTTTGCTCGTCGAACGGGTCGAAGACCCCGCGCACGCCGGGCACGGACGGGCCGAGGGTCCAGGTGCCCAGGGGCAGGCCGCTGACGCGCGGAAAGTTCTTCTTAGCGAAAGCAGGCGAACCGCCGGAGAAGGCACCGACGGAGTTGAAACCGACTTGCCGCACGCGGTCGACGAGGCGGGCGGTCTGGGCTTCGTCCTCGTAAGCCGCAGCGTATTTGCGCACGACGTTGGCCTTGTAGAACGAGACCGCGCGCGGGTTCCACCAGGGTTCCGGATGCCAGGCTGCTGCGAACTCGCCGTCGTGGGGCGGCAGCCACTCGAAGACATCGTTGCGGCCTTCGATGGAGGTGTAATCCTCCCCGGGACCGAAGGTGCAGACGCCCAGATGGAAAAAGGCATCGCCGTCGGGATCGGTCAGGACCCACACGTCGCGGCCGCTGATTTTCTTGGACTCGACATGGAAGAAGCCGGTTTTCTTGAGTCCCAGCTTGGCTCCGCTGCCGGGCAGGCCGCCGAAGCGGTTGCGGGCGGGCGGCTTGAGGCTGGCGTAGTAGGCCGCTTCAGTCTGGACGTCGGCTTTCAGTTCAGCCTCGTCTTTGAGCTTGCCGGGGAAGTCGCGCTGGGTGGTCTGCCCGAAGCGGTCGACCAGCACGACGCGCTGGGAGGCGCTGGTGTCCATGGCGACGGCGATCTCGTAGGTTTTGCGGTCGGGAGCATAGGGGACTTTGAACTGGACCCAGTAGGTGTTCCAGCCCCATTCGCGGTTGTCCTGAAGCTGGACGTAGGTGTACTCCGGCAGGGCGAAGCTGAGGCGCTTGTTGTTGATGTTGGCGAGGTCAAAGCTGCGCGAGTGGCCTTGGAAGAGGTGGGGTTTTGCCGGCTTTTCCTTAGGGAATTCGCCTTTGGCCTCGCCGATGTTCCAGTGGCCGCCCTCGCTGTAGTTGGGGGCAATGAGCATTTCCGTCGAAAAGGCTTTCACCGTCGCGGGCATGGCGTCGAAGGCCAGAGAGAGCTTGCCCGATAGGACGGATACGGCGATCTGCCCGCCGCCTTCATACTTGAGGTACGTCTTCATTCCGTCCACGCGCGTCTCGATCGGCTTGAGCTTCTTGCCGTCACCGGCATCCAGTTCCGGGTAGGCCAGCGTGAACGAGCCCATGCCGCCGCAGGCGAGGTCGAGGCCTTTGTCGGACAGGGTCATGGCGAAACGGTCGGTCGCGGCAGGCGTGGCGGCCGGTGCCGCAGGCGCAGGGGCGGCGGATTTCTCCGCAGGAACCGCGGCGCCCGAATCAAGGATGTAGACGGTGTAGAAGGACTCGTTCGCGCCGGCGCGGGGCAGGGCCGAGAAAGAGATCCATTGGAAGGAGTCGGTTTTCCAGACGCGGTTGTCCTGAAGCTGCTGATAGCCGTGGGGCATCACGACGGAAAAGCCTTTGCCCGCGGCATCGGTCAGCGTGAAGCGCTTGGCGTCGCCGCGCCAGATAAAGGCGTCCGCGCCCGCCGTTGCGGGCAGGGGCTTGGCCGGGGAACCGTCGATCGACCAGCGTGCCATTCCGGCGAGGGCCACAGGCAGGGTCGTGCGGAACGAGATGCCCGAGTCGTTCGCGGCGAGACCGGTCGCATGGATCTGCGCGGCTCCGTCCGCCGCGAAGTTCAGTTCAAGCTGTGCGCCTCCGGGGTAACGGAGCGTGGCGCGGTTGCCGCTGATGTCGACCTTGTCGGGAGTGCGGCGCTCGTCTTTGCCCTGGGTGGTCAAGGCGGGATAATCCAAAATCGCCGAGCGCAGTTCTTTCCCTCCGTTGATCACCAATCCCTTGGGATTCAAAGTGACGTCGGCTGCGGACAACACGGTCGGCAGAACGAGCAGTGAAAGGGAGAGCAGGCGGCTGACATTCATGGTGTGTTCCTCTTTCGCTCGCTGGTTTTTTTGCGGGAGTGTTTCAAAGGCGTGTGCGTGGAGGCGCGGACGGCGAGTTCGGTCAGGCAGCGCACCTCGCAGTGGCGCCAGGCCTCGGCCAGGCCGTCACCCGTGGAGCTGCGCAAAAGCAGGTCGGCGGCGCAGGCCCCGAGCTGAATCTTCGGGACGCGCACGGTGGTCAGCGGCGGCGTGACGAGCGGAGCCGCGTCGACATCGTCGAACCCGACGACGCTGAGGTCCTGCGGAGTGCGCAAGCCCAGGGTCTGCGCGGCCCGCAAGGCACCCATGGCGAAATAGTCGCTCGCGCAAAGAAAGGCGGTGGGCCGGTGTTTGCGGCGGAGAATGTGCCGGATGCCCGCGTCCACGTCCTTGATGTGGCCGGGACCCTCATATTGCCACTCGGGATTCACAGGCAAGCCGGCTTCGGCCATGCCGGCGTAATAGGCGAGGCGGCGTTCGCGGAAACTGGGGTTGGCAGAGCCGCCGGCGAACCCGATGTCGCGATGGCCCAGCTCCAGCACATGACGCAGGGCCTGTTCGATGCCGCCCGCATTGTCGAACGCGACGACCGGGCAACCGGAAGCCCCGAGGATGTCGACCCGCACGACCGGACAGCCGCAGCGCGCGACAAACGTTTGGACGTCGGGATCGGACTCCCCCAGCAACAGGACGCCGCGCCGGCGGGCGGTGCGCAGCTCATGTAAGAAAGGTTCGTCGAGCAGATGGTTGCGGACCTGCTGCACGATTTTCAGGGCCTGTACCTCCAAGACCGAACTGATGCCCTCGATGATGTGCCGGTAAAAGTCGGTTGAGAGCCGGAAGCGAGGCGAGAAGAAGAGGTTGGGAGCGGCGTCGGTGATGGGCGCGACGGTCAGCCCCGCGTCGGAAAGGATCAGCGGCTCGACCTGTTCGCGTCGAAAGACGATCACGTCGACGGCATCGGATTTCCGCAAGGAGCCGCGCGGCCGCCCGCGCCGGACCATGTCGCTCTCAGGGTCTGCACAGGCCTTGTCTGACCGTGCGACGCCTTCGAGGGTTTTGGCCGCTGCGAGGATGCGGGCGCGGAGCTTCGGATCGACGCCCGCCGTGTCGTTGAGGGCTCGCGAGACTGTGGCGGGGGAACAGCCCGCGAGCTGTGCGATGTCTGTGAGTGTGACGCTCATATTTTGGTCGTGATGTCAGTTCGACGGCTTCTGGTAGAGGCGGACATAGTCGACGAGAAGGACGTCCTCGGGGGGCAGGTAGCCTTCCCACTGGCTCGTGGGACCGCACCACGGGGCGGCCTCGACGCTGATCTTGATGAACGCCGGCTTGCGGCAAGTGCCCTGCGACTTGGCGAGCGGGGTTCCGTCCTTGCCCTTGTCGGCACCCAGGCCCATGGCATTGGTCTCCGCGACGGCAACACCATCGATGTAGTATATGTACTTCGCCTCGTCCCAGTAAAGGCCGAAGGTGTGGAATTGACCGTCGAACAGCTCGAGGTGCGGTCCGCTGTTCTTGCCGCCGGAGTTGTGGTCCTTGCCGTAGCCGCCCCAGTGCAGGTTGTGCGACAGCTCGCCGAGGTTCCACAGGTTGAAGTTCTCGAAAATGTCGACCTCTGTGCCGAGACGGGTGTCGGTGTTTCGTCCGGCGACGACATCGCCCGCCAAAAGCCAGAAGCCGACCCAGTAGTCGCTGCGGACGTGCTTCGGGAGTCGCATGCGCGATTCGAGGTAACCGTACGTGTAGCTGAAAAGGTACTTGTCCGGTTCGTAGCCGGTGCTGGTGCGGATACACGCGCTCTCGTAGCGGAAAACAGGGTCGCCCGTCTTGATGATCCTGATCGTCAGGATGCCGTCCGCGAGAGAGACATTCTGCCCGCGCCAGCGCGAGGCGCCCTGCCGGTCCTGACTCGGCGTGTCCCATTTGGTCCGATCAAGCGAAGTCCCGTCGAACTCGTCCTGCCACACGAGTTTGAGCTTCGAGAGGTCGATGGGGCCACCTGAAACCGGGGCGGTCGGCTTCAGGAGCTCTGCGAGGACTTTGTCCAGGCCCGCTTTCCAAACCGCGTACCCCTTGGGAGCGAGGTGGAGCCGGTCCTCGGCGAAAAGCGCGAGGTCCTGCTGCCCGTCCGCGCCCAGGCAGGCCGCACTGAAATCGAAGAACCGTATGTTCGGATACATTGCCGCCAACTTGGCCAACCCGGCGTTCACCGCCTCGCGGGCACCGGGTTTCAAAGGCGCCTGGGGGTTGCTGCTGGGGGGAACGGCGGAGATGATGACGGGCATCTTGTCGTTGTACTGGCGCGCCATCTTGAGAATCGCTTCAACGTTGGAGATGGCGTCCTCGGGGTTGCCGTGGGCGGTGAGGTCGTTGGCCCCCGCGCACAGGAAGACCATCTGCGGATTGAGGCACAGCACGTCGTGCTTGAAGCGGAAGAGCATGCCGCGGGAGGTGTCGCCCCCGACGCCGCGGTTGGCGACCTTGTATTTCGGGAAGTCCTGCTTCAGCGTCTTCCAGTTCTCCGTGAGGGAGTCGCCCACGAAGACGATGGCGTTCTCGTCCCGCTCGCGGCTGTTGAAGTAGTTCTGGCGGATGCCTTCCTGCCAGCCGAACGTGCGGATGGTGCCCTTTCCGGGCCACAGTTCCTCGCGGGCCTCCGGGTAGGGCACATACACGTCGCGGGCGCTGATGATGCGGGGCGCGCCGAGCTTCACGGGGGAGCCGTCCGAGGTCTTGACGGTGTACTCGTAGTTGCACGCGGCCCCTTCTCGGGGGAGATGGGAATACGAAATCCATTGGAACGACTGCAGGTTCCAAACGCGCTGGTCCTTCAGCTCCTGATACCCGAAGGGCAACGTGAGGCCGAGGCCCTCGCTCCCCTCGGCGGCCAGAAGGAGCCGCAGGGCGTCCCCCCGGAAAAGGAAGGCGTCAGCGCTTTTCGCCGCAGGGAAAAGCTTCGCAGGGCTCTCGTTCACGGACCACGACACCTTTCCGCCGTAGGCGTCCGGGGCGACATCAAAGTGGTGCGAGATCTTGTATGAGCCTTCGGGAACGTTGGCGCTCTTGAGGATGAGCCGTCCGCCGTCCTTCGCCTCCAAGGTCATCTTGATGCCGTCGCCGTAGGTGAGGAAGGCGACGTGGTTGGACACCTCCACCTCGATGGGCCCGCTCGGGTTCCCGCCCTCCTTGAAGATGCCCGGATAGGCGAGCTGGACGGTTCCGACGGGCGCTCGCGCCTTCAATTCGACGCCTTTCTCCGTCAAGTTGATTTCGAGGGCGGACGCGACCGCCGGAAGCAAGGCCAGAAGTCCGGCCGCGCAGGAAAGAATTCGTTTCATGGGTTCCTTTGGGAATGTGGGCGTGGAAAATCAGCGAAGTTCCATCAGCATTCCGCTGGCGGTTTTCGATGCCGTGACCGTCCAGCCGCTGTCGGAATTGCCGAACGTCGTGAGACTGTAGCCCGGGGTTCTGGAGAGGCCGCATGTGAACGCTGTCGCCTCTTTCGCGACGGTCATCACGACCCAGCGTGTGCCGACCGGAATGCGCTCGGCGGCGTCGGATGGACTCAGTACCACCTTGCCCGTCAGGGTCAGGGGTGCGGTGACAGAGAACGCGACAACACCGGATGCTCCGTTGGTCGAGGAGACCTTAAACGCATACTCTGCGGCCGCGTCGGCGGTGAATTCGGCGGCGCTGACCGTGAGGGTGCCGGCAGGTTCGAGGTGCGCCGCAGACGAGAGGTGCAGCGAACGGACTTCGGTGTTCCACTGGTCTCGCTGGTTCACGGCTTCAAGTGTGCCGCCACCGATCAAGGTGCGCTCGAAGCGGGCCGGGGTGCCTGCTGCGCCAGAGACGCGGACGGTTGCCCTGTTGCGGAGAATGATGCGGTTCGCGTGGTCGCCGAGCATCGCATCGCCGGCCGGGCAATTCACCTGCGAGCCGCCAAGGTAGGGGGACGCGCCGAGACAGAGGTGGGTGGTCGCCGGGAAGGCGCCATCGGCGCCCACGTAGATGTCGCCGCGGAAGGTGTTGTTGGTGTTGAGCAGGAAGAAGTAGACATGGGTCCACTCGTTGGCCGCCGTATCAAGGAGGATGTCGGAGGGAGCCCCGTCTGTGCCGCCGGAAAGCTTCGAGAAAACCTGGATGTTGTAACTGTACGGGCTGGTCCGGAGGAAGGAGACCGGGCTCTTCAGTTCGACGGACAGCTCGTCGCTTCCGGTGCCGAACAGGAGGTTCGCGAACGAGCTGACACTGTTGATCCGGTTCGTGCCGCCTTTGCCGGCGTCGAACGTCAGAACCGCTGGGCCGTTGGTGGCGGTGAAAAGGAGCTGGTTATTGGGACCCTGGTCGATGGTGATCGTGCTCACCGTGGCGCTCCGAACAAGGTTGACTTGGCGATCCACACCGTAGTCATTCCACCACCTGCCGCCGCCCATCAAGAAGATGACGTTGTCTCCGACGAATTCCGGGTGCCGGCGGTCGTTGCGGGAAGAGGTCGCCCACACGCTTTCGCCGAACCACTGGCCGTTGGTGGCGGCCCATGTGAACGTGTCGGGGGTGGTGTAAGGAATTGTGGTGAACGATGCGACGTCGGATGAGAAGAACTCGCCGGCGCTGTTGGAAATCGAGTGGCGATAATAGTAGGTTGCACCAAGCGTCAGGCCGTTTAACAGGAAGCTGTGTGCGCCCGTTTGCGTGACCGGCGCGGGATAGGCGCGGACGGTGCCCCAGGCGGTGGGGGATGAGCCGCCGTCCGTCGTGCCGTAGTGGACGCGCAGGGTGGCGGAGCCGTCGGGATCGAGCATCGCGACATTCACATTGGCAATGGCGTTGGTTTCGCCGATCGAGGTCGCGGCGGCGTCAAGCGCCATGGGACGGTCTGAGGTGCCGTCGGAATTGCGGATTTTCCTCGCGCTGACCACCCACCCGTCGGACATGTTTCCGCTCACGGAGAAAAAGAAATTCGAGGGCGTCGAGGAGGGAGAGAAGGTGAAGCCGGCGCCGTTGCCTTTGACGGTGATGAGGTTCCAGGAGGTGCCGATGGGGATGTTGCTCTCCGCCTCTTCGATCACGATGGAGGAGTTGAGCGCGAAGTTGCCGGAAACCTGGTAGTCGACCACGTCGTTCACAGAAGCGCCGACCGAGAGAGCGAGGCGAGATCCGGCATCGATGGATGCGCTGCTCGCGTAGACCACGATGGTGCCGAAGGGACTGTCGGTCAGCACATTGCACGGCTTGATCACGGTGCCGGCGCCTATGTTGAGGTTTTGGAGATTCTGATTCCGCCACTCGTTATAATAGGCGCCGACGATCTTGCCGGAGCCCAGCACCGTGCGCCCCGAAAGGCTGCCGCCACCCGCGTTCGCAATGCAGAGCTGCGACTTCCAGTCTCCATTGACAAGGATGACGCGGTTTGTTGGATTTCCGAGCTGCTCGCTACAGCCGACCGATGCGTTCCATTCGTAGCCGAGGGCAAGGACGGCCTCTCCCGTGTTGTTCGAAGAGCCGATCTGGATGTCTCCGTAGAAAGAGTTGGCCGTGTTTTCGAGTGTGACGGCGATGTCGCCCTCCACGACGATTCCCGCAGGGGCCGCCACGGAACCGCCCTCTACGGCGGAGGCGACGCGCACGATGCTTTTCCAGTTGTAGTACTCGCCTTTTTTGATTTTCAGGGGCGAAGAGAGATGAAGTTTGAGCGGCGACCAGAACTCCGTGCGTCCCGTCGCCATCAGGAACAGCGCATAAGGGTCACCGCCGGCGGCATCGAACGTCACCGTCGCCTCAGCGTTATTCAGCGCTCCGAGCGACACCCATCTCCAGTCCCATGTGAGCCAGCCGACCGAAAGCGTGGACAGCGTGATGTTCGAGGAAACGGTCACATAGTTGTCTTGCCCGATCGCGGCCGTATCGCCCTCGAAACACGGCGCCGTGCGGCTCGTGGCCGTCGGTGTCCATACGCCGCTGCTGAACCAATCGTTGCCGCTGACGCCTGACCATGTGAACGTGTCGGGCGTTAACGCGCCCGCGCCGGTCGCTCCAGACAGGAGCGCCGCCGCCATCATCCGCAGGGCGAAAGAAACGCCCGCGTTCTGATTCAGCTTCTCGCTTTGCAACAGTGTCATTTTTTTCATCTTAATCAAAGCCTTGGAATGTGAGTCTGCACATCGACTAGGTGCCGGTTATCGGGGGTTTTTAAACGATAGACCACCGTTTCATGGCGTCATCATGACATTTTGCGTCAGAAAGCTTCAAATGATTATTTCGTGAAATAAATCAATTCTTTCAAACAAGCTCCGTGCGGTTGACCGGTTCATCCGCATCCTGTTAAACTGAACGCGCCAGAAAGGATGCGGGATATGGGTGAACAGGGAACAGCCAAGGAAGCGTCGCGCGACCCTGTCTGCGGCATGTCCGTGTCCGAGGGGGGCGGCTATCGGCGCCGATATCGCGCGTCCGATTACGGATTTTGCAGCGAGCATTGCCTGGTCCAGTTCAGCCGACATCCGGATTATTATCTCGGAGGCAAACCCCAGGTTTCGGCACACGCCCGAGACGCGTCTTCGGCCTACACCTGTCCCATGCATCCTGAGGTGAGGCAGGAGGGGCCGGGCGATTGCCCGAAGTGCGGCATGGCGCTGGAACCCGAAGGCGTCGCCGTTGAAGAGGAGACGAAGAATCCCGAACTCGCTCTGATGAGCCGCCGGTTATGGATGTGCCTCGCAATGACGGCCCCGGTCTTTGCGCTGGCCATGACGACGCATCTGGGCTTCTTGCCCGCAGGGTTCGCGACGCGGCTCGAACAGGGAATCGAATTCGCGCTGGCGACGCCGGTGGTGCTGTGGGGCGGCTGGCCATTTCTCGTCCGGGGCTGGCAGTCGCTGGTCAGCCGGAACTTCAACATGTTCACGCTGGTCGGACTCGGCGCGGGGGTGGCGTGGGGGACCAGCGTAGCCGCGTTGCTGGCCCCGCAGCTCTTTCCCGCGGCGGCGCATCACGGCGGCGGCGTGCCGGTGTATTTCGAAGCGGCGGCGGTCATCACCACGCTGGTGCTGTTGGGACAGGTGCTTGAATTGAGGGCGCGCGCGCATACGAACGCGGCGATCAAGCTGCTGTTGGGGCTGGTGCCCAAAAGCGCCCGCATCGTGCGCATCGACGGGGTCGAGGAGGACGTGCCGCTGGAAGAGGTGTTTCCCGGCGACGTGTTGCGCATCCGTCCGGGCGAGAAGATCCCGGTGGACGGCGAGGTGCTGGAGGGCGGCGGCAGCGTGGACGAAGCCATGGTGACCGGCGAGTCGGTGCCTGTTGAGAAGCGCGCGGGTGACCCGCTCATCGGTGCGACCGTCAACGGCACGGGCGGGTTGTTGATGAAGGCCCGCAAGGTGGGTGCGGATACGCTGCTGGCACAGATCGTCAGCCGTGTGGCCGAGGCCCAGCGTTCGCGCGCGCCGATCCAGCGGCTGGCGGATCGGGTCGCGGGGATCTTCGTGCCTGCGGTCGTCGCCGTGGCGGCGGCGACCTTCTGCGTTTGGATGGTTTGGGGCCCCGAGCCGCGGTTCGCCTACGCCGTGGTGAATGCTGTGGCCGTGTTGATCATCGCCTGTCCCTGCGCGCTGGGACTGGCCACGCCCGTGTCGGTCATGGTGGGGGTCGGACGCGGCGCAACGATGGGTGTGCTGATCAAAAACGCCGAGGCGCTGGAGATTCTTGAGCGGGTTGACACGCTGGTCATCGATAAGACAGGGACGCTTACCGAAGGCCATCCGCGCTTGGCTGCCGTCGAGCCGCTGCCGACCTTTGACGGGCGAGAGCTGCTGCGCCTGGCAGCCAGTTTGGAGCGGGCCAGCGAACATCCCTTGGCCGAGGCGGTGGTCCGTGGCGCGGCGGAGCGGGGCATCGGCTTGGCGAGGGTGGAGGATTTCCGCTCCTTTACGGGACAAGGGGTTGCGGGGCGTGTGGACGGGCGCGAGGTGGCGTTGGGCAATGCCGGCTTGCTGGAGCGGCTGGGAATCGCGCCGGGGGCATTGGCGCAACAGGCGGACCGGCTGCGCGTCGAAGGCCAGACGGTGGTGCTCATCGCTGTGGATGGGCGGCCTGCCGGTGTGATCGGTGTGGCTGATCCGGTCAAGGACTCCGCGGCCGCGGCGATTATGGCGCTCCACAAAGAGGGTGTGCGCGTGATCATGCTTACCGGCGACAACCGTGTCACGGCGGAAGCGGTCGCCAAGCAGTTGCGGATCGACGCGGTGTTTGCCGATGTGCTGCCCGGCGAAAAGGCCGATGCGGTCAAGCGCTTGCAGAAGGAGGGGCATATCGTGGCCATGGCGGGCGACGGCATCAACGACGCTCCCGCGCTGGCCCAGGCGCATGTCGGCATCGCCATGGGAACGGGGACGGATGTGGCGATGGCGAGTGCGGGCATCACGCTGGTCAAGGGCGATTTGGATGGCCTTTTGCGGGCGCGGCGGCTGAGCCGGGCCACGCTCACCAATATCCGGCAGAATCTCGTGTTCGCTTTTTTGTACAACGCCGCAGGCGTGCCGGTGGCGGCGGGTATGCTGTATCCGTTTTTTGGCGTGCTGCTCTCGCCCATGCTGGCTGCTGCGGCGATGAGTTTCAGCTCGGTCTCGGTCATCAGCAACGCGCTCCGGCTGCGTCATGCGAAGTTGTGAGAGCGGGTGGGGGTATTCCCCGTACGGACGTTTTTTTCCATTCACTACGCTTGTGAGTTCCCGGTTTTTTCGTTATCTTGTGCAAATGTGACTTTTTTGTCACATTTTTGTTTGCACAAGACCTCAACAAAAGAATGGATATTTCGTGAAAAACAAGTTTGTTGGTTTGATGGCGGTTCTCTCCGGTCTGTTTCTCTGCTGTCCTGGCGCCTTTGCGGCCGAGGGCGTGTTAGCGTCCGCGGCAAGCGACGTGCAGCAGGTGGCGCAATATAACTTCGCGATTCACATCTTGGCGATGCTGCTGGTCGGCTTCGGCTTCCTCATGGTGTTTGTCCGCCGGTACGGATACAGCGCCACGACGGGCACCTATCTGGTGGTGGCGGCGGGGCTGCCCCTCTATATCCTGTTGCGCGCCTCCGGGATTCTGTGTGGTGAGCCCATCGCGCCGAGCACGATCAAAGCTCTGCTCTATGCGGAGTTTGCCGTGGCTTCGGCCCTGATCGCCATGGGTGCGGTGCTCGGGCGTCTGCGGATTTTCCAGTACGCTCTTCTGGCGCTTCTGCTGGTCCCGGCGTATATGCTGAACGAGTGGCTGGTGCTGGACGGCGGGCTGGGCGTGACGAAAGGGTTCACGGATGCAGCGGGCTCGATCATCATCCATGCCTTCGGCGCGTACTTCGGGCTCGGAGCGACTCTGGCCCTGACCACAGTGAAACAGCGTCAGCAACCGATTCAGGCGGACGCCACTTCCGACCGTTTCGCTATGCTCGGCTCGATGGTGCTGTGGCTTTTCTGGCCCAGCTTTTGCAGCGCGATTGTCCCGGCCGGTGAAATGCCGCAGGCGGCGATCAACACCGTGCTTTCCCTCTGCGGCGCCACCCTCAGCACCTTCGCGCTGAGCACGCTGTTACGAAAAGGCAAGACGTCGATCGCGGACATGGCGAACGCCGCATTGGCGGGCGGCGTGTCCATCGGCGCGACCTGCAACATCGTATCGCCAGCCGTCGCCTTCGGCATCGGCGCGTTGGCCGGGGCGCTCTGCGTGGTCGGTTACGTCTTTGTTCAGCCGGCTTTGCAGGCGCGCTTCAAAATTGTCGACACCTGCGGCGTGCATAATCTGCACGGCATGCCGGGTCTGTTGGGCGGCCTGATCGCCGTCTTTGTGGTTCCGGGCGTGGCAACCGCCCAACTGGTTGGCATCGCCGTCACGTTGGGTCTGGCCATCATCTGCGGCCTCGCGGCAGGTACGCTGATCCGGCTCACCGGTACGACGGTTCGGGCCTACGACGACGCCGAATGTTTCTGCGACGTAGAGCCCGGACACCTCTAAGGGGTTTGCGGAGTCTGTTCGTTCGTCCTTTTCGTGGAGTGCCCGTTATGTCCGGCGTGAAGCACGTTTTGAGCATCGGGGTCGTCTGCTTCGGGCTAGGTGTGTGTCGTGCGGGGACGCCTGTGGACGTTTCCGCCACAAACCTGTCGTCGGAAGCGGAGTGCCCGGTGGCTGGCGACCGGGCGGTCACTGAGGTGCTTCAGGCCGTGCGGCAAAAGCACCGCGTGCCCGCTCTCGCGGCCGCGGTTGTGACGGGTAAGGGGTTGGGTGCCTGCGGCGTGGCAGGCTTCCGCAAGGGCGGTGCGACCGTGCCCGCCGCGCTGACCGACCTGTGGCACTTGGGGTCGGACACCAAGGCCATGACCTCCGCGCTGGTCGGTCTGCTGGTCGAACAGGGCGTGCTGACTTGGGACACGCGGGTGGCGGATGTTTTTCCCGAGATGGCCGCCACGTTTCATCCCGACTGTAAGGGCGTGACGCTGCGTCATCTGCTCTCGCACCGCGGCGGCGTGCGCGCCAACCTCGACTGGGGGAACTTGGCGAAAGCCGGCGGAACGGTGCGGGAGCAGCGCCTCCAGGCGGTTAGGCTGGGGCTCTCCGAAAAGCCGGAGTCGCCGTGCGGAACCGGTTTTCTCTATTCCAATCTCGGCTATGTGATCGTCGGGGCGGCCATCGAAAAGAGGACCGGCGTCGCGTGGGAGGAGGCGCTGAAGCAACGCGTGTTCAAGCCGCTGGGCATGGCGCACGCGGGCTTCGGCGGCACGGGAACGCCGGGTCAGATCGACCAGCCGTGGGGCCATGTCGGCGGCGGGCAGCCGGTGGCGTCGAACGGGCCCGAGACCGACAACCCGCCGGTATTGGGTCCGGCGGGCCGAGTCCACTGCCCGCTGCAGGAGTGGGCGCTGTTTGTGGCTGACCAGCTTCGCGGCGCGCGGGGGCAGGGCGGACTTCTGAAGGCTGAAACCTATCGCACGTTGCACATGCCGTTGGCGGGCGGCGAGTCCGCGCTCGGCTGGATGGCGGTCGAGCGGCCTTGGGGCGGTGGCACGGTCCTGACACACAGCGGCTGCAACACGATGAATTTTTGCGTGGTGTGGATGGCGCCGAAGCGGGATTTCGCGGTGCTCGTCTGCTGCAATCAAGGCGACGACACAGCCGCGAAGGCCTGCGACGCGGTCGCTGCCGCCCTGATCGCACGGCAGTCTGATTGAGCGTGCTGCGGCACACCGGAAACGGATTTGTTATTAAAGTTGCGTTGACATGATAGTATCATTTGATATTATATTGACATGAACAAAGAACGTTATCCGGTTACGTTTTCACCCGAGGTGCTTCAGAAGCTGCTTGAGGTTACAGAACGGGTCGGGCGTTTGGAGGGTGTTCAGTTGGTGCGGCCTGTACCCAAACTGCGCGAAAAGAACAGGGCGGGGAGTGTTCGCGGTTCGACAGGTATCGAAGGCAACCGGTGTACGTTGGGCGAGGTCGAGGCGATCGCGCGCGGCGATCCGGTGATGGCTTCGAAAAAGGACGTGTTGGAGGTCAGGAACGCGCTGGCCGCTTACGGCGAATTGCGCGACTATGAGCCATTCGAGGTTGAGTCGTTGCTGCGCGCCCATGCCCGCATGATGGGCGGGGGGCTGATGCTGGGTGCGGGGCATTTCAGGCGGGAGCCGGTGGAGGTCTATGTGACCGAGGACCGGACCCGCGAGATGCCGCCTTGGAAAACAGTGGAGCCCTCCATGCGAGGCCTGTTCGAGTATTTGAAGCTGGGCGGCGATCCGCTGCTGCTGAAGGCCGTCCGTTTCCATTTCGAGTTCGTCAACATCCATCCCTTTACAGATGGGAACGGGCGCGTGGCACGGCTGTGGCAGACCCGGCTGCTGATGGAAGTCCACCCGATCTTTGAGTATCTCGACATCGAAGCGATGGTTTTTGAGCGGCGTGCCGAATATTATGAGAAAATCCGTAACTCGCAAGACGCGGGGGACGCCGAAGGGTTCGTGTGTTTCATTCTCGACCAGATCGTGCGTTCATTGACACGCCTGTGGGAAGCGTGCGGCTCGCTGGCAAACCGTTGGGACCGCCGGCTTGACGGGGCGCGGGAACGGTTCGTCCGAGAGCCGTTTTCCCGGAAGGCGTATCTCCAATTGTTCAAGACGATCACGCCGGTGACGGCCAGCCGCGACTTGAAGTCGGGGGTGGACGCGGGTCTGCTCATCCGCGAAGGCGACAAGCGCACCGCCGTCTACCGGTTTGTTAACCGAGAAGTAATGACGTAGGAGAGAGAACGCCGCACGGCGTCGCAAACGGAGGTGGGTCATGGAGACGCACATGAAAGCGCGAGTGTCTGGTGCAGGGCGAGCTGATAATAAATTTTGCTGAAGCGCTATACGGGCTGAGCGTTGGGTAGGGCGCGTTCCCCGAACGCGCCGCGGACGGCTCGGGGAGCCGTCCCTACCGGTGAGAAAAGTATTTCTTGAAAAGGCTAAGATAGGTGCCGCATGAGACGTATAAAGGATGTCGACGGTTTGAGATTTAAAAAGGAGCGCGTATGAAACGGATCATCGGTTGTGCGGTCGGAGTGGCATTGTGTACAGTCATCAGGGGCTCGGCGCAGGTTGTGCCGGACGGGGACTTGCGATTTCCGCGACTCATCCTGCCGCCGCCGATGCAACAGCAGGCCGGCGAACCCATGCAGGTGCGCGAGATGTCGGTCAAAGCCCGTGTTCAGGGGCTTTTCGCCGAGGTTGAGACCACCCTGTCGTTCTACAATCCCAATCACCGTCAGCTCGAAGGCGAACTGGTTTTCCCTCTGCCGGATGGCGCGGCCGTGTGCGGCTGCGCGCTCGATGTGAACGGTCAGCTCGTGGATGGCGTGGTCGTCAAAAAGGAGCAGGGGCGCGTGGCGTTCGAAACCGAGACGCGCCGCCGCGTCGATCCCGGTCTGATCGAGCACGTCAAGGGTAACGTCTACCGCACGCGCATCTATCCTCTGCCGCCGCAAGCCGCGCGCACGGTGCGTCTGAGCTATGTGACCGAGTTGGCGACGGACGGCAAGGGTGACGCGGCGCTGCATCTGCCGCTGCCGCGCGAGACGATCGGCACGCTCAACGTGCGCATCGAAGTGGCGCGCGGGGTCGTCAAGCCGGAGATCGGCGGGTTCGGCAATCTTCACTTCGAGCAGATGCAGGAGGCGTGGATCGCGGAGACGACGATGCGAGAAACGAAGCCGGGCGACGACATTCTGGTGGCTCTGCCGAAGCTGCCTGCGACGCTGGCGGCGGTCGAGCGCGACCCGGCGTCGGGCGACGTCTATTTCACGGTCAACGACTTTCGCAACGCGCCTGCCGCGCCTGCGGCGAAGCGGGTGACGCGGCTCGCCATCGCGTGGGACGCGTCGGGCAGCCGCAGCGGGGTGCCGCTCGCCAAGGAGCTGGCGTTTCTCGAAGCGCTCTGCATGAAGACCGGTGCGCCGGAACTGGCGCTTGTGGTGTTCCGCGACCGACCGGAAGCGGTGCGGACGTTCGCCTCCTTCGCCGCGTTGCGCGAGGCGCTTGAAAAAGGGGTCTACGACGGCGGCACCGATTTCGCCGCGCTCGCTCCCGCCCTGACCTCCGACATGCCGTGGCTGATGTTTACCGATGGCGTGGAGACGCTGGCCGGTGAGGCGACGTCCTTCGCGGGCAAGCAGGTCACGGCCGTCGTGTCGCAGACCGTGGCCGACCGCGAGTGGCTGCGGCAGTCGTGCGGCGATGCGGGCGGCTGCGTGATCGACCTGCAGCGGCTGGAGGCGGGAGAGGCGTTGGCGCTCGCACTTGCGCCACCGCGGCGGGTGACCGGTCTTCAGGGCACGGGCGTGGCGGCGGTGCAGGGAGTCGGCGCGGTGGCGGCGGGGCGCGTGTCGCTGACCGGGCGGCTGACCGCCGACACGTCCGAGGTGCGGATGACCTACTCCGACGGCACGCTTTCCGAACCGGTGGTACTCCGCAAGTCGGATGCGACCGAGGGCCGGCTGCTGGCCACGGCGTGGGGCGCGGGACGCATGCTGCGTCTGTCGGCGCAGGCGGAGAAGAACGAAGACGAGTTGCTCGATCTAGGTCACCGGTTCGGGCTGGTCAGCTCCGCGACCTCGCTACTGGTTCTTGAGTCGCTCGACCAGTATCTGCGGCACGAGGTGGAGCCGCCCGCCATGTTGGCCGAGATGCGGCGGCAGTGGCATGACGCGCGGGCCAGCGTCAGCAAGCAGCAGACTGTCGCCAAAAGGTCCAAGCTGGAATCGGTCGTGGCCATGTGGCAGTCGCGTGTGGCGTGGTGGGAGCAGAAGGTGGGAGTGCCGCACGACTACCGGTGGAAGGGCGAGGTAGAGGCCAAATCGGGCGGCGTGTTTAGTCGGTTTTCGGGCGCGGCGGCACCGCGTACGGCCGCACCTGCCGCGGCCCTGATGGATGCCAGTGTGGCCCATGAGGCTGAGATGCCGGTGGAAGCGTTGGCAACTCTACCCGCCCCTGCCGCGACCGCACCGGCCAAAGCGAAGAGGGATGAGGGCGGCGAAGCTGAAGCGTCGATCCAGGTGACGGCGTGGAATCCGGACACGCCCTATCTGAAACGGCTGAAGGGTGCGGCCAAGCAGGAGCGCGAGAAGGTTTATGCCGAGCAGCGGGCGCAGTTCGCAACGAGTCCTGCCTTCTATCTTGACTGCTCGGATTATCTGCTGCGTGAAGGCGAGACGGCGCTGGGCCTGCGTGTGCTCTCTAATCTGGCGGAGCTGAAGATCGAAGAGGCTTCGCTGTTGCGCGTGCTGGCTTGGCGCTTGCAGCAGGCCGGCGAACTGGAGCGCGCGGTGGTGATCTTGCGTCGCGTGACGCGCCTACGGCCTGAAGATCCGCAGAGCTGGCGCGATCTGGCGCTGGTGCTGGCGGAACGAGGGAAGGCGACACGTTCGGCCAAGGATCTTGAAGAGGCGATGGGCCTTTTCGAGAAGGTGATTCTCGGCTCGTGGAACCGCACGGCGGAGATCGAGATCTTCGCGCTGGAAGAGCTGAATGCGCTTTTCGCGTGGATTGACCGGGCGGAGTGGGCGGGGACAAAGAGGCCGGAGCTGTCGTCCCTCGACGCGCGTTTGCGTAAGAACTTGGACGTGGACGTGCGCATCGTGCTGGCGTGGGATGCGGATGCGACAGACGTGGATCTGCATGTGCTGGAGCCGACGGGCGAGGAGGCCTTCTTCAGCCATAACCGGACCGGCATCGGCGGACTGGTCTCGTGTGACATCACCGACGGCTACGGGCCGGAGGAGTATCTGGTGCGTAAGGCCTTCAAAGGCGCGTACGCGATCAAGGCCAAGTACTACGGGTCGCGGCAGCAGACGGTGACCGGTCCTGCGACGCTGACAGCGACGGTCTTCACCGACTGGGGGCGCGCGACGGAGAAGCGCCAGACGCTGACGCTGCGGCTGGATAAGCCACAGGATATCGTGGAGATCGGTCGCGTGACCATCGGCGGCGGGACGGGCGTGCAGACAGAGGCGGCGCCTGCGGCGGTGGACAAGGACCGTGCCGCAGTGTTTGAGGGACTGCGCGTGGGCATGAAACAGGCGGAGGTGATAGCGGCGGTGGGGCTCCCGGCGCAGAAACTGGGCAGTCAGCAAAACGAGGTTTGGGTCTTCCGCCGCGGGGAACGCACGTGGAAGGTGGCCCTCGATCGGGCGACGGGCGGTGTCGTGCGTGTGGTCGAGGCGTTGCCGGGCAACGCCGAGATGATCGTGGTGCAGTGAGCGCTCCGAGTCGACGCTAATCGACCTGATTCGACCCATGTCGATTCGGGTCGTGAAGTCGATTCAGGACGATGCCTTTCCTCCGCGCGAAACGGGCGCCGACTGTTGCCGGTGGTGGTCGCGGAAATCTTTGGGCGAGCAGGACATCATGCGTTTGAAGGTGCGGGTGAAGTGGCTGTGGTCATAGAAGCCCACGGCCAGCGCGATGTCGGCGATGGTGCGGTCGGTGGTCTCAAGCAGCGCTCGGCCCGCGTTGACGCGCACGCGCAGGATGTACTCGCCGGGCGAGGTGCCGAGAAGCTGCTGGAAACGCCGCTCGAGCTGGCTTTGTGAGACGCCGGTCCGTGCGGCGAGCCCGGAGAGGTCCAACTCCTCGCCGTAATGCTTGTGGATGTGGTCGATCACTTTGGAGAAGCGCCCGTACCAGTGAGGGGTGTCGCGCAGGCCGTCCACAATGCGGTGGATGCCTGCCACGCCGATGATGCTTCCGTCTTTACCGGTCACCGGAACCTTGCTGTAGACGATCATCTTGTCCGAATTTTCCGGCGCGGGCGCGATGGCGTTGATGATCGGTCTCCCGCTCTGCATCACCTCCTGATCGCCCTGCACGTAAAGCGCGGCGCGGTCTTTTGGGAAGAAGTCGTAATCGGTCTTCCCGAGTGTCTCCCGCTCGTGGTTCACCTGGCAATACTCACAGGCGCGCCGGTTGTGCATGACGAAGCGGCCGGCGCGGTCTTTCATGAAAAAGGCCACATCCGGCACGAAATCCAGCAACTGGCGAAAAGGAGTCAGGTCGCCGATCTGTGACAGAAAGTCGGACTGGAAGCGGCTGGTGTTCATGCGGCTATTGTACAAGCATCTGGTTCAAATGTACAAGATAAGAAAGGCCGGATGCGGTACAGTGAGAGACACCTGTTAGAGAGACTCACGTTTGCGGAGCCGTAAGGTTGTATTTGAGGGAGGCTTGGGATGGCACAGACTCGAAGGACATTTCTGCGGGCGATGCTGGCGGCATCGGCCGCGCCGCTGGTGGTGCCGCCGCGCGTGTTGGGCAGAGGCTGGACGGCACCGTCAGAGCGGGTGACGATCGGCTGCATCGGCACAGGCGACCACTTTATGGGGCGCAACCTGCCGTGCATGAAACTCCTTCCGGAGATTCAGATGGTTTCGGTCTGCGATGTGGATGCGGAGCGGATGGAGCAGGCGCGCAAGGCCGTTGTCCAGAGCTACGGCGATGGCATCACGGCGCACGGGGATTTCCGCGAGATCCTGGCGAAAAAAGAGGTGGACGCGGTGATGGTCACCACGCCGGACCACTGGCATGTGATGATCTCGATTCTCGCGGCGCGGGCCGGCAAGGATGTGATGTGCGAGAAGCCGCTCACGTATAATGTGGCGGACGGGCGTCAACTCGTGGAGACCATGCGGCGCACGGGCCGCGTGTTTCAGACCGCGTCTGAAAACCGGACGGTTCCCGAGTATAAGCAGATGTGCGAGATCGCCCGCAGCGGACGCCTCGGCAAGATCCGGCGGGTGAACGTCGGGCTGCCGGGCGGCTATTGGCCGGGCGCGCACAAGGTGATCGCCTACGGCGAGCCGCCCAAGACGTTCAACTACGACATGTGGCTGGGGCCCGCGCCTGACAAGCCGTACACGCCGGCCCGCACGCATTTCGTCTTCCGTTGGATCTCGGATACCAGCGGGGGCATGTTGTGCGACTGGGGCGCGCATCTGCTTGATCTTGTGCAGTGGGCGCTGAACCGCGAGTTGAGCGGGCCGGTCAAGGTCGAGGGCTACGGCTGGAAGCCGGTACACGAGCTGTACGACACGCTGACGGATTTCCATCTCCGCTACGAATACGAGGACGGCGTGGAGCTGTTCGTGGACGCACGCGAGCCCTCATTGCGGATTGAAGGCGACGAGGGGTGGATTCATGCGCAGGGTTGGCGTAGTCCGGTCCAGGCTTCCAGCCGCAAACTGTTGGAGCCGGTCGGCCCCGGCGAGGTGCAGCTCAAGAGCGAGCGGGCCGACGGCGAGCATGTGAGTTTTGTCAAGGCGGTCAAGTCCCGCACCTCGGCTTACGCGCCTGCGGAAATCGGCCACCGCAGCATCACGCTGGCGCACATCGGCAACATCGCGGTGGCGTGCGGCAGACCGCTGCGCTGGAGCCCGCAGGCGGAGCGGTTCGTGGATGCGCCGGACGCGGACAAGCTGTTGTCGCGCGAGAAACGCGCGAAGTGGGATCTGGTGTGAAGGGGTTAGCGCACATGGAGGGCGAGTCTCTGACGAGCCGCGCGGTTTTGCGGCTCACGAGGATGTTCGCCCTCCATGAAGAATGAGGCGTTCATGGAAAATAACTGGGTTATGCTTAGTGTGATGGTCCTCATGGTGGCTGTCATCGCCCGTGCCGAGAATCTGGAATCGACCTACGCGAAGTTGCAAGGTGCGAAACCTGACGCGATCATCGCGGCGCTGGAGAGCGGCGACAGCTTCAACAGAGAGCTGGCGCTGGCGCAGATCGCCCGTGAGAACCGGTCGCCGGAGTTGACGCGGGCGGCGGCGGACGCGGTGTCGACGGTGCGGCAGCCGGGGGTTAAGGCGCAACTGATCGCCGTGCTGGCCGAACGCGGCGACACGTCGGCCACGCCCGTGGTGCGCAAGGCTCTGAAGGACGCCGATCCCGCGGTGCGCGCGGCGGCGGTCGAAGCGTGCGCGATGCTCAAGGACAGCAAGGCGGCGGACGCGCTCTTCGGGATGCTGGGCGGCGCGCAGGGCGTGGCCGCGCGCGGCGCGCTGTGCCGCATTCCCGGCAAGGCGATTGACGCGCGCCTGGTGTCGCTCCTGCGCAAGGGAGAAGGAGCACAACGCGTGATGGCGGTCGAACTGCTTGCGGCGCGGCGGTACGACGGCCTCTTCCCTCTCTTGCTCGACAAGCGCCTGTTTGCGCCAGGCGACATGGCGTTGTCCAAGGCTGTGGCGGGTGCGCTCCGGGTCTATGCGCCTGCCGACAGTTTCGATCAGATGCTTGCGTTCACGCTGTCGCTTCCCGCGCCGGCGACCGAACTCTTGGCGGGCACGTTAGCCGTGACCTTGGACGAGGCGGCGGACAAGCAGGCGCGCGAGCGGGGGGTTGAGAAAGCGCTGGCGTCGTGCGGCGCGGCGTACGCGCCGCTGCTGACCGGACTGCTGGCCGCGAGTCAGGGCCGCGATGCGTTGCGCGTGTTGTCGGGCCGGCTCGAAGCGGGTGACCTCGAGGTGCGCAAAGAGGCGATCCGCTGTCTCGGCAAGTGGAACAGCGAGGCGGCGCTTGTGCCGCTGGTGCTGGCCGCGAAACGCGAACGCGACGCAGGTGCGCAGACGCTGGCGTGGCGTGCGGTGATCGACATCGCCAACCGGCCGGACAAGATCGTTGATTTCTATCAGCCGGTCTCGGCGATCCACCAGGCCGTCTGGTATGCCCCGCGCCGGGAGGAGAAGGTGGCGGCGCTGGGAGTGCTGCCTCGCTATCACCCGAAGTCGTGGGAAGTCGAGTGGTTGCTGACCAAGATTGAAACGGAAAAGCCAGAGTTGGCGGCGGAGGCCCTTCGCGTCAAGAACGCGCTGGTGCCGCCGTTTTCAGGAAAGTAGAGATCAGTAAACAGAAATCGGGCTCTGAACGGAAGGATACACTCATGAAGCAGATTCAGGAAAAACGCTCTCAGATGTCCCGCGCTTTTTCGCGCCGGGAATTCGTCGCCGTGACGGGTGCCGCCGGCCTTGCCGCCGCTGTCGCGCCGGTCTTCGCACAGCAGACGCCGCCCGCAGGCCCCAAGATCAAACTCGGCGTCATCGGCTGCGGCGGACGCGGGCAGTGGATCACCGATCTGTTCCAGAAGCACGGCGGGTACGAGATCTTCGCGTTGGCCGACTATTTCCAAGACCGTGTGAACGAAGCGGGCGGGAAGTTCGGCGTGCCGGACGAGCGCCGTTTCACCGGGCTCTCCGGCTACAAGCGGCTGCTCGATGCCAAGCCGGACGCCGTGGCCATCATCACGCCGCCGTGCTTCCGTCCCGAGCAGGCCGCAGCCGCCGTCGACGCGGGTTGCCACGCCTATCTCGCCAAGCCCATCGCCGTGGATGTGCCGGGCTGTCAGTCCATCGAGGCCAGCGGCAAGAAAGCGACCGCGAAGAAGCTCTGTTTTCTGGTCGACTTCCAGACGCGCGTGCAGCCGTTTTATCAGGAGGCGATCCGCCTGGTGCATCAGGGCGCGATCGGCGATTTCGCCTTTGGCGAGGCCTCCTACCAGTGCGGTCGGCTGGATGCCCAAATGCCGCCCGGAACGCCCGAGGCGCGCCTGCGCAACTGGGTCTTTGACAAGGCGCTCTCGGGCGACATCATCACCGAGCAGAACATCCACGCGCTGGACGTGATGAACTGGGTACACAAGCGTCCGCCGCTGCATGCGTTCGGAACCGGCGCGCGCAAGGTGCGTGTCGATGTGGGCGACTGCTGGGACACGTTCTCCCTGATCTTCCAGTATCCCGACAACGTGGGCATGACCTTCAACTCGCGGCAGTTCGAGGGCCACGGCACGAGCGAGGGCATCCTGTGCCGCATGTTCGGCTCCCAGGGCGTGCTCGAGACCTCCTACGGCGGCAACGTGATGATCCGCGGCAAGAACTTCTACCGCGGCGGCAACACCAAGGAGATCTACCTCGAAGGCGCCAACGCCAACATCGCCGCGTTCCACAAATCCGTTACAGGTGGCGACTTCGCTAACCCGACGGTCCCGCCCAGCGTGCAGAGCAACCTGATCACCCTTCTCGGGCGCAAAGCCGCCTACACCGGCAAGCTCGTGACTTGGGATGAGATCATCAAAGACACAGAGCGCCTCGACCCCAAACTCGATGGGTTGAAAGCGTAGCCGCACCACACACTGTGAAACGAACGGGAGCGAGAACAAATGCAACGCATCATGTTTGCCGGTTGCCTTTTTTTGGCGAGTTTCGCGGCCGCATACGGCGGTAAACTGGAAGGGTACGCGGATACGCCGTTTCTGCCCGGGCAGCCGTGGCGCGTGCATGACAAGCTCCGGCCCGCGCCTCCGGTGGTCACCCCCGCTCCTTATGTTCGCGCGGAGCCTCCGTCCGACGCCGTCGTGCTGTTCGATGGCCAGTCGGCGGCCGCGTGGCAAGGGGCGGAGGCTTGGCCGGTGCGCGACGGGGCGCTGATCGCTGAGAAAGGGGACATCCGCACGCGGCAGAGTTTCGGCGACATGCAGTTGCACGTCGAGTGGCTGGTGCCCCAGCCGACGGCGGGCGGACACGTCGCCGAGCGCGGCAACAGCGGCGTCTTCCTGCTCGACCAGTACGAAATCCAGATCTTCGACAACTACGGCGAGGACACGATCTATGCGGACGGCATGGCGGGTGCGGTATACGGACAGTCCCCTCCGCTGGTCAACGCGTCGCGGCCCCCGGAGCAGTGGCAGACGTTCGACATTGCGCTGACCGCGCCGGTTTTTACCGGAACCAACCGCGCGCCCGGACGGGTGACCGTGCTGCATAACGGGGTGGTTGTGCAGAACAACACGGTTCTGCTGGGAACGACCCAGCATCGGGCCTTACCTGTGGTGACGCCGCATCCCGTGCCCGCGCCAATCCGTCTTCAGGCGCACGGCTGTCCGGTGCGTTTCCGCAACATCTGGGTGAGGCCGCTGACGTCGGCGGAGAAGGCGTTGCCCGCCAAAAACTGAATGTATAAGTGAATGCCGGCGGTGTGCTTTCATCGCTGGGCGAACGGTGTCGAAACGGCTGTTCAAAAGGAGGGGTCTGTCATGGCAGAGCAAAATATGGAAGCGCTGTATCAGGCGAGGCTGCGGCGTTTTGTGACCGCGCTGAACAACAAGAAGCCGGACCGCGTGCCGATCCGGCCGTTCGCGGCCGAGTTCACGGGACGCCACGCGGGCTACACGTGCCAGCAGTTGACGCAGCACTACCCCGACGCGTTCGAGGCGATGGTCCGGTGCTGCAAGGACTATGACTGGGACGCGGTGCCCGCGAGCATGGTGTACGTCTGGACGGGCATCACCGACGCGGCCAGCGTCAGGTACTACGGCGTGCCGGGTGTGGACGTGCCGCCGAACAACGGCTTCCAATACCGCGAGCCGCCGGAGGACGCCTCGTTCATGCGCGAGGACGAGTATGACCGGCTGATCGACGATCCGGTCGCCTTCCTGTACGAGGTGTGGCTGCCGCGGGCGACGCGCAAGATCGCCGCGGCAGGCGAGCCCGTGACCTTCCGCCACAACGTGTCGCTGGTGTCGGCGGCGATGGCCATGTCGCAGTACTTCCACGCCTTCGGGCCGCACTGCGCGCGGCTGCGCAGCGAGGCCGGCATGCCCGGCGCGATCGCCGGCATCTTCAAAGCGCCGCTCGACATCATCGGCGACAAGCTGCGCGGCTACCTCGGACTGACCATGGACATGTATTCGCAGCCGGAGAAGGTGATGAAGGCGTGCGAGGCGCTCATGCCGCATCTCTACTGGGTGGCTGCCGCCACGGCCGACCCGTCGTCGCAGCTGCCGATCGGCTACTGGATGCACCGCGGCTGCGTGCCGTTTGTGCGGCCCGACCAGTTCGCCTCGCACTACTGGCCGACGGTGAAGCCTCTGATCGAAGAGCTGTGGCGCAACGGCCACCAGACCATGTTCTATGCCGAAGGCAACTGGGATGCGCACCTCGACGCGTTCCGCGAGCTGCCGGACCGCAGCATCGTCTACCACATCGACCGGGGCACCCCGCTGCTGACCCACCGCAAGCTGCACGACAAGTTCGCGCTGAGCGGCGGCGTCAACAACGTGACGCTGGCGATCGGCACGCCCGAGCAGGTGCGTCAGGAGGTCAAGACGCTGATCGAGACGGTGGGCAAAGAGGGCGGCTACATCATGGACGCCAGCGCGATCATGCAGAACGACACGACGCCGGAGAACATGCGGGCGCTGGTCGAGGCGACGCGCGAATTCGGCGGATATGACAAGCCCGACTTGCTGCCCGAGCCGCTGCGTGTCGCGCCTGACACGGTCACAAAGACCTCGGGGTTGTCCTCGAACAAAGGTCATCAGCCGGGCGTGTGCGTCTCATGGGAGGAGCACAAGGCCGAGCTGTCGGGGCCGATCCAAGGCAGCGAGGAGCTGGCGCAGCGCGTGTGGCAGGCGGCGGACGCCAGCGGCGCGATGTTCATCTGGCAGATGCTGCTCTCGTTCTGAACGCGAGTTTGAGCCGCTCGCGTATTGACGGGTTTTAAGGGGACGTGATACCGTTTGCGCATGACACCCTTTGACATTCTTGTTTTGACGGCGGCGAACGAGGCGCAGGCTCAAGGTTACCGGGCGCAATTGGCATGGCGGCAGGCGAACGGGCTTCTCGATCCGGCGACGCAGGCGCTCGTGATCACCGACCCGGGCGGCCGGCGCGTCGGCTCGCTCGGCGCGACTTTCAACGTGTTGGCGGAGTTGGTGAAGATCCTTGAAGCGCCGCGGTCGGCCCGACGGTCCGACCCTCCCTTAGAAGCGCTTTTCAAGGGCAAGCGCATCCTCATCTGCCATTCGGGCGGGGACAGCCGGCGCACGCCTGCCTATGCGGCGCAGGGCAAGGTGTTCACGCCCGTGCCGACGGTCGCCGCGAACGGCGTGCCGCTGGCGCTCTTCGATCTGATTCTCCAGACGGTGTCGAACCTGCCCGCGCCCGAAGCAGGGCAGGTGCTGGTCACTTCGGGCGATGTGCTGCTGACCTTCGATCACGCGTCGGTCGATCTCTCGCGTCCGGGTGTCACGGGCGT
This sequence comes from bacterium, assembly GCA_025360845.1. Taxonomy (GTDB): domain Bacteria; phylum Verrucomicrobiota; class Kiritimatiellia; order RFP12; family UBA1067; genus JAHFSX01. The sequence continues at coordinate 35,554 of JANYBJ010000084.1, forward strand.
GGCGTATTTCGGACCGGTCGAACGCGGATCGCGCCACGGCGTGTACGTGCCGGAGAACTTCCGCTCGAACCCGCTGCGCACGGAGTGCGTGCCGGTGGTCGATTTCCTGCAGAAACCCTCCGAGACGGAGGCGAGGGCGTGCGGCGCTGTGGACCCGTTCGGACATGTCGCGGTGGATACGGGGCTGGTGAGCTTCGATCCGGCGACCTGCGCGAAGTTGCTCGACGTGTGCGGCTGGAGAACGAGAAACGTTCAACGTTCAACGCCCAACGCCCAACGTTCAAGGAGGACGGAGAAAGGGCTTTTGGCGGAGATTATCGACGGCACATGTCCTGCGCTCGACCTCTACGAAGAGCTGACCATGGCGGTGACGCCGCGTTTCGACGAGGCGCGGTTTCTTGAGCGGTTTGTGGCCGGGCGCGGACGCGACGCGGCGCACGGACAACGGATGCGGACCTTTTACCGTGCGATGCGCGGCGTGCCTTTCCAGGTGAACATCGTGCCGTATTGCGAATTCTTCCACATCGGCAGCAGCCGCGAGCTGCTGTCGGGCTTCTCGGGGCTCTCGCGTACGGCGCAGGAGTACCGTTTCGCCAACGGCAGCGGGGCCTGTGTGACGAGCGGCGGCGAGACGGGCCGGGCGTTCGTTTTCAATGCGCGGATCGCGTGTCCGCTCAAGACGGGCAACGCGCTGATCGAAGCGGTGCATGCGGCGGGGTGTCCTGAAGTGAAACTTGCGGGCGATAACATCCTTACCGGGTTGCCTCCCGAGGCGACGGTGTCGGTGCGGTTGGAGAAGGGTGTCGGCCTGGTTTGCCTGCCGGTCGGAAAGTCGGAGTGGGCCGTGATCGCGTATGGGCTGGACGATGATTTCAAAACGCCGTTCGGCGGCGAGCGGCCGTGCCTTTTCCTGAATCAGCCGATCAACGCGTGGATGACGCGCAACGGTGTGGCCGCGGCGAAACTGTGGCACGGTGATCAGAGGGACGGGCTGTGGCGCGCGCGGCTGTGGCGTGTCGGGGCGCTCGACGAGGTGCTGGCAGAAGCCATCGCTATCGCGAACGGCGGAGGACGGAAGCCGGGGTCCAGAGGACGACGGTACAGCATCGCCGAGGTCCTGCCGCGTGTGAACCATGCGCGGCTGCTGGCGGTGCGGCAGGAGATCCGGCGGCAGGTGAATCTGATGAGCGTGGCCGAGCGGCTCTTGGACGACGACGCGCTGCCTTCGGCGGAAGTGTGCGGCGAGATCCGGAGCAGCGCTGAGGCGGCGCTGGTGTTGCGGCAGCTTGCGGCGCTGCTGGATGGAGAGGCGCTTGCCAAGCCGCTGCTGCGGGCGCGGGTGCTGCGGCTCATGGCAATGATTCAGGCCATACAACTGAAAAGCAGCGGCCCGGACGGAGCCGGGCACTCCATGGAGGGACGACCTCCGCGTCGTCCGATGAATGCGGAGGAGTCGCAGGCCGCTGCGTTCGCGGCGGTGGCCGAAGCCGTGGCGGTGAGTTTCGAGCCGTGCGGCAAGCCGCGTCCGGCGGCGATCCTGCACGACCAGGTGGTGTGGGTGACCACGCCGGTGCGGATCGACTTTGCGGGCGGCTGGTCGGACACGCCGCCGATCTGTACGGAGCGGGGCGGCACGGTGCTGAATGCGGCGGTGACGCTCAACGGCCTTTATCCCATACAGGTGATCGCCAAGCTCAACACGCACGGCTGCATAAGGCTTTCCAGCATTGACCTGGGCGAGCGCAAGGAGATCCGCACGACCGCAGAGTTGCTCAACCACAAGGACCCGACCGATTGGGCGGCGCTGGCCAAGGCGGCGCTGATTCTCGCGGGGATCGGGCCGTCGCGTGCGGAGGAGCCGCTCGGCGCATGGCTGAAGGAGCTGGGCGGCGGGCTCGACCTGACCATCTTCTCTTCGCTGCCCAAGGGCTCCGGCATGGGCACGAGTTCGATCCTCGGCGCGGCGGTGATCGCCTGTCTCGACCGCGTGTTGGGCCTGCCGTTCAACACGGACCGGCTGATCCGCATGACCTCGATTCTGGAACAGCGCATGTGTACGGGCGGCGGCTGGCAGGACCAGGTGGGCGGCATCATGCCGGGCGTCAAGCTGATCCGCACCCAGCCGGGGACGGATCAGACGGTGGCGTTGCGCTGGTCGGTCCTCAACATGTCCGAGGGAAGTGAGCTGAAACGGCGCTGCCTGCTCTATTTCACGGGGCAGAAGCGCATGGCGCGGAACATCCTGCATAACGTGGTGTCGGGCTATCTGGCGCGTGATCCGCTGGTCTTGCAGACCGTGAGTGACCTCAAAACGTCGGCGGTGGAAACCAAAGAGGCGCTCGACGCGCAGGACATCGACGGTTTCGCGCGGGGCCTTGCGCGGTACTGGGAGCTGAAGAAGCGGATCGATCCCGGAGCGACCAACGAGCCCATCGAGGCGCTGCTGCGGTCGGTCGGGGGAGAGACGCAGGCGGCGCTGCTGCCGGGGGCGGGCGGGGGCGGGTTCATCTTCATGCTGGCGAAAAGCGAGGCGGCGGCAGAGCGCATCCGGCGCGTCTTCGAGGCGCACCCGCCCAATGAGCACGCGCGCTTCTTCAACTTCGATGTGGACCAGCAGGGCCTGAAGGTGACGGTGCTGTAGCTTAATCTCTCATGCCGTACTTGCGCACGAGGCGCTGGAGATAGGCGCGTTCGATGCCGGCCTCGCGGGCCGAGCGGGAGATGTTCTGCTTGTTGCGGGCGAGCAGCTCATTCAGGTAGGCCTTTTCAAACTCCTCGATCAGGTCGTTTTTGGCGTCCTTAAAGGGTTTGTCCGCCGAGAAAATCACTTCCGGCTCGTTATTCTTGCGGCCCGCGCGGAGATTGCCGAGGCTCAGGAAGGCGCTGAGGTCCACGGGGCGGCGTTCGCTGTAGAAGGCCAGTTCGATCAGGTTGCGCAGCTCGCGCACGTTGCCGGGCCACTCGTGGCGTTTGAGCACCTCCATGGTGCGGTCGAAGTCGGCGAGCTGGGCGACGGCGTTGTCGCCGTGCAGATCGGTGAGGAAGCGTTTGACGAGCAGGGGCAGGTCGTCGCGGCGGCGGCGCAGCGGCGGGAGTTCGAGGTGGACCACGGAGAGCCGGTAATAGAGGTCCTCGCGGAAGCGGCCCTCGTTGACCTCGTTGGCGAGATTGCGGTTGGTGGCGCTGATGATGCGGACGTTGATTTTGCGGACCTTGTTGCAGCCGACGCGGCGGATCTCGCGTTTTTCGAGGACGCGCAGGAGCTTGGGCTGGAGGTCGGGCGAGAGGTCGCCGATCTCGTCGAGGAAGACCGTGCCGCCGTCGGCCAGCTCGAAGGCGCCCTGGCGGTCGGCGTTGGCGCCGGTGAAGGCGCCCTTGACGTGGCCGAAGAGTTCGCTCTCGATGAGTTCCTTGGAGATGGCGGCGCAGTCGATGACGATGAAGGGCTTGTCATGGCGGGGGGAGTGGTTGTGGATCTCCTCGGCGAGGATCTCCTTGCCGGTGCCGGTCTCGCCGGTGATCATGACGGTGACATCGGCGGGGGAGTAGGTCTCGGCCAGGTAAAAGATGCGGCGCATGGGGACAGAACGTCCCATCATGGCGCCGAACGCCTCGTTCCGTGAGAGGGGGATGTCGTTGGCCTCCTGAAGGGGGCAGAAGACGATGCGGGACTTGCCGAGCTGGATCTCCGAGCCGGGTGCGAGGTGGGCGGAAGAGACGCGCACGCCTTGGACGAGGGTTCCGTTGGTGCTGTCGAGGTCGCGGATGAGGTAACCGTTCTGGTCCACGACGATCTCGCAATGGCGCTTTGAGACGGTGGAATCGGCGATCAGAAGGTCGTTATGGCTGCCTGAACCGATGGTAAACGAGTCGCGGTTGACGACGAATTCGCGTCCTTGGAGCGGTCCGCTAATGACCAGGAGTTTGGTCCGGCGGACCCTGAAAAGTCCCTCTTGATTTTCACCATCGGCGAGCACGAGTGTTTCGGCGGCAACATTGTTCGTACGGTCTTCTGTCATAGTGCGTCCACTATAACGCATGCCTACGGTTGTAGGCAATGCCAAAGATGCAACTGAATAAAAAAGTCGAATCTATGAGAATCGCCTTGCCCGACCCGTTTTCTCCATGATACCATTCGAAAATCACGGCGTTGTGTATTCCCGCTTTAATAGGTCGGGTAAAAACGTCTTGAAAAGGACCGGAAAGCGAGCAGGATGTCTCTGTTTTTGAGTTGTAAACGCATGGATTGCGCACATGACAGGGTGGGAACAGTGGCCTTATGGGTCATTGTGTCAATGGCTTTTGTATGCCTGTTTTCGTCCGGCTGCAAGAAGAAGCGCGTGCCGGCCGTGCCCAAGGCCCCGCTGGCGAGCGTCTACACCAACCGGATGAACGACGCGGTTTATCTAGGCGCCTTGCAGACGAATCGCTTGGAACAGTCGCTTAAGGCCGGCGAGCGGAGTGTGATCGTTACGCAGATGCTGGCGTATAGCGAACGTGTCAAGGCCACGTTGCCGAAGGATGCCGACGAGGCGGCGCTCAAGGCGGCGCTGGCGAAAGACGAAGGCTGGCATAAGCTTGAGGCGCAAAACGCGAAGGCGATCGAAGACATCCAACAGGTTTTAGCGGCGGCCAGGGAAAAAGTCCACCAGCGTATACTGGAGGAGAACCGGGACCGCAAGGCGGTGGCAGAGGGCAGGGCGAAGTCCGTCGATCCCATGATGCCCGGGAAGTGATGTGCGCGGCGTGCGCGTGAGCGGAAAACGATTTACTTATGATAATCAGGA
>JANYBJ010000155.1 GCA_025360845.1 bacterium
TCCGGACATTACCCACGCAGAAACCATCAGGAAGGCAGTCGACTGGATAACACGCACACAGCTTCCAAGCGGCATCTGGCCATTTCATGAAATTGAAGACGGCGCCTCATGGGCGTTGGCCGCATTAAACAAGGCTCGATACCTTTATGCCGGGGAGTAAATCCAAATGATAAGTCGCGTTGCGCTTGTTTATCCTGCGCCAGATCAGGTTAAAGAATACCGATTCGGCTATTCTTTACTACTGCTGTACGTCGCGGCCAGCCTAAGACATGCCGGCGTTGATGTTGTATTTTTGGATTTTTCTGTGTTTACATACGCCCCCCAAGACTGCGAACAAACTTTTAAGAACGTCGATTGTGTTGTTATGGAAATCGACGCATTCCCTTTAAAACGTTCAACTAATCTGAAGCAAGCATTAGAACTCTTGTCGTTAGTACGTGACGCCAACGAAAAGACCGTATGTGTCGCCATCGGCAAACAATGCTCATTATTTCGGAGTCCGGTGGCGGGGTTTGATTACACAATAGGCGGCGAACCCGAAAATTACATTGTAAATTTTTTTATCAGACTTTCAAAGGGAGAGTTGTTGGCACCGTATATTAATGTCGGCCTGATTGATGACCTGAACACACTGCCGACTCCTGAATACAGCATTTTGACTGGAGAACACCTGACGGGGAATAATGCCGCCCGCAACATGAGGCTTGCTGCCTCAGCCCTGTTCGAAACGTCACGAGGGTGTCCGGGGATCTGTTCTTTCTGCCAAAGAAAAGGCTGGGGAAAAAAAGTGCGTTTTTTTTCACAGGACAAGACTCTCCAGGTCTACCAGCGGCTTTTGGATGAAGGGATAAGAAATTTTTGGATCACCGATGACAATTTCGCGGCGAACCTCACCCGTGCCAAAGAGTTGCTCAAAGCAATGAGCAGGTGTCACAAGACTCAGGATGTGAAAATCGCATTAAGCGCATGGACAAAGATTGATACGGAGTTTCTACAAGTGGCAAAAGATGCCGGTGTCTCGCTGATCAGTTTCGGACTCGAATCAGTTGTCCCTTCAAATCAGCGTTTTTTCAACAAACCTATCGATCAAGTCCAAGTGCTTGAGATACTGGATACCGCAGATCAAATCGGTATTTACACGGTGGGTAATTTTATTATAGGAACTCCAACCGACACAGAGGACACAATCCGCCAGTCATTTGATTTCGCGGTCAAAAGTGCATTGGATGAGATTAACGTTAAAATCCTGGATTACATGATAGGATCTGAGCTTTACGATTCGCTCCCTGATGACCTCAAGAAAGATAATCCAATCCACATGTTCGCTTCTCAAGAAGCCGGAGTCTGTAATTTTCCTCTGGAAGTACTCCGAAAGACAGCGACTTTGTATACCCGTAAATTCAAGTTTTCGCGGGCAAATAAATTCATCGAAAAAAGCAAGCGGGTGGGTTCTCCCTACTTTATTGCAGATGCGACTGGAGGTTCTAATGTCTGATGGTCAAGTGTTGCACTATGAGAAATTAACAGTTGCCAAGTTGAAAGAGCTATTGCGGTCAAAACCAATTCCCGTTGTTGTCATCGTACTCGGAAGCATCGAACAGCACGGGGAGCATCTTCCAGTAGGAACCGATTTCCTATGCACGTTTAAAAGGGCAGAGCGAATTTGCTCAGCAACAGGTAGCATCTTGTTGGCACCGCTTCAAGCCGGTTATTCGAACAAGCATAAAGGAATGCTGGGAACCATATTCCTGAAGGCGGGAACCGTTATTGATATTATTTGCGATATTTTAGAGTCCTTGGCAGTACAAGGGTTTCACCGAGTACTCATTTTTTCGGGACATGCAGGCAATTGGCCGTTGATAAAAACAGCATCGATGATGACCCAAGAGAAATATCCGGAATTGAACATCGCCGTGCCAGATGGATACCCGCAGATGTCGGCTGACCGTTACCGACTGCGTTTTCTGAAAAATTTTGATTATCATGCGGGATTGACAGAAACAATGCTTGTCAATTACGAACACCCTGAGCTGATTGAAAAAGAGCACATTCCCGTCAACAAAGGCGAATTGCCAAGTAATCTAGCCACTATCGCTAATGGGGACGGCTTCGATGAGATTGATGAGTTGCTTGCGAAGACGCTACTTCCTTCGCATACGACACGAATGACTTCGACGGGCATATGGGGCATATCGGATGTCGGTAAATATGCTCAGGTGGATGTGAAAAATGCGATGGATTTGTTTGATCAGTTTTTTGTTCGTTTCATAACAAAATGGCACTCAACGGAAGAAGTCCTATGAAATCGAGTTACGAAGACGGAGCGTTTTACAACCAGAACACGCGAGTCAACCCTTTCCTAATTGAACATGTAAATGGGCTTCCGGCTGGACAGGCGATTGATTTCGGTTGTGGAGTCGGCACGAACAGCGGATATTTGCTATCTCGTGGTTGGAATGTCCTCGGAATCGACGTTGAAGACATCGCGTTGGACATGGCCGGGAAAAAGCTGAATGGCAATATTTTTCGCCAAGATCTACGTGCTATCGAGTGGGATGCCCTACCTGATTTCAATCTAGCGCTTTGCAACTATGTAATCCAACACCTGTCAATTACTGAAGCCAGTACTTTCCTGAATGACCTGGCGGCGCATCTTGCGTCGCGTGGCTGGCTATTTCTCTCAGTTTTTGACAGAGAAAACGTGTTGTGTTTTTCTGAGGCCGCACAACTCCTTGCAAATGTAGGATTAGTGTTACAAGAATCCAAAAACTGGAAACGATGGGATTATGATCATGGACCTGCGCATTTCCATGTTGGAACAGAGGCTTTTTTTTTAAAATGCTAATAATGTAATTTTTGAATCGTAATCTGTTCGGCGTGGATGCGTCGTAAGCGGCTTAACTTTGACCGTCTTGACTGCGGCTGGGCTAAGCGATGCGTGATGCAGGAGTCCGTGCTGCGAGCCACTTTGCCGGGGTGAGCTCCCGAGCCTCGTCGGCCTTGATGTGCGGCAGGCGACCGAGCACGTCCTTGAGGTACTCTTCCGGATTGATGCCGTGCATCTTGCAGTTCTGGACGACGGTGAGAGGGCATAGGGGTCGTATCGCGACATCGAGACATTTCGATTTCCCCAAACGCCTTTTACGGCCATCACTTTCAAGAATATCGACCTCCTTTTCCGGTCATCGAGCACCTGAGATATGATACCAGCAGCACCCAACGCTGTGCCTGATCCACCATGCCATAGTTTGAATGTTATAGACTCCCCAATCCCAATGCAAGCCGGTTTGTCCAGCAATTCTAAATATGGCTTTGCATGCCATAGAAGAATGCCCTTACGGGCACACTACAAACGGATTCCCCTAGGTTTCTTACGTTTGTAATGGCGCCGTGAGGCGCTTCTTTGCCATATTTTGAATTGCTGCGGTTTGTCCGTTTGTCGGCGAAGTCGCGATACGATTCCTAGTCGGCTTCGTATAGACATTTTTGGAAATGCGCCTATGCTGACCGTCAAACGCGGCAGATCGTTCAGCACAGTTTCCTCAGCCGCTGAGCCACGTTACACCCCCCGACGGGGTTCCAAATCAGCACCAGTGCGGATGATCCCGCCGCCGAGGACGGGTCGATCGACAGCACCCCGGCGCTCCAGTCGAGATAGACCCACCCCTCCGTCGTCAGCACACTCCCCTTCGCACGGTACAACCCGTCGCACCCGTCCGCGAACGCGGCACGCAACGCGGCGCACTCAACGGGGTTCTTGAAAAACAGGCTCTCCCGGTCAAAGCGCGGATCCTTGCACAACCCAAACGCCGCATCCACCTGCTCCATGCGCTGCGACGGGCCGTCCGCCAAGATGATTGCCGGATCGACGGCCGACCGCACGCACCGGACGAGTGTCGCATGGGGATTGATGGCCACGATCTTTTTCCTGACCTGCTCGATCATCTCGGGCGTATGGAGGTCGGTCTTGTTCAACAGAATCAGGTCCGCGGTTTCGATCTGGCCGCGGATGTTGGGCAACACCAGCAGCAGCTTCATCAGTGTTCCCGGATCAACCACCGCCGTCACGCCCGCGACATGAAACCGCGCGTCCAGCTTGCTTTCGGCGAGCAGCCGCCTCATTGAGCGCGGATCGGCCAAGCCGCTGGCCTCAATCACCACGCCATCGGGCCGAAAGATCACATCGTCATGGCCGGGTATGCCGTCGGACACACGCTGCAGCACACTCACGAATTCGGTGGCCAGACAGCGGCAGAAGATGCTGCCGCCCGCCACGGCGATTGTCAAACCGCCCTCGTTCTCGATCAGTCCGGCATCCACGTCGACCGCGGAGAACTCGTTGACCACGTAGATCAGGCTGCGCCCGCGCGCACCGTGGACCAGCCGGCGCAGCAGCGTCGTCTTGCCTGCGCCGAGAAACCCGACGACCAGCCAGATGGGGCATGTTGAAGACACAGATCTACGCCTTCGCCTTTATCACCTCTTGTATCCGCGCGACCAGCGTCCGCAGGTCGGGGATGATGGACACGAAAACGACCTTTCCATCGATGCAGATCGTCGGAAGATTTTTGACGCCGAGCTTCTGCATGGCGGCGATCCCTTCACGCGTCGCGATCCGGTGCTCCTTGACCACCACCGGCTTGTCCAGCGTGGCGACCGCGCGATGGACGGAATCCATCATGTACTGGCACGGCGCGCACGAGGCGGAGTCGAGCGTGATCACGTCGATCACCACATGCGGCAGGGCGGCGTAGTCGTCGGGCAGGTCACACGAAGTGGAGCTGAGCTGCTTGGCGATGATCGTGCGCTTGCTGATTTCGCGCTTGTAGCTGTCGTGCGCCATCTCTGCCACGGCCTCGAGGTTCTTGGGCGAAACCGCATACGGCAAATCGCAGCCCGGCGCCAGAATAAAGCCCGCGCTGCCCGCCACGTCGATGCAACGGATCGCATCGAGGCGGCTGTCATCCTCATCGCCGAACAGCAACACCGAGGTCAGTTTGAGGTTGCCGCCGAAACTCTTGCCGGAGCTGCGCGAGTAGTCCCGCAGCAGTTCCAGCGGAATGTTCTCGTCGATCGACAGATTGTCGCAAGAGGTTTTGGACATCTCCGCCAGATTGCGGGACGCGTCGCCGCAGACAAAAAGCGAGGAGAAGCGCTTGCGTTCACGCACCACATCGAAGATCTGGTTCACGTACGGCGCGACGAACTCCACGAAATGCTCAGACGAGATCTGGCTGGTCATGGGGTCCACCACAGCGATCACATCCGCGCCCGCATCGATGTAAGCCTGGGCCATCTTGCAGGCGATCGACGCGCTGTAGCTGACCACCGCCTTGACATAGTCGGGATGGTCGTACATCTGCATGAACAGGTCGTTACCCATCAGATGCATGGCCAGCGTGAAGGGCCCGCACACCAGCCCGTAAATACCCACCCGGTCACCGACGCTCTCCTTCATGCGACGGGTGACTTCAAAGGCGATGGGAAGCCGGCCGGCGGCGAGATCAAACGGCGGAAGATGCGCCAGTGACCCGCCACCTTCCAGCGGATGGGTCTTGACTGAGGGAGGGGTCTCGACGGCCCAGGCCAGCGAGCAGCCCATCGCCTCTGCCTCGAGTTGCAAGTCGAACAGCATCGGAATGCCGTCGGGTTTGTATCGCGCGACCGCCTCAGAGAGGCCCTTGACGATGGCGTCCGCTGAGCGAAGATACTCGGAAGCCTTCATGCCGATGATTTGCCCGCCATGAACCCCCACGAACGGCACCCAAGCCGGGCGCGGTGTCACTTCGTTGCGCAACGCCTTGAAAAGGACCTCTTTACCTGTCATGGGGAAAAACCTTTTGTGTAAGAGAGAGTGATTAGGGTTCTGGGTTCAGAAAATTATCTGAATAAAAGCTTCGCGCCAGAAATAAACCCTTTACGCAAATCGCACGCAGGCACAAAAAACATGTGCCCACTTGCGTTCGCATGCAGACTCACCAGAACCCCGCTCTCTAAAGCCAACGGTTCTTCGGCTCTCTTAAGCGATCAGCCGCTTGGCCAGCTCCGCAGCCGAGGCCGCGTCAGGGGAATAGCCGTCCGCTCCGATCGCATCGCAATAGGTCTGCGTGACGGGCGCGCCGCCGATGATGATCTTCGCCGGCAGACCCGAAGCTCGGATCGCCTCGACCGCACCCTTCATGCTCGGCATGGTGGTCGTCAGCAAAGCCGACATCCCGATGATTTTCGCGTTGTGCTCCTTGGCCAGCGCGACGAACTTTTCGGGAGCCACGTCGACGCCCGCATCGATGACCGCAAAGCCGGCGCCTTCCAGCATCATGATGACCAGATTTTTGCCGATGTCGTGCAAGTCGCCTTTGACCGTCCCCATCACCGCCGTCGCCAAGGCCTGCACGCCTGCCGAGATCAGGTGCGGTTTGAGCAGCTCCGTTCCCGCCTTCATCGCACGGGCGGCCACCAGCACCTCGGGAACGAATACCTCGTTCTTCTTAAACCGCTGACCGACCTCGCCCATCGCTTCCAACAGTCCGGAGTTCAGGATTTCCTGCGCCGGCGCGCCTTCGGCCAACGCCGCCTCGACCAGCTTGCGCACATCCGCAACTTTCCCGCTCTTCATCGCCGTCTTCAGCACGTCATAATCAGGCATAGCTCAACCTCTCTGTTGTCGTTTGTTTGCTAAACTTTACGCTAAATCAGATTCAATGTACATTAATTGGTCTGAGATTGCCAGCGTCTTTGATTGTTCTTGCTTTTCCAAAAACATGCCTTATATTTGCCTCAATGCCTCGGAATAAAACGCCGCAAACCTTGACTGTTCAGCAGGAACGGTTTCTTCAGGAGACCCGTACGGCCGTCTTTCTTTATCTGTTTCAAGACGGGGAGGTCTATGCCATGAACAGTTTTCCCCATCTGCACAAACAGGGTTTTCTCCTGAATGCGGAGGAGATCCAGTCGGTCCATATGCACGAGTTTGCCGAAATCATGCTGCTGGCGAAAGGGCACCTCCTCCATGAAGTGAACGGGAGCCACCATATCCTGCCCCCGGGCTCTCTGGTCTTTGTAAGGCCCTATGACCTCCACCGCCTGTTGCCCGTCAACTCCGAGCGGACGGTCTTCGCCAGCCTGACGCTCGCCTCCTCGGTCATCCGCGAGCTGATGGACTATCTGGGTGCGCCCTCCATTCTGAACCGGTTCAGCACCGCGTCGGAAGCCCCCTGCATCCATCTGCCACCCGACGAAACGCACGCCCTGATGTTGCAGATGGAGCGCATCAGCAATGAGCAGGCCATCACCCCCGAGAACAGCACCCTGATGTCACGTGTCCTCGCCGCCCAGCTGTTCGTCGGCTATCTTCTCAACCCCGAGACCCAAGAACGTGCCAAGCCCCAGCCGCCTGCCTGGCTCGCGAAACTGCGCGAGGAGGCTGAGCAGTGGGCCGATCTCAAGAACGCCCCGCACCGGTTACATGAGAAGGCGCGCTGCCATCCCAGCCACCTCTGCAAAAGCTTTAAACGGTATTTCGACGAGACGCCGACCGACTTTTTCAACCGCCTGCGCCTGCGCAGGGCCGTGAAAATGCTCGCCGATCCCGACACGAAGATCGCCTCGGCCGCTACCGAGTTGGGCTTCGAAAGCCTCAGCCACTTCCACCGGCTCTTCAAACGGCTCTACGGCCTGACCCCGGCACAGTACCGCCGCTCGCAAGCCGCCGCGGATTGAACCCCAGTCACGCTGTAACCGCGATCAGCGATTGTTGGGGCTGACAACCCCCGCCCCGCTGTGGTACGCTTTGCGCATCGTATTCTGCCGCGCTTCTTTCGCGGCTGGGGCCGTGCGGAACACTTACGGGGGAATGCGATACGTCAGGAGCGGGACATGGAGAAGGACGCGCATCCGGTAGAGCAATACTTGAAGGACATGGGTGTCACCCGCGCCACGCGGGCGGGAACGGGCGAAACATCCTATTACCCCGCGCTGTCGAACCTCCTGAACGGGATCGGCGACAAGCTGAAGCCCAAAGTGCGCTGCGTGATCCAGCTTCAGAACAAGGGCGCGGGTATGCCCGACGGCGGCATGTTCACCGCCGACCAGCTCAAGAGCAAAGCCGCCAAACAGGACGCCGGGGCGAACCCGCTGGCAGTGCTGCCCCCTTCGCGTGGCGTGATCGAGGTGAAGTCCCCCGCCGAGGACATGGCGGGCATCATCGCAAGCGAGCAAATCGCCCGCTATTGGGTGTACTACGGCCTTGTGCTGGTGACGAACTACCGCGCCTTCACGCTGATCGGGCGCACGGCTTCCGGTCAGGCTGTGGAGTTGGAGAGTTTCACGCTGGCCGCGACCGAAGCGGACTTCTGGAAGCTGGCGGCGCATTCGGGCACCTGCCCCGTCGCGCTGCGCGAGCGCTTCGCCGAGTACCTTTACCGCGTGATGACGCACAACGCGCCGCTGACATCCCCGCAGGACGTGGCCGCTATCCTTGCTTCCTACGCCCGCGACGCCAAGGCCCGCGTCGGCAACGCCGACCTGCCCGCGCTGGCCGGATTGCGCGAAGCACTGGAGAACGCGCTGGGGCTCAAGTTCGAGGGCGACAAGGGTGAACACTTCTTCCGCTCCACGCTGATTCAGACCCTCTTCTACGGCATCTTTTCCGCTTGGGTTCTCTGGGCGCGGAAGCGCAAGCCCGCCACTGCCGCGGACTCCAAGGAAAAGACGCTCACTTATGCCCTCAAAGAGTCGGCCGCCACCTACCGCACGGACGCCAAGCTGTTCGACTGGCATACCGCCGTGTGGCATCTGCGCGTGCCGATGATTCGCGCCCTGTTTGAGCAGATCGCCACCCCGGCGCGTCTCGGCCCCCTGTGCCTGGAAGAAGTTCTCGACTGGGCCGCGTCCGCCCTGAACCGCGTGGACGGCGACGCCTTCTTTGCGGCTTTCGACGAAGGGCACGCCGTCCAGTATTTCTATGAGCCTTTCTTGCAGGAGTTCGACCCCGAGTTGCGAAAAGACCTCGGCGTATGGTACACGCCGACCGAGATCGTGGACTATCAGGTTGAACGCGTGGATACCGTCTTGCGTGAGGAGCTGAACATCCCCAATGGTCTCGCCGATTCCCGCGTGATTGTCCTTGACCCGTGCTGCGGCACAGGGGCGTATGTGCGTGCCGTGCTGAATCGTATCGCCAAGACGCTGGACGCCAAAGGCGGCGACGGCCTGACGGCGCAAGACCTGAAAGCCGCCGCGCTTGAACGCGTCTTGGGCTTCGAGATCATGCCCGCGCCGTTCGTCATCGCCCATCTGCAGATCGGCCTCTTGCTGGAAACGCTCGGCGCGCCGCTCAACGAGTCCAAGGACGAGCGCGTGGGCGTCTACCTGACCAACGCCCTGACCGGCTGGGAACCGCCCAAGGAACCCAAGACGCTCCTGAACTTTCCCGAAATGGCGGAGGAGCGCGACGCCGCCGACCGGGTCAAGCGGCGCGACAGCATTCTCGTCATTCTCGGCAACCCGCCCTATAACGGTTTCGCGGGCGTGGCCCTGACCGAAGAGCGCGACCTCTCGAACGCCTACCGCACCACGCGCAACGCGCCCATGCCGCAGGGGCAGGGGCTCAACGACCTCTATATCCGTTTCTTCCGCATGGCCGAACGGCGCATCGTTGAAATGAACCGGCCCTGCCAAGGCGTCATCAGCTTCATCTCCAACTACTCGTGGCTCGACGGCCTTTCCTTTACGGGTATGCGCGAACGCTACCTGGAGGTCTTCGACAGCATCCGCATCGACTGTCTGAACGGCGACAAATACAAGACCGGCAAACTCACCCCCGACGGCGAATCCGATCCAAGCGTGTTTTCAACCGAGTACAACCGCGAAGGCATCCAGGTCGGCACAGCCATCGCCACGCTGGTCAAAGTGGACGCGGCGTCTCGCCGCGTTCCTTCCGTAAGCGGCGCGGACGCCGCCTCTACCATTCTCTTCCGTCATTTCTGGGGCAAGAACAAACGCGACGAACTCCTCGCCGACAAGATCCCCTACCAAACGCTCGCCCCTGTGGCCGAACTGGGGTTGCCGTTCCTGCCGGGCCAAGTCGCGGCCGGTTACGTGAGCTGGCCTGCTGTGCCGTCTCTCTTTCCAACCTCCTTTCCCGGCGTCAAGACCAGCCGCGATGATTTCCTTGTGGACACCGACCGCGCCCGCCTGTTGGCCCGCCTTAAAAACTACTTCGATCCCGACGTCTCCCACACCGAGATGCGCCACTTCAACCCCGGCGTGATGGAAGACACGGCCCGCTTCAAAGGCGAGGCCGTGCGCGATACACTGCGCAAACGCGGCTTCCTGCCCGACAACATCGTCCGCTACTGCTACCGTCCCTTCGACACGCGCTGGCTCTATTGGGAACCGGAAGCCGAACTGCTCGACCGCAAGCGCGAGGAGTATGTTCCGCACGTCTTCAATGGCAACATCGCGCTCGTTGCACAGCAGAAACCCCGTCGCGAATGGCAACCACCGCAGACAATTGGCGCGTTGGGATGCATTGACCTGATGGATCGCAGCGCATCCTGCTTCCCGCTCTACTTGCATTGCGACGGCTCATCCCTGATTGATCCAGCAGGCAAGCGTCCGAACTTGAGCGACGCGGCAGCGGCCTATCTCTCCGGAATCGCCGCTGGCCCCGAAGAACTCTTCTTTCACTCGCTGTCTGTTCTGCACGCGCCTGCCTATCGCACGGAGAACGCGGGCGCCCTGCGGCAGGACTGGCCGCGCATCCCGTTGCCCGCGACAAAAGCCTCGCTGCTGGCCTCTGCCGCGCTGGGGCGGCAGGTGGCGGAGTTGCTCGACACGGAAACGCCCGTTCCCGGCGTGACTTGCGGCACGATCCGCGAAGAC
The DNA here is from genome assembly GCA_025360845.1 of bacterium. Lineage (GTDB taxonomy): Bacteria > Verrucomicrobiota > Kiritimatiellia > RFP12 > UBA1067 > JAHFSX01. The sequence continues at coordinate 10,885 of JANYBJ010000155.1, forward strand.
CTCAAAACCGTGGCGGTCTTCACCCGCACGGACGGCCAACCGGTCAATCCCGACGCGGGCGACTTGGATTTGACGGCGGGATGGGGACACGCGGGCAAGGAAGGCGTGACCATGCCGGGGCGCGGCAAGGTGGAGAGGTCAGAGGTCGGAGATCAGAGGTCGGAGGACAGTTTGGACATCTACCTCAACTCCACGACCTGTTGGCGCAACGTGCCGGTGCCCGTGTGGGAATACACCATCGGCGGGTATCAGGTCATCAAGAAATGGCTTTCCTACCGCGAGAAACCCTTGCTGGGGCGTGGCCTGACGGTGGCCGAGGTGCGTTACGTCACCGAGATCGCCCGCCGGATCGCGGCGCTGATTGCGATGCGGGCGGACCTGGATGGAATTTATTCTTTTGTTTCCGCCATAACCGTTCGCATTTCAACTGTCCAACTTCCCGTATACTCTTTGTCATGAACTCGAAGACCATATCCGACCCGGGTGGAGCCGCGATCCTCAAATCCGCTTCCATCAAGAGGTTTGGCCTCTTTTCGGACGAAACGTTGGAGTTTTCGCCGGGGATTAACGTTTTCATCGGCAGAAACGGTTGCGGGAAGTCGCACCTTCTCAAACTACTTTACACACTCGTCAAAGAATTTGGCGAGGTGCCTGGAAATGGCAGCGCACTTGAGGCCGAGAAACTTGAGAACCGCCTCGCGAGCAAGCTGGCGGGCGTGTTTCGCCCCGAGGATGACCATGTCGGGCGCCTTGTCCAACGGGCAACGGGACGAGGTTCCGCTGAGATAAACGCCACATTCAATAATGGAACGAGGTGCGGTTTTGTCCTCAGCACACTGGACAAGATCAGCGATGCCAACAGCAATGTGGGGCCGCTCAACGAGGCCGCTTTCCTGCCTTCGCGTGAAGCACTCGCACTATTCGATGGTTTCATTGCCTCCTATAAAAAGAGGGAGCTATCTTTCGACGAAACGTTTTATGATCTGTGTGTGGCTCTGAGTGCGAACCAGCTTCGCGGCAAACGTGACGGAATTCTGGCCGAACTAGTGAAACCTCTCGAAAGAGAGATACGAGGTAAAGTCAGTCTCAAAGGTGGCCGGTTTCATGTGTCCGGTGGCGATGGAAAGATCGAGGCGCATTTGCTTTCTGAAGGGTGGCGCAAATTGGCTTCCTTGGCACAACTCATCATCAATGGCACGCTCACCCAAAATGGATTCCTGTTCTGGGATGAGCCGGAGGCTAACCTCAATCCAAAGATGGTCGTGCTGCTTTCTGAGACCCTGTTGCGACTCGCCAATCAGGGCATTCAAGTCTTTGTCGCTAGCCATGACTACCTGCTCACCACACGGCTGTCTCTGGCTTCAGAGTATTCCGACGCCATCCCCGCAGATCAGCGTTGCGAGATTAAGTTTTTTGGTCTGGCGCGTCGGGGGGCGAATGAGAAAGGCGTGTCCGTGAGCAGCGGCACCAAGCTTGCCGACCTTCAGGATAACCCCATCCTCGCGGAATATGCAGCGCTCTACGATTACGAGGGCGGATTGTTCGAAAAGACTCAGAGCCAGAAGTGACGCCATGCCAAAAAGCCTTGATGTCGAAATGCAGCGTTTTGTATTTGGTGACCGCTGGACCGTGGCCTTCAAATATGACGACTCCCTTTTTCACCAAAAAGAAGCCACCAAGCTTCAAGGTGAATAGAACAAAGGGACGGACTATCTGCGAACCGATTGGGTGTGCCAGAAGGTTCTGGGGTCGCCGTCGATCGCGGCGGCGGCAAGGTGGTCGGGATCCTCGCTGTCGGCCTGAATGACTTTGGCTCCCAGCCTGGACAACACGCTGGTGGGTTTGGCTAGCAGATCGTCCAACACTTTAGGCGACAACTCCTGCACGGGCTGGAACTTGTCCGAAGCGAGGTAAGCGTAGAGGCTGGCCAGCATCTGTCTCGCGGCGGGGCGACTGTCGATGCTGTTCTTGAGATTCATCGAACAAACGAGCAATCGGCCTTTGCCGACACGCGCCTCGAACAAAACCCCGAGCTTCTTGTTGCGCCCGAAGTTATCCATGACCTGCACGATCGGACGGAATCCGCCCGGCGTGGCGTCGAGATCGAGCGATCTCGATTGGGTGATGATGTCCGACCATTGCCAGTTGCTGAACATCTCGGTCGGGAACAAGGAGAACGCGGGGTGTTTCGGATCGCACAAAATGCCCATGGTGTTGGGAATCGGCGTGACCGGAAACCAGACCGGGCTCCAATAGACGGGCCTGAAGGAACCGATCATGCTGTTGGCCACGTTCGTGGTCATCAGGAAAACTTTTTTTCCGTCGGCCAGCGCCGCTTTTGCCGTCTCGTTCCATTGATCGCACATGATGACATCGTCCGGTGCCGTGGCTGTCACCTGCGCCGGGTAAACCCAGATTTCCCAACTGTTCACAAACTTGGTGCCCTGAAGAGACAGAGTCACCGTCAGTTTTTCAGGCGCGCGCGCGCCTGCGAGCGCAGCCTCGATCTCGCCGAGCCCCGTCACGGTTCCAGTCGTTACGGTTAACGCCGGAAGCTTGCCCGAAGCCACTTCGCGCCCCTGCTCGTCTTTGATTTCCCAGACTGGCTGCGCGTTGGGAAAATCGGCGGGGCCGTAGTGCGCGATCTCCGCCTTCGCCTTGAATGGCTCGTTGCCTGTGTAGGTCCGTTTCGGCATCCGCAACAGCGGCACCGTTGGTCCGAAGAACTGCCGGATCACCTCCGGGGCGACGAACCCTTTTGAATCCCAGAACGCATCGAACGGCCCGACCACCGAAGTGCCCTGATTCGGATAGTCGTTCAGGGACAGCAGCGAAAAACCGCCCAGACCCGGCGTGCGCAACATGCGTTCGATCGCATCTTTGTAAAGCACCGTCGCCAGTTTGCCGCTGGCTTCGACATATTTCGGAGCCAGGTCCAGAAGCTGTTTCTTCGCCATGTCATCGCGGACCATCTCGAAATTCTTCAGCGCTATCACGCCGGTCCATTTTTTGATCTCGTTGAAATCCGGAAAATAGGCAATCGCGCCGAGTTCGTGGCCGACCAGAGGATGCGCAAACGTCGCAACCAGGTCGCGCAAATCGTTGTCGCTATTCTCCTCGATCCACCCTGCCCCGCGCTCCGTCCATTGGCGGTTGCGGGTTGCCCCATGGCCTTCCTGCCACTCCCCTGACGAGCAGGCATAGAGGTGGCGTGAGTCGCGCCCGACCAGCATATCAATATATTGCGCTGTGATTTCGGGGCTTCCTTCCATCTCATTGCCCAGCGTCATCGTGCAGAACGACGGATGATTGCCATAGGTGTCCACGATTCGTTTCAACTCCGCCCCAAGGAACTCGTCGCGTTTGGCATCGTAGCCGGGATATTCATTGGCCACCGGGCCCTCGGCCTGGACCATGATCCCCTCAATGTCCGCCGCCGCGAAAGCCGCCTCCGGCGGACACCACGAATGGAACCGGATGTAATTCAACCCGCACGATTTCAAGATCCGGTAAATCCGCTGCCAGCCCGCCACGTCTGTCGGCGGGCAGCCGGTCAGCGGAAACGTAGAACACTCCACCGTACCACGCATAAAAAGCGTCCGGCCATTCATCGTGAACACCGTTCCCTTCGCCGCGAACTTCCGCATCCCGAACCGGACGATCCGCTCATCCTCCCCGAGTTTCACCATCAACTCACTCAGGTTCGGAGAGAATTCGTCCCATAACTTCGCGCCGCTCATGTCGGCGATGATTTCTGCCCGGCCGCCGTATGTGTCCCATGTTGCCTCGGCGCTTTGTTTTCCAACGCTCACCGTGCAACGACCGGCCTTGCCTGTGGCGTTGCCGATCTTCACAACCACCCGCGCCTGCATTTTATCGACATCCGGATAAACCTGCACATCGTCCATCCAGACCGGGGGCGTCGCAGCCAGCTCGACACGTCCGATGATGCCGTTCATGTTGCCCCAGGTGCCACCGAACAAGGACGAGGCAAATCTCCCGAGATTGATCTTGACCGTGTTGTCCACGCAGATGGTCAATCGATGCTTGCCGGGGGTTAGCGCGGTCCCAAAATCGTAGACGTGCGGGGCTATCAGGCTGTCCTGCGAGCCGATGCGCTGATCATCGAGCCAGACCGTGGTAACCCAGCGGCAGCGCTCCAAGAACAGAGTGACCCGTTTTCCCTGCCAGCTTGCGGGAATGTCGATGTCGCGCTGATACCACGCCGGACCGGCGTAGTCGTAAAGCCGATACGGCCCTTCGAGCGTAGGTGGTTTGGTATTTTTCGGGCCGAGTCCCGCGTCGTCGATGGTGCCGGGCAGACGGATCTTTCCGGTTAAATCGCGCGGGATTGTCCCCGTACCCGTCCCGGAAATCCCGAACCGCCAATCGCCGGCGAGTGAGATCGCGCCGGCGGATTTAGGAGCGTAGGCTTGCATGAGATTTTCAGCGCGTAAATTGGCAACGGGGCCGGCCAGGAACATCCCGGCTACGGTGAGTTTCGAGAACACTTTTATCATGACATTTTTCTTCCGTTTATGAATTTAATCGGTGCCCTCCTGCGTGCTCCATCACTCCGCAGGCAACGGGGCCACCTTGAGGCCGTCGCCGGCGATCTTCAGGGCGAAGACATGCTCGCAGGGTTTCTGCGGAGGCAGCGTAACGGTCAGGCCCTTATCCGTTTGAGCCCATTCGAGTTTGCCGGCATTCCCAGAAGCGTGACGCCGGAGACCGCGCCTGCGGCCTTGGCCAGCGACCTCACGGCAACCTTGCCGTCTCCGGCCAGCCGGCTTGAACGGTCCTTCAGCAATCGCAAGGTTCGTGTTCTCTTCGGCACTGGCAAAGACTCCTGCCAGAAGCGCAATACCGATCAGAAATTTCTGCATGTGGTTGTCCTTTCTTTCTCATGTGTCTGTATATGAAACATCAAGGTCGAAGCCGGTTCAACGGTACTCCTTGAGCGTTTCAAAGAGCGCCAGCAGGTTGTCGATCGGAGTCAGAGCCTGCACGTTATGAATGGCCCCAAATACAAACCCGCCGCCCGGCGCGAAGGTCTCGATCCGTTCCCGAACCTGGTCGCGCACCTGAGCGGGCGAGCCGAAAGGCAGGGTTTGTTGCGTATCCACGCCCCCGCCCCAGAAGGTGAGTTTGTCGCCGTAGTTTTTCTTGAGCATCGCCGACTCCATGCCGGTCGCGGAGCACTGGACCGGATTCAGAATGTCGAACTCCGCCTCCACGATCAGGTCGAGCAGCGGCACGATGCTGCCGCAGCAGTGCATGAAGGTCTTCCAAGGCGTGTGCGCGTGGATCCACCCGTTCACCTTTTTCTGATACGGCAGAAACAGCTCGCGGTAGCTCTCCTGCGAGCAGAACGGCCCGTTCTGCGTGCCGAAATCGGCGCCGTTGGTCTGGATCACCGAGATCCGGTCGCCCACGGCCGCGTAGAGGCGGGCGAGATTCTCCATGGCGATCTCCGCCTGCCGTTCAAAAACCGCCTTGATGAAATCAGGGCGCATAACAAGTGAGACGTACCACTCCTCAATGTCGCGGATGCCCTTTGGCTGTTTCAGAAACGTCGCCGGAACCAGCGCGATGTCGCCGAAGGTCAGCCCGCCGAAGGTGCAGAACAACGCGCGACCGGTCTGTTCATGCAGCCGTGCGGCACGTTCAGCAAGGACCGCCAACTCCGCGTCCGGCACCGGCCCGAACTCCTCAAGATTGTCTTCGGGCGTCAGAGTCTCTTCGTCGATCGGCGGTTGCCGGTTGAGCGCGTCAAAAAAGTTCCCACCCTCCGGCATCTTCGCGCAAGGCCCGGCCGCGCGGTCGCTCATGGGATATTGGAACAGCTCGCCGCTCGGCGCGTATTCCGTGTTAAACCCGCCCGGCACCAGCACGGGTGTGCCGTCACGCAGCTTCCACTCCTTGAAATCCGCCGCCGGGAATCCGAACATGGTCCCCGTTCCATGCAGGGAGGCCGTATCGATCCCCAGCGCCTCGCAGAGGTCAGGTGCCATCTCGCCCAGCATCTGGCAGGGCTCGACCACCTTCACCGGCGTGCCGGGCTTGTCCAGCCCCAACGACTGCCGCAGTTGATACACCACGCTCACATGCATGCCCGTCTGAAAACCGCCGCCGAAATCTACGGCGAGTTTGTCAGGCTCACGGTGCGCACACGACGCTTGAATCCGCTCTCTCGATGTCATAATCACTCTGCCAACTCCCTCTCGATTTGCTCCAGCGACTTGCCTTTGGTCTCCGGCACCTTGAAGAACACGAAGATTAATCCCGCGAAGCAGATCGCCGCATACAGCCAGAAGGTCTTCGCCGTGCCCAGCGCCCCGTTCAGGATCGGGAAGGTGTAGGTCAAAATGAAACAGGCGATCCACAACGCCGACACCGCCACGGAGATGGCCGCGCCGCGGATGCGGTTCGGAAAGATCTCCGAGATCAGCACCCAGGTGATCGGCGCCAGCGACATGCCGTAGCATCCCAGGGAACACAGGGTGAAGACCAGAACCGCCAGGCCTTTCAGATGCAAGACGTAGGCCACCCCGATCAGCACGTGCGAAAGCCCGACCCCCGCGCACCCGACCAGCATCAGCGGACGCCGCCCGCAACGGTCCACCAGGCCGATGGCCAGCAGCGTGAACACCATATTGATCGCCCCGGTGATGACGATGTTGAACAGGATGTCGTTGACCCCGTAGCCAGCGGAACGGTAGATCTCTTCGGCGTAGTTGAACAGCACATTGATCCCGCTCCACTGCTGCAACACGGCCAGCGCGATGCCCACCACCAGTGCCTTGCGCATCTTCGGCACCAGCAAGTCGCCGAACCGCACCCGGCTCACTTCTTCGCTGGCGATGGTGTCCTGTATGTCCGCAACCTCAACATTGGCATAGGACTGCCCGCCGATCTTCGACAGGATCAGGCGCGCCAATTCCGGCTTGCCGTTCTTGACCAGCCAGCGCGGACTCTCGGGCACGAGCAGCGCGCCGACAAAGAACAGCAGCGAGGGCGCGGTCACCGCCGTGAACATCCAGCGCCAGCCGAACTGTCCGTTCCAGGACACCCGGATCATTTCCGCCGTGGCGCCGTCAGCCACCTTCTCCGCGATCAGCATGTTGGCGATCTGAGCCCCCAGAATGCCGAACACGATCGTCAATTGATTGATGGCCACCAGCCTTCCTCGCATGTGCGCCGGCGCCACCTCAGCGATGTACATGGGCGAGAGGTTGGATGCCATGCCGATGGCTACACCGCCTACAATACGCCAGACGACAAATGCAAAAAATGTCCCGGCCCAGCCTGTCAATATCGAGGACACCGCGAAAAGAAACGCCGAGACCAGTAGCAATATCTTACGTCCGAACCGGTCGCTCAACGTGCCCGAAACCAGTGAGCCGATCAGGCATCCCAGCAGGGCGCAACTGTTGGCCCAGCCGACCTGGGACTCGCTGGTGAGATTGAAAAACTTTTCGAAGAACGGCTTCGCCCCGCCGATGACCACCCAGTCGTAGCCGAAGAGCAATCCGCCCAGGGCGGCGACCAGGCAGATGGTCCAAAGGTAAGTGGCGTTGATGCTGGGTTTGGTCGGGAGACCGACAGGAGCCGAGGAGGTAGTGATCATCGTCTGGGGAGTAATTTAAGGGTTCACTATTCAAAGGGAAGCAGTTTTAGCGCGCGCAGGTGCAGCTGCGCCGGCAGATGGGCGGGGTCTAGCCGCAGCACAGAGGCCAATTCCTGGAAGGCCTGGCG
>JANYBJ010000211.1 GCA_025360845.1 bacterium
AGAGATGCTGGTGCGTATTGTCTCGATGCTGGCGGGCTTGATACGCAGCACGTCCGCTGAGCGTATTCATGAGGAACCGGCCGAATATGAGGCCGGCAACCGGCGGTTAGCGGATTAGGATTACGATTAGGATTAGGATTAGGATTAGGATTAGGATTACGATTAGGATTAGGATTACGATCAAAAAGGGTATCCACCAACAGAACTGCCATGCGCCCTAAGTGGAGTTGTTTGCGAATCCCGCTTGTCTTTCTGCGGGCCGAGTGTATATTCAATTTCGATACACAGGGGGAAATATTGTGAGAACGATTATCGTCATCGGCTGGCTGGTGGCTGGAATCGCACGGACCGTTCTGGCCCAATCCACAAACGCGCTTGCGCCGCAGAAGGCGGAACTGATCCGTGCGCTTGCGCCGCTTTCAGTCCGCGGGGTGAACTACTATCCGCGAGAGACCCCATGGGGAGGCATGTGGACGAAAACGCCGGCCGAGGTGTGGGAGAGGGATATGGCGCTCGCCGCATCGCTGCGGGTCAACACGGTCCGCACCTTTGTTACGTTCGCGCCGGACCTTGAGCAGGCCGGGCTGATGCAGGGCGACGGCGCTCCGACGCCTGCCTATCTGGCGAAAATGGAGGCGTTGCTGAGCGCCGCCTGGCGGAACGGCGTTCGCGTCATTCTCTGTTTCGATTTCACTCCGGAGTCGCTTGCGTCGCCAGCGGCGGAGTCGCGCTGGCGAAAGGCGCTTTCAGCGGTCGTCGGCGCACATCGTGAGGACGGACGGGTCCTGATGTGGGATCTGATGAACGAGCCGGAAGACGACGCGAAGTGGACGGACGGCACGCGCGCCTACCTCAAAGCTGCGATTCCTTTCGTCAAGCAGCTCGACACGAATCATCTCACCACCGTCGGCATCGCTTACCGGACGGATCGTCTCGCAGAAGTTGGCTTGCCTGATGTGCTGCAATATCACGAGTATTCCCCGAAAAAAATCCTCTTCGAAAAGGGACTCGCACGTGTGGGCGAAGACATCGCAAATCAAGGGGGCGTTGGTAAACCGCGCCCGTTGATCATTGGCGAGTTCGGTATGTGTACCGCGCGCGATCCTCAATTCGGCGCGGAAGCATCGCTGCGCGAAAAAATCGCCGAACATCCCGGCACAGAGGCGGAGCAGGCGCGGCTTTACGAGATCGTTCTGGCGGCAGCGGAGAAGGAGCGGATCGCGGGCGCGCTTGCCTGGTGCCTGTACGATTATCCGATCAAGAATCCGAACGAGTCGCACTTTGGGCTTGTGAGGTCTGACGGAACGCTGAAGCCGGCGGCGGAGGTTTTGCGAAAGTCGTTCGGGAAATGGGAGCGGGATCAAAGCGAGACGGTTCAAATCAAAAGCGTGGTCGCCGAGACGCTTCGGCCGGGCCGCAACCTTCTTGTCAATCCAGGCTTCGAGCAGACGCGGGACAACGGCATTCCGGACGGCTGGCAGTGGGACCGGCGCAACACGGATGCGGCCTGCCTCACGGATCGCGCCGTGGCGCACCGGGGCGGCTGCTCGCTCCGCATCACCAACGGCACGGAGTTCGGGGCGCACGTCTTCGGCATGCTTTGGAACAGTCAGCCTGTCCGGCTTGAGGAGGGCAAGACCTACACGATCAGCCTGTGGGTGAAGTCGGAGGCGCCCGGCACTTTGAGCGTGATCGGCGGGCGGGACTGGCAAATCCGGCTCCCGCTCGTCGCGTCCGGCGGGCAGTGGCGCCGCGTGTGGAAGGCGTTCACGCCCGCACCGCAGGACTGCGACTTCACCCTGCGCATCAGCACCGAGAGCCCCACGCAAGGGGCGTGGATCGACGACGTGAAGCTGGAGGAAGGCTCGGCCCCGACGGTCGATGCGCCCGACGGAATGGCCGGGGCGCGGGCCACGCTCGAACCGGACGACGCGGACTACGTGGTCCAAGGCGACGGCGCGTTCAGCCTGGACTTCACGCTGATCACGCCGCGCGCGGCGGCGGGGACGTGGACCGCGGCGCTGGGCTCCGGGGAAACCTTCCGCCAGCCCGCAGCCGTTGAGGCGGGCGTGTGGCGCGTGCAGGTGAAAGGCGCCGCGACGGCGGGCGGCGATGCGCCGCGCCGCGTGACCTTGAGTCTGGAAGAGGCGGGCCAGGAGCGCGTGACGGCCCTCGCGCAAGTCCGGTTCTATTCGGCCAGCAACGCGCTGGAGCGGCTGGCCGCCTTGAAGGCTCGGCTGCCCGCGCTCCGCGAGACGCTGGGAGCCGTCAAGGCGTCCGGCCAGGACCTCTCGTATCCGCTCGTCACGGCCACGGTGCTGGAGAATTTCGTCGGCTACGCGGAGGAAGACGCGCGCGGCGGGGAGGTCCGGCGCTCGTTGGAGCAGGTCGGAGACCTTGAGGCGATGGCCGTGCGGCTGGCCCGTGAACTCGAAGAGGCCCGCAGCGGACAGCGCCGGTTTCCCGCGGTGCCGCGGTGGACGGGGGAGAGCCGGCCCGTGGTGAAAGGCAGCTCGTTCCTTGCGCCTGTCCGGATTCCCGGCGACGTGACGATGGAGCGGCCGGTGTTCTTCAATGGCTTCGGGCACTTTGGCCAGGTTGTCGACGATATGGAGAAATGGCCGGGTTACGGGGCGAACATCATCCAAATCGAGGTGGGGCCGAGCGCGGTGTTCCCTGCGGAAGGCCAGACCAACGACGCGCCGGTCCGCTGGCTCCTACAGACCCTCGACCGCGCCCAGAAGTCCGGGGTCGCGGTCTGCCTGCTGATCAGCCCGCACTACATGCCCGAGTGGGCGCTCCAGAAGTGGCCGCACTTGAAGAAGCAGCGCACGGGGTTCCTGCAGTACTGCCTGCACGCGCCGGAGGGGCAGGAACTCATGCGCCGCTTCATCGCCACGCTGATCCCGCCCATCAAGGACCATCCCGCCCTGCACAGCATCTGCCTCTCGAACGAGCCGGTGAACGAAGAGGAGCCGTGCGAGCCGGCGCGGCAGTTGTGGCAGGCCTGGCTTGAAAAGCGCCACGGGAATGTGACGAACGTGAACGCCCTCTGCGGCTCCACCTTCGCCACCTTTGCCGAAGTCCCGCTGCCGAGTTCCTTCGGGCCTCGCCCGGCGCAGGCGCTGTGGATCGATTACCTCCGGTTCAACCAGGAGTTCTTCGCGGACTGGCACAAGCGGATGGCCGACGCGGTGCATGCGGTCGCGCCCGGCTTGCCCGTCCACGCCAAGGCCATGACGTGGACCCTGCTCAACGACGGCGACATCAAGTTCGGTGTGGACGCGACACTGTTTGGGCGGTTCAGCGACATCAACGGCAATGACGCGGTGAACTTCTACACCTTCGGCGTCGGTGAATTTGCGCAAGACTGGCAGATGAACGCGATGGGCCACGACCTGCAGCGGTCCGTCCTGGACGCGCCGGTGTTCAACACGGAGAACCACCTCATCGCCGACCGCGATACACGCTACGTGCCCGCCGCCCACATCCGCGCGGGCCTGTGGCAGGCCGCCGTGCATGGGCAGAGCGCGACGACCATCTGGGTCTGGGGGCGGACCTTCGACCCGAAGAACGATTTCGCCGGCAGCATCATGCATCGGCCGGCGTGTACGGAGGCGGTGGGATTCGTGAATCACGACCTGAACCGGGCCGCGCGCGAGATCACCGCGATCCAGCAGGCGCGTCCGCAAGCCTTGCTGGTGCAGAGCGTGACCGCGGTCGTCTGGGACGGCGGGGGCTACACCGAATGCCTCGGCAAGCTGTACACGGCGCTTTCCTTCACCGGGCTGAAGCCCGGCTTCATCACGGAGCGGCAGTTGGAGGCCGGCGTCGTACCGGAGGCGCCGGCGGTTTTCATACCCGGCATCACGCATTTCTCGGACGCGGCTCTGGCAACGTTGCGCCGGTTCACGGGACGGCTTGTTTTCATCGGCGAGGGCGACTTGCTGACGCACGACGAATTCGGGCGGCCGCGGGCTTCCAACCTGACCGGAGATAAAATCGGCTACCGTCAAGCCACAACGTCGGCCCGCGCCCTGCATGTGCAAATCATGGCCCGGCTACCCGCCTGGAACCTGCGGCCGGCCGTGGAATTGCGCGCGGCCGACGCGCAGCCGGCCTGGGGCGTGGAGTGGCGCAGCGCGGAAACGTGCGAGGGAACCTTGGTCAATCTGTGCAACTACGAGAGGACGCCGGTGGCGTTAACGCAGGGCGGGCAGGCCAAGTCCGCGCGCGACGTGCTGACCGGCGCGCGTGTGGAGTGGCCGCTGACGCTGGCCCCGCTCGAAATCCGCCTGCTCCGGCTTGAACACCAATGAGACGTCCGACCGTAAGTGGGAGAACAAGGACATGAGTCACAACGTAATCGCGGTTCTTGGAGCAGTGTGCGTCTGCGCGTGGGCGGCGCAGGGCGCCGAAGAGTTCCGCGTGCCGCTCATGAGGGAGGCCCCGAAACTCGACGGCCGGATCGAGCCCAAGGAGTGGGCGGCAGCGGCCGGCTTCGACGGCTTCATTACGCTGGGCGAGGGCAAGCTGCAGCGGCGGAGGGCGCGCGGCCTCGTCGGCGCGACAGCGACGCACCTCTACGTCGCTCTCCAGACGCAGCTTCCGGATGAAGGCGCGCTGACGGCCGAGGTGAAGGCGGACAGCCTGAAGGCCGCTTACGACGATGCGGTGGAGGTCTTCGTTTGCCCGACGCCGGATGCCGTCAGCGGCGTGGACTACCAGTTCCTGTGCAACTCGCTGGGCAAGGGCGGTTACAACATCCATGTGCTGGGCGCCGGTGCAGAGGAGCCGTCGTGGCAGGGCGGCTACCGGCAGGCCCACGCGCAGCACGACGGCTGGTGGAGCACCGAGATCGCCATTCCTCTGGCCAGCTTGGGCGCGGGCGCGCAGGGACGCAAGGCAACCGACGGGCTCTGGTCCGTCAACCTCTGCCGCGACTGGAAGCCGGACTGGGCCTGGAGCAGCCTCGGCGGAGCATACGCGCATTCGGGGCTCCGGTTCGCCTTCACGGACGGGGCAGCCCCGGGCGTGCGCTTCGAGTGGTCGAAGGACCCGACCTTTCCCCCGGCTGAAGGCCAGTTGACGGTCTGCAATCCGACCCGCGAGCCACTCGAACTGAAGGCCTCTCTCGGCCTCGTCCGCAACAACATGCCCGAGCTGAAGGAGGAGAAGGCCTTCACGTTGGCGCCCGGCGCCAGCGAGACGCTCCGGCTGGCGCTCACCGAAAGCGACCCCACCACAGTCTTCGACCTGACCGTGCTCGTGTCCTCCGCAGACGGCAAGACCGTCTACCACAAGCGGCAGACGAAATGGACGCGGGCGAAAGAGCCGAGCCGCTGGGTCGTCGGCAAGCCGAAGGCCGCGCCGCCCGTGGACTTCCGCTTCGCCTACTATCCCTCCAGGAACAAGCTGCGCCTCGCGGCGGACATCAACGGATTGCCGAAGTCCGCGCAGCCGTCACGCGTCAGCGCCGTTGTGCGCAGGGCCGCCGACAAGAAGGTGATCAAGACCGTTGAGTTCCCCGCGGACACGTTCGCGGAGGGACGCCAAGAGAAGGTGGTGGAGCTGCCAAGCCTCGAAGGCGCGTACGAGATCGCCCTGAAGGCCGATGGCGCGAACTGTCCCCCAGGCGAGACGGTCAAGAGCTTCGAGCGCACAGTGTTCCCCTGGGAGAACCTCGCCGCCGGCCGCAGCACCGCGGTGTATCCGCCGTTCACGCCCATTCAGGTGGATGGCAAGAAGCTCCGGACGGTCCTGCGCGAACACACGCTCAACGATGTCGGACTGCTCGATCAGGTGACGGGGAAATCGGCCAACACGGGCGTGGTCAGGCCGTTGCTGGCGGCCCCCATGCGCTACCTCGTGAGGGCGGGGGGCGCCGACCTCCCGGTGAAGGCGGGCCGGTTTAAAGTGGTTTCGTCCAAGCCGCACGAGGTCCGCACCGCAGGGCAGCTTTCCGCAGGGCCGTTCAAGGCTTCCTTCCGCGACACGTGGGATTATGATGGCACCCTGCGCGTGGACCTGACGCTGCTGCCCACCGACGGCAAGGCCATCGAGGAGCTGACGCTCGAGATCCCTTTCCTAGGCGAGGCGGCCACGCTGATACACGCCAACTCGGACCGCATTCGCGCGCCCGTCGCGCAGAAGGTTCCCGGCGGCGACGGCGTGGTGTGGGACGCGCGCAAAGTGGCGTGCGACGACTACATCAAGAATTTCTGCCCCTACGTTTTTCTGGGCGGCCCCGTGCGCGGGCTCTGCTGGTTCGCGGAGAACGACAAGGGCTGGGGCTGGAACCCGGCCACGCCGAACCTGGAGGTCGTGCGCCGGGACGGGCAGGTCATCCTGCGCGTACACCTGGTCAACCAGCCGACGACGATCACGCGCCCGCAGACGCTCTCGTTCGGGCTTCTGGCCGCGCCTGTGAAGCCCATGCTGAACGCGCCGGGCCAGAACCCCAACGGGTGGCGCTACCGCTTCTTCCGCGACAGCTACCAGCTCCTCGGCACCGACATCAACTGGCTGGCGCTCGGCGACTGCGGCTCGGTGTACCCCGCAGGCCAGGACCTGTTCCTGTGGGAGATGCTGAAGCGGGGCAACCTCGAGAAGCTCAGCGACGCCGACGTAAAGGCGACGGTCGAGCGCGGGCGCAAGCTCTTCGAGCCGTACGGCAAAGAGGCCGTGCAGGCGTGGGAGGCGCACGTCGGCCACAACCTGCGATCCCGCCTCGGCTCCAAGATGGTCTTCTACTACAACCGGGCCACCTGCCAGCTCTTCCCGGAATGCGAAACGTTCAAGGACGAGTGGCTGCTCGACGATTTCCGGTCTGTCGGCAAGGGCGGCAGCCGCGGCGAAATCAAGGTCGTGCCCTCGCCGTCCTACATTGACTACAACCTCTATTGGTACGCGAAGTCGTTCGAGACCGGCAACAACCAAGGGGTGTACTGGGACAACTTCTTCATCGCGCCGTCGTTCAACACCGAAATGACCGACGCCTACCGGCGGGCGGACGGCACGGTCGTGCCCGCGGCCGGCATCTGGGGGCTGCGCGACCTGGCCAAACGGACGTTTCTCATGATGAACGAGCGCCACATGCTGCCGATCGTGTTCCCGCACATGACGAGCTTCAGCCCGCTGCCCATGCTGTCGTTCTGCACCGTCCAATACGAGTGGGAGTGGAAGTACTCCGAGGGCGACGTGCAGGACCGCTTCACGCGTGACTACCTCCAGCTCGTCACCACAGGCGAACTGGCCGGGGTGTGGCCGGTGCCGCTGGGTGACGCGGGCAAGCTGTCCGATGACCCCTGGACACAGCGCACGTTCACGGCCGTGCGTCTCGTCCACGAACTCGACGGCTACGGCGGGTGGGGCAGCCCCTGGGTCCAGTCGCACAAGGACAACGCCGCCTTGGCCCGGCCCGTTCTTGACCTGCTGGACAGGCAAGGCCTGCAGGTTTACAAGTATTGGGACGAACGTCCGCAGCCGGTGAAGGCGGCAAGCCCCGACGTGGTCAGCATCGTGTACAGCGTCCCCGGCAAGGAGGCCGTGGCCGCGCTGACCAGCTACGCCGAGAAGGACGAGGCCGCCGTCGTCTCCGTTGACGCCAAGGCGCTCGGGTTCGCCGAGGGCTGCGTCGTGACGGACATGGATAACGGGGCCGAGTTGCCGCTGCAGAAGGACACGATCATGGTGCCGCTCAATAAGCACGCGTTGAAAGTGCTGCGCTTGACGCCGAAGGGGGTCAAATGAAACGGATGTTCCGCATACTTGTCTTGCTCGTCGCCGGCGTCTCCGAGACCGGCCTGGCCGCGCCCGCGGACGGGTTGCTCTACCTGCCGCCGGGCATCGCCGACCGCGTGGTCTTCTACCACTCTTTTTCGAAGGGGCTGAAGACGCCGGAGATCAACCTCATCGGAGCCGCGCTGACGTTGGCGGAAAACGAGCCGGTGCCGGGGCTGACCGGCGCGGGCTACAGGGCCGGCAGCGGGCCTGCGCCGAAGAAAGGCGCGTGTGTGATCCAAAGCCCTGCGCTGAGCCTACACAAGCCGCTCACGGTCATGTTCTGGTGGCGGCTGGACCAGCCCGTGGGCGAGGAGACGGGCTTCGGCGTGCTGGCGCTGCGCGGCAAGGGCTGGATCTCGGCGTTCGTCGCCGGCAAGGGGCCGTGGTGCGCCCTGAAAGAGCCGACGTATTTATTCCAATGCTATAACTTCGACGGCATGGAAAACTGCAATGACGTGTCGGGCGGGCGCGCCTGGTTCGAGCCGAGCGTCTGGCATCACGCGGCCATCAGCGTCAGCGGCGCGGCCGACATCCGCATTTACCGGGACGGCCAAGAGCGCACGCGGCACACGCCCAAAGGCCGGATCTTCAAAGAGGGCGAGATCACTTCCGCGGAGCTGGGCAGCAGCGGCGACGGGCCTGCGATGACGCTTGACGACATCGTCGTCCTTGACCGTGCGCTGAGCGCCGACGAGGTTCTCGCTTACGTGACGGCTGTGAAGGCGCTGGCGCAGGTTAAGTTTCCTGCGGGTCGGGCGTCAGACTGAACTGTTTGGCTCCGGCTAAGCCGGGTTAGGAGTACGCAATGGATAAAGTGATTCACATGCTTCCCATTTTCATTCTGTCGGCCTGCGCCACGCTCGCGCCTGCCCAGAACGCGGCGCCGCAGGACCGCAACGCCGTCAACAGCACCGCCGCCAAGCCCGGCGGCATGATGGCGGACTCGCCCGTGACTTTTCCAAAGGAGGGCGCATTGCCCGCCAAGTATCCGCCCGATGTGAAAGAGCAGAGCGAGCCCTCGGAAAAGGACTACTACATATTCAGCTCGCCGTGCCGCTCGCCGGCGCAGATCGACGCCATCCAAAAGGAGCTGCCGAAGGGCGAGTTCACGCCGCCGGCCCCGGACTGGACGTATCTCCGGCGGACGCGCCGCACGCTCACCGAAGGGGGCGAGCTTCGGCTGCTCGCGCTCGGCGACAGCATCGTGAACGACACCATGCGCTCGGGTTGGGTGGCGAAGCTGCAGGAGGCGTACCCGAAGGCTTCGATCAAGACCACGGTATACGTGCGCGGCGGCGGCGGTTGCCAGCACTACCGGGAGGAAGGCCGGGTGGCGAAGTACATCCTCCCGCGGAAGCCCGACCTCGTCTACATCGGCGGCATCAGTCAGAAGGACATCGCGAGCATCCGCGAAGTCATCCGCCAGTTGCGTGCCGGGTTGCCGGAGGTTGAGATCCTCCTCGCGACCGGCACGTTCGGCACGGCCGACCCGCGCGACGCCGACGCGCTCGCCGGGGCATCGCACTCCGGCAGCGGCGCCTACGGCCAGGCCCTGAAGGCGCTGGCTGCCGAGGAGCGCTGCTCCTATCTCGACATGACCACGCCTTGGGCGGAGTACATCCGTTCGTCGAAGGCGCATCCGCATGTGTTCTACCGCGACATCGTTCACGCCAACGAAGTGGGCGAACAGATCCTGGCCAAGATCATGATGGCGTTCTGGAGCGCGCCGGACCATCCGGAGTTCGCCTGGCTCCCGGAGCGGCTGGCGTGGTTCCAGGACCTCAAGTTCGGATTCATGATGCACTGGGAGCCATACAGCCAGTGGGGCTGCATCGAATCGTGGCCGCTGGTGGAAGAGGACAAGTGGGCGCGGCCGGACGATTTGCAGCCCTGGGTCGAGCGGGGCAAGGACCTGGCGCGGTTCACCCGCGACTACTGGGCGCTGCCCAAGACCTTCAACCCGGCGAAGTTCAACCCGCGCAAATGGGCCGACGCCGCCCAAGACGCCGGCATGAAGTACGTCGTCTTCACCACCAAGCACCATGACGGCTTCAGCATGTTCGACACGAAGCTGAGCGACTACCGCATCACCGCACCGGACGTGCCGTTCCACACGAGCAAGCGAGCGAACGTGGTGCGCGAGGTGTTCAACGCATTCCGCAAGGACGGCTTTGCCATCGGCGCCTATTTCTCGAAGGCCGACTGGCATTGCCCCGACTACTGGGACCCGTCCGCTCCGGCGCGGACGCGTAACCCGAACTACGACACGCGCGCCCAGCCCGAGAAGTGGCGGCGCTTCGTCGAGTTCACGCACGGGCAGATCGCGGAGCTGATGACCGGCTATGGCCCCATCGACATCCTCTGGCTCGACGCCGGACAGGTCCGGCCGCCGCAGCAGGATTTGCAGATGGACCGCCTCGTGGCGATGGCGCGGCAGCACCAGCCGCGCCTCATCGTGGTGGACCGCACGGTGGGCGGGCGCTACGAGAACTACCGGACGCCGGAACAGGAGGTGCCGGAGAAGCCGCTGCCGTATGCGTGGGAAACCTGCATGACCATGGGCGACCAGTGGTCGTTCAAGCCGGACGACAAGTACAAGTCCACGCATACGCTGATCCACCTGCTCGTGGACATCGTGGGCAAGGGCGGCAATTTCCTGCTCAACGTCGGACCGCAGCCCGACGGCGAACTGCCGCCCGCCGCGCTGCAGCGCATGAAGGAGATGGGCGAGTGGATGCGGGTCAACGGCGAAGCCATCTACGGCACGCGCCCGGTCGCGCCCTACAAGCAAGGGCCGGTGGTCTTCACGCGCAAAGACAAGACGGCCTACGCGATCTACCTCACGGCCGCCCCGGGCGACGGGCTGCCGGAGCGCATCGCCTTCTCCGGGCTCCAGCCGGAGCCCGGCTCGACGATGAGCCTGCTTGGCGTGCGGAAGCCGCTGGCGTGGGAAGCCGACCCCGCCGGTCAGATTACGGTCACGGTGCCCGCGTCGGTCGCAAAAGCGCCGCCGTGCCGGCACGCCTTCGTCCTCAAGTTCGCTCTGGCCGACCAGCCCTGAAAGAAGGCCCCTTGCGGGCTACAAACGGCTAGAGCCTCGCCATCGCTGTGGGGCGGCAGGGTTTTGCCGCGACGCCGTGAGGCGTTTATCGCGCTTTGAGAACTGCGGCCCGTTCGCGAATATATTCGGTGCGCTTGACATCTTTCCCCGGCTTCTGTCATGCTACCGGCATGTATGTTTCCCCATACGGCTGGTATCTGTCCGCGATAGCGGTTCTCTGGGCGGTCTGGTTCATCGTCCTGTGC
>JANYBJ010000218.1 GCA_025360845.1 bacterium
ATTGTCTGACCCGCGCCGGACACCGCACTGAATCTTCAAAATGACTCCACAGAAGCAGCTTGGGGACGGGCGGAGGTCGAATACATTGAAACAGCATTAAATTAACACAAAATAGAATTTATTTAATTCTTTTATAAACAGACCTTTACGCAGGCATTTTCTCCTCGCGTTTGAAATCACGCGTCACTTGCGCTGTCCCACACCATCCGCCCGCTGAAATAGGTGCGCAGCACTTCGCACTTTTCGATCTCCACCGGCGGCATGGCGCGCGGATCGCGGTCCAACACAATGAAATCCGCCGCCATCCCCGGCAGCAGCGTGCCGCACACCTCTTCGCAGCCCATGAGGGTCGCGCCGTTCCGCGTGTAACTCGCCAACATGCGCTCGACGCTGACGCGCTGGCGCTGACCCAGAAGATACCGCTTGCTTTCGGCGCGCGTGATATCCTTCACGCCGTACCATTTGGCAGCCGCCAGATTGCGCGTCACCCCGATCTCGATCGCGACCAGCGGGTCGGGCTGCACCGTGATCGGATGGTCCGAGGACGACGCCACGGTCAGGCCCGCGTCAAAGAGCGAGCGCAACGGATACTCGCGCGTGGCACGCTGCGGACCCAGCATCGTCGCGTCCACGCGCCGCCACCAGTTGGGCTCCTTCATGTGCCAGAACGGCTGGACCGACGCCACCACGCCCAGCCGCTTCATGCGCCGGATGTCCGGCGCCCGCACCAGCTGCAGGTGCGTGATGACAGGGCGGGCGTCGCGCCAGCGCGTCGCGCCGGCCAGGCGCAGCGCGTTGAGCACGCGCCGCGTGGCCGCATCTCCGATCGAGTGCGTGAAAAGCTGAAAGCCCGCGCGATGGGCTGTGACGAAAGCCGCGGCCAGATCCTTCAGGCCCCACACGGCGTCGTTGTTCTCGTCGCTTTCCCGACCCGCCTTGGCGGCATAAGGCGTATTCAGAAACGCCGTGCCGCCCTCCACCACGCCGTCGGCAAAAAACTTGGCGGTGGTCACCTTGAACAGCTCGCCGTCACACCGCACCTTCAGCGCCTTCAGCGCGGCAACCTGCTCGGCGACCGGATACTCGGGGCTGATCTCCTGAGCGAAGCGGATCCTCAGTTCGAGTTCCTCTTCGTCTTCCAGCCGCGCGAAAGCCTCGGCCGGCGCCCCCAGTCCCGAAGCACAGATGCTCATGACCCCCGTAATGCCATACCGGTGCATGCGCGTCTGGTAGAGCTTCAACGCGCGGGTGTACTGTTGCGCGGAGTAGCTCTTCGGCGGAAGCAGCTTGGAGGCTTCCTCCTTGAGCGTGCCCCACAGCGCGCCGGTGTGCGGGTCGTGCTCGATCACGCCGCCCGCCGGGTCCGGCGTGCGCGGCGTGATGCCGTATCGTGCGAATGCGGCGCTGTTCATCCAGACGGAGTGGCCGTCGTATGAGCGCAGGATGATCGGGATGCTTGAGGAAACCTCGTCGAGGCGCGCCTTGCGCGGCCCGTGGATCAGCTCCTTGTCGGTGAAGCCCGCGATGTCCCATCCCGCCCCGCGGATCTCTTCCGCATCAGGATAGTCGCGCATGAAGCGCCGCACCGCCCGCAGACACGCCTCCGGCGTCTTGCAGGTGTAGAGCGACACGTCATAGAGGTCCGAAAGCGCCGTTCCCGGCGCATGCGTGTGCGAATCGATGAACCCCGGCATCACGAAGCTGCCGCGGAGATCCTCCACCTCCGTGTTGCGGCCCGCATAGGCCATCGCCTCGGCGTCTGAACCGACCGCCAAGATATGGCCGCCCTTCACGGCCAGCGCGGTCGCGGCCGTTTCCGCCGCGTCGCCGAGCCAGACCGCCGCGTTCGTGAAAATCCAGTCGGCCTTCAGGATATTTTCAGCTTTCGCCAAAACGCGCCCCTTTCCGCAAAGCAAAAAAGCAACAGGGCCATGATAGCCCATGTTGCTTCGGATAGAAAGCGCGTAAAAGCCGCGCGGCTACACCGCACTGGGGTAAGACACGGCGTCGAACTGGCGGTAGATCTCGCGCTCGATGGTTTCGAGCACGCGTTCCCGTCCCGCACGATCCAACACGATCGGCCACGCCATCAGGTTGGACGGTGCGGTCGCCTTGCCCTCATACGCGGGCAACGTGACCGACTCGCCGCCATAGGTGAAACCCAGACGGTTGTAGAACGCGACGCGGCGCGCGGCCTGATGGTTGGAGCCGAAGGGCTCCACATCCATCACGATCGGGCGGTCCATGTGCGATTTCAGCAGCTCCATCGCCCGGCGGCCTAAACCGCCCGAACGCTGCGCCGAGGAGATCGCGAAGTGCTCGATGAAACAGAAGCCCGGAAGCTCCCACCACGCCAGCACACCCACCACCGAATCCTCCCGCATGACCGCCGAGAACCGGTACCGGGGATGACGCATCACGCGCATCTGCTCCCTGCGCGTGCGCCGCTCGAAACCGGTGAACGCTTCGGTAAAGATGGACCAGACCTGAGCGAACACCTCGCCTTGACCGTCGAGATGCGCGGAAAACCAGAGCTTATCGGCCCCGCAGACAGGCAGGGCTTTAAAGGCGAACCGACGGAAATCCTTAGCCCCGTTCACATCCATCGCTGGCGTGCGCCCGTTGCCGGAAACTTTACGATACGTGCTTTCTGATTGAACCGGATTTGCGAAGAACTTCGCGTTGTCAGACGTTAGGCCGTAGTGGCCTGTCGAAGAGAAGACCCGTTCGGATCTTTCACTCTGTGCGATATTCATAGGCTCGCCGCCTCGCAAGCGATGCGGCGATGTGCCAACTCACTTCTCATCGTGTCGGTTTGTATCCGGCAAAAAACCGGAACCAGCAATCGGCGTCACCGGTCAAAGACCTTAAAAAGACGCCTTTCAGTTGCATTACGATGTGAAGAGTGTACGGGTTCCGACCCCGGTTTGACAAGCGGGAAAATAAAACAGTTGGTTCAGACGCGCAAGCCCTCTATACTGATCGGCCATGAGTTTCCCTTTAAAAGCCAGCCTTCCTGCGCTCGCTTGGGTTGTCGGTTCAGCGGTTGCCGCCGAGCCGACAATCAACGTCGTTTTTCCCGCCGCCGGATCGAGCGTGTCAACCGACAGCCGGACCTTCGTCATCGGCTCGATCGCGCCGCCGGACACGCCCATCACCGTCAACAGCCAGACCGTCACCCCCTGGCGCACCGGCGGCTTCCTCTGCATGGCCCCCGTCACGCCCGGCACCAACACCCTCGTCTTCCGCGCGGGAGCCACGGAGTACCGTCACACCTTCACCGTGCCCTTTCCAGCCCCTGCCTGGGACGGCAAGAGCCTTCGCGCCACAGCGCCCCTGCACATCCTCGGCGTCCAGACAGGCGAGACGGTCCGCCTCGCCTGCCTCGCCCCCACCGGCCTCACCGTACACGCCGCCGTCGGCGAGCGCATTCTCACCCTGACCCCGCAGCCCGACCAACTCACGCATTATGCGGCGTCCATCACCTTCGCCGACCCGGCAGAGAAGGTGCCGGTCATTTTCTACGCCGACGCCCTGGCCGACGCTCACGCCGCAACGATCACCGCACGTGCCGAGTGGCCGACCTATGCCGTCACCGGCCCGCTTTTCGAAACCCGCGCGCGCAGCGAACCCGGCGAAGGCGACACCGTGGCCTTTCTGACGCCAGGCCTCCGCGTGCGGGGCGCGGGCTTCATCGGCGAACACACGCGCTTCTGGCTCGCCGGCATCCAGCGTTTCACGGAGACCCGCCACCTGTCGCCCGCGACCAACGACGCCGACCGGCCGTCGTGCGACCTGCCACTTCCTGACATCGGCGCGGGCTTCGGCCCGCATCCGCCGGCGAACCGCACGCCCTCGGACCTGCTGATCGTGCTCGACCCCGGCCACGGCGGCAGTTCCACCGGTGCGGTCGGCCCCACCGGTGTCACGGAGAAGCGGATCACCTTGCAGCAGGCCCGGATCGTCAAGTCGGTCCTTGAGCAGGCCGGCTTCCGCGTGCGCCTCACGCGCGAAACCGACATCGACGTCGGCCTTTATGAACGCGCCCAACTGGCCTACGCCGAAAAGGCCGCCGCCTTCGTCGCCATCCACTACAATTCCTGCGTTCCATCCTCGAACCCCAACACCGTCCGGCACCTCGCCACCTACTTCTGGAACGCCATCGGCGAACAGCTCGCGCGCGCCATCCATCCCCACGTAGCGGCGGCCACCGCGATTCCCGACAGCGGCGTCTGCACCGCCAGTTTCGCGGTCTGCCGTAACCCCGCCGTCCCCTCCATTCTGATCGAGCTTGACTTCCTCTCGTCGCCCGAGGGCGAAGAGGCCATCCAGCAGCCCGAACAGCAGCGCCGCGTGGCCGACGCGATCCTCACCGGCTTACGCGACTGGCTCAGCCCACCCGTCTCTTCTGTCCCTGTCGTCCCTCTCACAACCCAAGGTCTCACTCCATGAAACACACGTTGCTCGCGCTCACCCTCGCTGCCTCTGCCAGTCTTTCGCCCGCCGCTTCCGACTACCCCTATCAGCCCGTTCCGCTCAAGCAGGTCACGATCCTCGACGGCTTCTGGCTGCCGCGCTTCGAGACCAACCGCCTCGTGACGGTCTGGGCCGATTTCACAAAAAGCGAAGAGACCGGCCGCATCTCGAACTTCGCGCGCGCCGGCAAGCTGGAGGCCGGCTCCTTCAGAGGCATCCCCTTCGATGACTCCGACGTCTACAAGATCGTCGAGGGCGCGTCCTACACGCTCGCCACGCATCCGGACCCGAAACTCGACGCCTACCTCGATGCGCTGATCGCCAAAATGGCCGCGGCTCAAGAGCCTGACGGCTACCTCTACACCGCCCGCACGCTGGGGTTCATCGACGGCATGACCGGCCCCACGCGCTGGAGCAACGAAGGCGCCAGCCACGAACTCTACAACATCGGCCATCTCTACGAGGCCGCGGCCGCCCATTACACAGTCACCGGCAAACGGACCCTGCTCGATGTCGCCTGTAAGAGCGCCGACCTCATCGACAAGACCTTCGGCCCTGGCGAGTCCCATCTCAAAGTCGTTCCCGGCCACGAGGAGATCGAGATCGGCCTCTGCAAGCTCTACCGTGTCACCGGCGACAAGCGCTACCTCGACCTCGCCAAGTTCTTCATCGACATGCGCGGACGCAAAGATCTGCGCAAACTCTACGGCGCTTACAACCAGGACCACATACCGGTGGTCGAGCAGACCGAAGCCGTGGGGCACGCGGTCCGCGCGGGCTACCTTTACGCGGGCATGGCCGACGTCGCGGCGCTGACGGGCGACAAATCCTACATCGACGCCATCGACAAACTCTGGGAGAACGTGGTTTTTAAGAAGCTGCACCTCAACGGCGGCATCGGCGCGCGCCACGACGGCGAAGCCTTCGGCGACAACTACGAACTGCCCAACGAGAGCGCCTATCTCGAAACCTGCGCCGCGATCGCCAACGCCCTCTGGAACCAGCGCATGTTCCTGCTGCACGGCGACGCGAGGTACATCGACGTGCTGGAGCGCATCATCTACAATGGCTTCCTCTCCGGCATCTCGATCTCCGGCGACGAGTTCTTCTACCCCAACCCGCTCGCCAGCCGCGGCGGCTACGCCCGCTCCAAATGGTTCGGCTGCTCGTGCTGCCCCGTGAACATCGTGCGCTTCATCCCGCAGTTCGGCCAGTTCGCCTACGCGCAGCGCGACGCGGCGGTCTACGTGAACCTCTTCATCGCCAGCGAGGCCAAGCTGAAAACGCCCGCCGGCGACGTGACCCTCACACAGAAGACCGCCTACCCGTGGAACGGCGACGTGCGCATCGCGGTCACCCCCGCCAAGGACAAGACGTCCTTCACGCTCAAGATCCGTGTGCCCGGCTGGGCCATCGGCAAACCCGTTCCCTCCGATCTCTACACCCAGGTCAATCCCGGCTCACTCAAGGACGTGGCCATCGCGGTCAACGGCAAGCCCGTGCCGCTCACGCTCGACCAGGGTTACGTCACCATCGAACGCGCGTGGCGCACAGGCGATGCCGTGACGCTCGCCTTCGCCATGCCCGTGCGCCGCATCCAGGCCAACCCGGCAGTGAAAGACGACATCGGACGCCTCGCCGTGGAGCGAGGCCCGCTGGTCTTCTGCGCTGAATCCGCCGATAACGCGGACCACGCCCTCAACCTGATGCTTCCCGCCGACGCGGCCTTCACGCAGGACTCGGTCGCGATTCTCGGCCACACCATGGTCGCGCTCAAAGCCCCGGCCCAGTCCGTCTTCGTCGATCTGCGCGGCAAGCGCACCGCGCAACAGACAACCGCCACGCTCATCCCCTACTTCGCCTGGTGCCTCCGGGGCGCCAAGGAGATGCAGGTCTGGTTCCCGACCTCGCCCGAGAACGCCTCGCCGCTCTCCAGCATCAACACCACCGCCTCGCACTGCTGGGAACTCGACACGGTCACCGCCGTCAACGACAGCGTGCTGCCGAAGAACTCCGGGGATCACGAAGTCAAGCGCATGACCTGGTGGCCCAACAAAGGCACAGAGGAGTGGCTCCAGTATGTTTTCCCTGCGCCGGAAACGTTGAAGGGCTGCGCGGTCTACTGGTTCGATGACACGGGCGTAGGCGCCTGCCGCCTGCCCGCCTCATGGAAGGTCCAATACCAGAGCGAGAGCGGTGAGTGGGAAGCCGCTCCTGTCGAGGGCGCTTATCCGGTCGCGAAGGACAAGCTCTGCGAGGTCACCTTCACTGCGCCGGTCACCACGCGCGGTCTGCGCCTCAACGTGAAGCTCCAGCCCGACGTCTCCGGCGGCGTCCTCGAGTGGAAGCTGCAGACAGCCGATTAATACGTCAAGTCGGCGGCAGCGCAATGCCGCTTTCGACATCCTTGCGCCGAGATTCCGGCGTGACTCGCAGCGACATGATCTTGCCTTTGCGGTAGACGCCTTCGACAACCGTCTGCTGCGGAGCGTGCAGCTTGAATTCCACATCCCACTCCTTGGGCCAGGCAGGCAGGAGAAAGATACGCAGGCCATCGGTCTGCATCAGCATGGACTGGAACTCCTTCATCATCACGCCGCCGTGGTCCTGGTCGGGCGTCCAATCGTAGTTCGGCCCAAAGAACGCGGGGAAACGCTCGCTGCGGTCGTGACTGCGCGCGCGCTCCACAAGGGCTTTGCGCACGTCGTTCGTCAACCCGAGGTAAGCCATGAATATGCCGTCCTGACGCCAGCCGACGTTACCCCGGTCCCAGCGATGCTCCAACGCTTCAAGCGCCCACTCGGGATTGGGCCGGTTGAAGGCGAACAGCCGGAAAGGGAAGACCGCATACAGTTCCGGATTCTCGCAGTTGCTTTTGTTCGCGAAAAACTCGGCGGGGGCGAGGGCCGTCTTGCCGTCGGCCACACGCACCGGCATCGGCGGCAACTTGGCGCTGAAGCGCTGCCAGAACTCGCGCTCAGGCGCGGCAGAAAGATTGGATGGCAGGGCAAGGAGGCGCTCGGTGACGGCGATACAGCCGGCAAGCTCGGGCGCCGCGTTGGTGCAGCTCCACCAGGTCTCCAGCGCCTGCGACGGATGCATGACGAGCTTGCCTTGCGCGTTGACGGGATAGTGCTGCTCAAAGAACGTGAGGATCTCGTGGATGAACGGCAGCGCGGTCTTTTGGAGAAATTCGCGGTCAAGGGTATGCTCGTAACTGTCGAGCATCATCCAGCAAAGTTCGAGCCCGCCGACCCACTCCCACTTGTGCCAGCCGCTCTCCTGAAGCTTATCCGTGCGCTTCTCAAAAGGCGTCCAGCCGTAGGTCTCGCTGAACATCGGCCCCCAGAAGTAGACGCACTCCGGATAGAACGCGCCGTCATGTCCGAGATAGTGCTTGGTGCGGTATTTGCAGAGCGGGAGCAGTTCGTCCACGTACATGTGGAAGAGCGGGCGCATGAGGTCGAAATCGCCCGCCGTACACAGGCTGATGTAAGGCAGACGCGTGTTCTGCCACCAGTAGCCCGGCCCCCAGCGGCGGTAATCGGGATCTTTCTCATCGCTGCCGGGAGACACCGTGAACAGCGAGCCGTTGAACTTGATCGGATACGCACCGCGGCCTGCGCACGCCGTGACGAACCGTTGCAGGTGGTACATCTGGCTGACATACGCGGCCTCGTCGCGGACCGCCGCGCTGGCGTTGCTGTCGGCGAGTTTGCCGTTGACGTACAGGCTGAGCCCGCTCGCCGCCGCATCGGCCACCGCCGCAACGTGCGTCCACTGCCCGACCGGCAAGACATCCTTCAGTTGGAGGGTATACTGACCGCAAATCCAGCGCAGGCTGTTGCCGGGAAAGGTGTCCAGAAGAAAGCCGTCGCTGCCCCCCGGCGTGATCTTGTCGGCAAGCCGCGCGCCGCCCCCGCCCAGCTTTTGCGGCTTCACCCAAGCCTCGATTGTCACGCCGGAAGACAGGTTCCAGCCAACGGAGTTTGTAAGGCCCTGCGGTTTCAGCCCAGCACCGGTAAAGAGCAGTCCGGGCTGATCTGCCAGCGCCTGATTGCGTACGCCCTGGGCCAGTGCCGCGATCTCGTCCCCGCTTAACACCTTGCCGAAAACGCTGACGCGGCCCAGTTCGCCGAGGTAACGGTTGTTGCCCGTCTGATCCATTCCGACCCGCACGGGCAACGCATTGGTCGGAACGATGGCCGCGAGGAATGCGGGAGCGCCCGGGTCCATCGACGCGCGGATCCAACTGCGTTCCCAGAAAGCGCCCCACCAACGCTCGTGCGCGGTGCGGCGGGCGGCTACGTCCTGCGCATCAACCTGACGGATGGTCTCGTCCATCGCCGTCCGCCACTGCTCCGGCGTGGCGGGATGGCGCGTGAGCACGTAGACGCTGAACCGGTGCGACGTGCCGCGCGGCGAACGCAGGCGCAGGTCGTCCAGACGTTTGCCGCCTGCGGCGACGACCACCGCGCCGAACGTGCGATGCAAAAGCGGGTCGGCCTGCTTGTAATCGGTTAGTCCTTGGATCTCGGCCAGCATCTGCGGGCCGACCGACTTCACGTTGTGGTGGAGCCATCCCAGCCGGTTGTCCGGATAGGACAGCAGCGTGTCGGGTTCGGTGACGGTCGGGGTCGGCTTCGGGTCGCGGTTCATCACGTCGCTGCACTGTAGCTCGGCAAGCTCCTGACGGTTCGTGCGCCAGAGTTCCACGAACGCCGTGGCTTCCAGCGGTGCGACACTTTCGGCGGTCACTTGAACGACGGGATGGAGCGCGTCCACCCAGAGAGCGACGTGGACCTTACGCGCGCCTTCGCCCGCCTCAACGACCATCGTGCCTTCGCTCAGGCTGAGCGTCTGGAGGAACGGCTGTCCGCCGGCAAAGGGATTGGGCTCGAAATGAACGCGCACCTTGCCGACCTTGAGCAGCCGCGCATTGTCGTCCCAGGCATCGGTCTTGCTGATGGTGAAGTGGAGGTCACCTTCCCGGGTCACCCATGCGTTCAGCGCGACATCGCCGTTGCCGAGGGGCATCGAGCCGTGCTGATTATCACTGGGCGAACTCCACACCACATTGAATGCGTCCAGCGGCGAGGCCGCGGAAACGCAGGTGGCCAACCCGATCACGAAAGCCATGACACATCGATTCTTCATTTGCATGACACTCCACTTTCTAGAGGATAACCTTCGTCGTTTCACGCCTCGAGCTCCAGGCAGATCACCTCGCTCACCGGCACGCGCGGCACCGTCACCTCAACACCGCCTTTGAACACACGCACCCGCAGCTTGACATCCGCCATCACCGCGCGGACGGCGACCGGCTTCACCGGCAGATTCAGACGCACCCGCACATCGTTGAGCGGAACAGGGTCCTCGTGGACCTCCGGGTGCGGAGGGGCCTTGCGCGACGGGGACCAATTGATCAGATGCACCAGATAGCGCTCGGGCCGGTTCACCTTTTTGTTGGCCGATTGATGAGTGACCGTGATTTCGGTGTTGAGAGGAGCGCTGGTCTCCGCAATGATCCGAGACGGGAACACATCGCGCAGCACCTGCTCGAACGCGGCGCGGTAAACCCAATATCCTGTCCGGTAATAGCTCTGCCCGATCGGGAAGCCCACGAGTCCCACACGCCCGCTACTGGCCACCGTCGCATAGTCGGTGAGGTGATCGAACGGCGACTGCTGGTGACTCGTGTAATGTTCGCCGCTGCGCTGAAAGAGCGGCTCGCCTAAGCGCGCATGAACCTTGGCGGACGTCTGAGCCTTCCATTGCGAGGCCCCGTCGTAGAGCGCGTATTCGTAGGCCGGGATATCACCCGTGAACGCGGTCTGCGGCACGAGGTAAGCGGGCTTGAACGGCGAGAGGCCGGCGTAGGCGAAACCGTAGCGTTCCAGCCACGTCTGCTGCGTGCCTGCGAGCAAGCCGGCCTGATGACTGGCGATTACGGAGCCGCCCGCGGCGATGTACGCGTGCAGCCGCTCGACAGTCGCGGCGTCGGGACTGAAGCCGTCCGGTAAAACGACCAAACCGTACCGCTCCCAAGGCTGCCCCGGCTCGACCACATCGAACTGCAGCCGGGCTTCCAGCATCAGCTTGGTCATCCCGTACAGGTATTCGTCGCGCAGCCAGTCAAAGGGGATCGCAGGGATCATCAGGGCCGCTTCGGTCACCGGTGCGGCGCCGTCGAGCCACGGCTCCAACCGCTTGACGCGACCGAAGGATTTCCCGAGCACGTGGTAGACGGCGGCATCCAACTGGCCCGACGGCGGCATCTGGTCGCCGACATCGCAATGCGCGGCGTTGGCAACGATGCTGGCCAGCTCCACATCGAGCTGCTGCGGCAGCTTAAGCCCGCCGAAATCGGCCCAGGACGACACGAAGCGCCCCGTCATGCCGTAAACCGGCACGCCGAAATTGCGCTGGTAGCGGATCTGCGCCGGGGCATAGAAATACCCCCAGCCGCCGGTCGGCAGGGCCTCGATGTCGATGTTGTCGAGCACCTCCGCACGCTGGCCGACACACGCCAACCCGATGTCGTTGAAATCCACCAGACAACCGGGACGCGTGGCGCGGACAAGGTCGCGCATGCGCCGGTGCCAATCCAAAAAAAGGCCGTTCTTGTGCGCGCGCTGGGCTTCGAGATCATCGGGGTCCTTGCCCGCCGCCGTGATCTGCCGCTTGCATTCGGGACAGAAGCACTCTGGGGCGATGGGCTCAGCCATGTCGAACCAGGCCCCGTCAAGCTCGTACTTGGACACGAATTCGCGCGTGTGGTCATCCATGAGCTTGAGGTAGTCCTGATGGGCCAGGCAAAGCGCGGTCCAGCCGGGAGTCTCGCCGGGCTTGGGAAGATAGTTCGACCCGTCGCGTTTGATGACGAGCCACTCCTTGTGGGCGTTGGCGAGGTGGTGATCCCACGTGGTGCAGTAGTAGGCGTAGACGGCGATCTTGCGCTTGCGGCAGGCCTTGACCTGCTCGCCGAGCAGATCGAATGACAGTCCCGGGTGCACAGGGCCATATTTGCTGGGGTAATAGAACAGTCCGTGCATGTCCTTCGCGAAAACGACAATCGCATCGACGTTGCCCGCAAGCAGGCGGTCGCCCCACTCGTCCGCGTTGAACTTCGCGCCGATCTTCGGCACGAAAGTCGAGTTGTGGAAGTCCAAGTGAACCTTCCGCCACGGACGCGCCGGCATCGTGTCGAACCGCGGGTCGATCCACGGTTTTATCCCGCCGGTGCCCGTCGCGTCAGGTGTCGCTGCGGCGGCAAACGAGGGCCGCACCTGTGCGGCAACAGCCCCCACGCCGAGCGTGATAAGAAATTCGCGCCGATTGAACTCGTTCATCGTTTCCCCTTTCCCCTCGTCGTGACCAAGCTGGCCGGAAACCGCAGTCCAATGATCATGTGGCTCCCACTTCCATTCAGTCGCAGTGGAACACCTCTTCCATTCCGGCCCACCACTCGCCGGGCTCGCGATCAGCGAAAGGAACGTGGCAGGGCTTGCAGACCGCCCACCAGCGCTGGGTCTCGGGGTCTGCCGCCATCCTCGCCATGTCCGCCTCGAAGTCATCGCCCGAGTACTCGAAATAGCTGAAGAGATAACGTTTTCCGTCCGGCAGCTTGCGCAAGTAGATCGAGTAGTTCCCGATGTTACACGCCGCGATCATCTTGAGAACGCCGGGCCAGACCGCCGCGTGCAAGCGCGTGTACTCCTCAAGTTTTTCGGCTTTGACCTCGATCACGGAACCGTAACGCTTCATGTCCATCCCCTTTTAGGTTAGCGTCCTGCGGCAAGGTCTCCCAGATAGTTGCCGTAGGTCAGCAGCAGCACGGCGCTCACCAGCACCGTGAGCGACACGGCGACCGCCAGCCACGTCCGCGGCTTGCACCCGCGCCACTCACGCAAGACCAGTCCCAGCGCGTTGCTGATGAGCACGAGCATAATCATGTGAATCGCCCAACTGGTGAACTTGAAGGTTCCCATGCGCACGTGCCCCAGGTTGTAGAAGAAGAACTGCCCATACCACAGGCACCCCGTCAGGATAGCCAGCCACACGTTGTTCGTCAACGAGGCTTTTTCCACACCCGCAGGTATCTCGACCCACTCTCCGAAACTCTTGTGCTTGAACGTGAGATAAAGGCAATAGATCAGCGTGGTCAGAAAGGCCCCGGAGTTCGCGAAAATATAGGTGACGTTTCCGTTGAAGATTCCCGCGCCGTGCGCCTCCGCAACGCTGGCGATCGGCGCGCCGGCCTCCAGCGCGAACCCGTACACGGCCGAGAGGACGCCGGCCAGCAGGCATAGCGGGACCCCTTTAGCGATACAGAAATCCGAACGCGCGGTGTCGCCCGCGACATCAAGCTCCTTGAGCCGGCCCGAGAGGCCGCACAGGAATATCCCGATGGTGCCCACCACTATCCCCGACATCACCCAGTCGGCTCCGGTCTTCGCAAAGAGCGCGGAAAACTCGCCGCGCACCAGCGGCGGCATGATCGTCCCCAGCACGCTCGAGAGGCCGACGGCCAGCGCGTAGGTCAGCGAGAAGCCGATGTGCCGGATGGCCAAGCCGAACGCCGTGCCGCCGATGCCGTAGGCCGCGCCCAGCAGGAAGCACCGCACCATGGCGCCATGCGGCGCCTCGCGGAGCACCTGCGCCAGCTGCGGGATCGTCAAATAGGCCCCGAGTATCGGCAGAATCAGCCAGCAGAACGCCGCCTGCGTGGCCCAGTAGGTCTGCCAAGACCAACCCTTCACCTTCTTCTGGGGCGTGTAGCAGAGCGCCGCCGACGTGGCGCCCACCGCGTGCATCAAAGTCCCGAGCAGCGGATTCGCTGTGATCATAACAACTCCTTAAATCTTTTCGTCGAAATCGCCCAGGTTAAGCGGGTACTTACCATACTCGCGCACCAGTTTGACAATGCTGTCGTAGGTCTTGCCGGACACGTTGCTGGCGACGGAGTGATCCGACTGGAAAATGTATCCTCCGCCCTTGGCCGCATTCAGCTTGCGGAGCACCTCGCGAAGAATGACCTCCGGATCATCCGTCT
The DNA here is from genome assembly GCA_025360845.1 of bacterium. Lineage (GTDB taxonomy): Bacteria > Verrucomicrobiota > Kiritimatiellia > RFP12 > UBA1067 > JAHFSX01. Next base: position 13,532 of record JANYBJ010000218.1, read on the forward strand.
CCCAGATCTGGACATCGCTGTTGCCGCAGAATCCCAGCGTGTGACCGATCTCGCGCCGCAGCGCGACCGCGTCCATCCCGGCCTTGGCCTCCAGCGGATTGTACGCGTCGATGCCCATCTCGGCGAAATCGCGTATCACCGAGTTCACGTTCCCGCAGCCGTGGTAAATCACCATCAGCCCGTTCGCATGGGCGTGATCGGCGATCGCCCTGACCCACGGCTTGTAATGCTCGCGCCAGAACTCCGGATTCATGAACGTGCCGCATTTATAGGCGAAGTCGCCCCAGATCACAAAGCCGTCCAGTTTGCCGGCGGCGGCCTCGATCTCGGCTTTCGCGCAGTCCAGATAGAACCGCCCGACCGTGGCGATCACCGCGGCCATGCGCTCCGGCTCCAGTCCGACCCACAGCAGATGGCTCTCGGGCCCGATCAGGCGCGTCATGCACTCGTTGACCTCCATGATGCTGCCGAAAACGGGAAAGTCGGGCCACAGGGATTTCACGGTATCGACCCACGGCGGGCTGTTGCGCTCGAAGCCGTCGCCCACTCCCGCGATCTGGTTGTCTCCCGCGCAGAAATAGCGCCGACGGTCGAAGGGGCTGTCGAACGTCTTGACCGCCTCCTCCAGTTTTTCGAGGGTATCCGTTTCGAAGCGGATGAACTCGGGCATCGGGAAATCGAACACCTTGCGCATGATCGCGCCGAAGCCGGTCTTGACCGTCACCTCTTCCGGCGTCTCCTTCAACGTCTCGAAAGGCCTGATCCACGGATCCATATTCGGCACCGTGCAGATCCAGTCCAGATCATAATAGTAATAGGGGTTGGCATCTGCGGGCAAACCGAGTTCTTCGCGCCACCGCTTCACGAACCCGCCCCAGAAGAAATCGCTGATCGGCACACGGTCAGGCTCCTCGTGGCGCAGCGCCGTCCGCATGCGCTGCAGTTTCTTCAACGTGCCCGCCTTCCGGACCGCAACATCACTCGCCTGACCTGTCGTCTCGAACATGCCCATTGTCGTTTAGCTCTCGCCCCTCCATCCCAGTGGATTCAACCGTTCAACTCAGTGTGAAAACGATATCAAGTAATGGCTTCCTGCGTCTATGTCCGCTTCGGCCTAAAATGTGTCTTTTTAGGCCAATTCTGTTTGACACGCCAGTATTCATTTTCTACGATCCTGACATGTCATATTCGGCTGGTCATTATGCGAAACTGGGTGCCTACTCAAATCCGTTCTCCGGACAAGGCGTGTCCTTTCATCCATTGGGGGTGCGGTTGGACTGCGCGACGGTCTTGCTCCACGAAGCCGGTTTTCTGCCCACCCGTCCGCACTGGAACTACTCGAATGTCTTCAGCCCTTTCTGGCGGCTGTATTTCGATATGCAGTCCGGCCACTCGGTTGTGCTTGCGGACAAGAAGGTCGAGCTTGGACCCGACAGGCTGGTTCTGATCCCGGACCATCAAATGTTCCAGACCGTGGGCGCAGCCCCCCGTGCCAAGTTCTGGCTGCATTTCACCTGCACGCGGCGAGTCACTCCGAAACAGGCGATCCCCATCATCCTGCGTCTCTCTCCCGGCGAGTCGGCGGTCGTCCACGAGCTCATCGGACGGCTCCGGGCCAAGAAGAAAGACCAGCAGCAGATTCTGCATGGCAGCCTGGCCCTGCTGCATCTGACCCTCAGCCGCCCCGAGATCGAATGGCTCGAAGAGAAGCCCTCCGCGCTGCAGCAGGCGATCCTGCATGTCGAACAGCACTACCGTCAGCCCTTGTCCAACCCCGAGCTGGCGAAGCTGACCCACTTGAGCGAGCGCTCCCTCACCCGGCAGTTCCTGCGCTACCAAGGCGTATCGCCCAGGAACTTCATCATGCAGGTCCGCGTGCGTGCGGCGGCAGACCTGATGCTGAACACCCGTGCGTCTCTTGCCGAGATCGCCGAGAAAACCGGCTTCCCGAACCGGGCATACTTCACCCGCGTGTTCACCCACATCACCGGCGAGCCTCCCGCGCTGTTCCGGCGCACCCACGCTCAACCGTAAGATCGAAGTGGGACTCATTTTGGACTCATTTGCCTCGAACCACGTGCTGACCAGACTTGTCAGCGCCCGGTGTCTGTGTTATGTTGCTCACCATCGTACAGGCCTGTAGCTCAGTAGGACAGAGCACTAGATTCCTAATCTGGGGGTCGCCGGTTCGACTCCGGCCAGGCCTACCATCCTAAAGACCCGTAAAACATGCGTTTTATTGGGTTTTTTTCATTTATTTGACCTGTCTGTCTGCATTTTACCTCTTTGGCCTTGCGCCTCATTTCCACTAAATCGCCCTGTTCAAACCTCTTTTTTGGATACAGTTTGTATACAGTTCACAGTATTGGCATCAACTCACCAACATTCCAGACCCGCCGCAGAAAACTGATTTGGTCGTCTCGGGGGTGATCCACCTGCCGCCGATCAGGTGGCCAACTGGCATAAGCGTGTCCTTTACGCCCTCACAACGACCCTGTACTTCTCGGTCTCTGCGGGTTCGATCTTGATGGCTCCGAAACCGATGCGCGAGCCGCTTCTGTTGAATGCCTCATTCACGATCCCCAGCATCCCCCCGTCAATAAGCGGGTGCCATTCCAGAGCCAGAATGTAAGCCGCTATAGCTTCCGTCGACTCTATTTCATAACAAGGCTTCTCAAACCTGAAGCACTTGGCCTGGACGTCGGCCATGACGAAGGAGTAGAAAAACAGCTCCGACATGACGCCCAAGGGTATGTTGCCCCATTTCTTCAGCTCGAACAGGAACAGTTTCCTGTCGCTCTTGTTCACGCCCCAGATGTCGATTGCGCTCTTACACCTGGGGAATATCTCGTTCGCGGGGGCTGCCTTCACACCATCCCTGAAAAGCCCGACCGGAAGCTGGCGGTCCAGCGCATCAACGCTCAGCAACTTACAGAGCGCTTCCTGATTCCTGACAATGTGGCACTCCAGCTTGTGTTCGCTCGACTGTGCGCATGACATGCAGTCGCACTCCCCCGCAGGCTCCAGAGCACGCGGCTTCGACGCCACGTTGAGGATGAAGTCTTGCCCCGCCGCCTCCGTCTTCAGCCTGCCGAACTCGGCGCAGTTCGCGGCTGCGATAACAAACCAATCCTTGAACAGGGACTGGACCTTCTTTGTCCTGTAGAGGAACCGCTGGAAGTGAGGGTCCGAGTCGGCTCCGGTGAAACCCCAACCAAGTTCGACCATAGCGACGTCCGTAGGCAGCCAGCGCTTCAGGGCCAGCGCCCAGCCCTCGAAAGCCGTACCGTTCTGCTGCATGTTGGCTTCCACACAGGATGAATTCAGATGTATCATTACGTTCGCACCGCTGATTGTGAAATTGATGGCTGACGGAAGCTTGACGCCGCCCAGCCCGGCAGCACATGCGTCTCGCAGCCGCTTGCCCAACACCGCATTATCACTTCCTGTTGTCATACCCGTTCTCCTTGCAACCGCCCGGTCATCCTGCGGCACTTGTGTCATGGTAAGCAAGATAGAGGAACATCCCCGAAAGTCAAGCCGCGCCAGTTGATTAACCTCCTGCTTTTGCGCTGGCGTCCGCTTCCCTGCGGTGGTACTTTATAGAAACGTAACCTGAGCGAGTTTTGCCCCCTTATGACATGCACATGTCATGCGATGACCGGATAAGCGAAGAACGGAACCGAAATGCCCCGCACGAAAACGAAATCAGCCGAGACCTCAGCAGCGAGTCTCGGTTTCGAGGCCAAGCTCTGGCTCGCCGCCGACAAGCTGCGCAACAACATGGACGCCGCCGAGTACAAGCACGTCGTCCTGGGCCTGATTTT
>JANYBJ010000221.1 GCA_025360845.1 bacterium
GGCGCGCCGCCTGTGCTGGGAGGAGCGCAAAATGGCGTAAACACGACCGAAAGGAGGGCCCGGGGCCAGCCGGAGCGTCAAGAAAAGCGGACGCGACCGCGAAAAACCGAAAACGACCGCGAAAACGACCGCAGGCTTGATCCTGCGCGACGGAAATCGAAAAACGACTGCCGACAGAAAACGGAACGCGGTGGTTATGGGCAGCTATCGGCAGCCGACTTTTTCAGCGCAACCGTATGTCCTGATACGACCCCTCTACCGTGAAGTCAGACGGGAACCGTTGCTGGTTGCTTTTTTTGCCTTCCGGCCCCTCGTCTCAGCTCCCGTAAATGCGGGCCTCAAGCGCGGCGCGCATGGCGGCCGTGTCGGCGGCCAGGCCCGTCCAGATCGTGAACGCGGCTGCCCCCTGGTGGACCAGCATGCCCGCGCCGTTCAGCGTGTCCGCGCCGGACGCCTGTGCGGAGCGCATGGTCGGCGTGACGCGTGCGGTATAGACCAGGTCGTAAAGCAACTGACCCTCGCGGAACGCCTCCGGCGGCAGCGGCGACGCATCGCCCACATGCAGGCCCGCAGACGTGCAATGCACGATCAGGTCGCAGTCGCGGCTGTAGCGCGCCCACACCTCCGGCTCTACCGAAAGCACGTCCACCTGGGCCACGGCATCCGGCAACCGCACCTTGATCTCCTCCGCAACCACCTCCGCCTTCGAGTCAATCAAATCGCCCAGACCGATTTCCAGGGCGCCCTCGCGGGCGCAGGCGATCGCAAGCGCCCGCCCCGCGCCGCCGCACCCGAGAATGAGCACGCGCAGGCCGTCCGGCGTGACGTCCCGGCTCGCCTTGAGATCCGTCAGAAAACCCGTGGCGTCCGTGTTGTAACCTGTGCTGCCCTTGGCGTCGAAACGCACCGTGTTGACGGCGCCGAACAGCCGCGCAGAGGGATCGAGATGCCCCATCAGCGGCACCACCGCCTCCTTGTGCGGAATCGTCACATTGAGTCCGTCGAAACCCTCTCGCCGACACGCCTCCAGCCGGGCGGGCAGATCCTCCGGCGGCACGTCGAAGCAGACATACTCCGCACTGAGACCCAGCGACTGAAAAGAGGCCGCGTGCATCACCGGCGAGAGCGAATGCTTCACCGGATGCCCGAACAATCCAAACCGGTAGGCACGTTTCATTTTGACAGTCCTTATCTGCGCGTCATTTCGCGCGCTCGTGCTCGATCACCTCGCGGCCCACGGCAATCACGCCGGAGCGTGAAATGTCGATGATCTCATACGGTTTGAGCAGCCTCAGAAAATCAGCCACGGTCTCCTGGTTTCCCACCATCTGAACGGTCACCGAATCCTCCTGCACGGCCACCACCCTGGCATTAAAGAGCGAGGCAAGCTCCACGACTTCCACGCGGCCGTGATGATCTTGAGAGGCCACGCGCAAGAGGATCAACTCGCGGTCCAAATGTCTGCGGTTGGTCATGTTGACGACCTCGATCACGTCGACCTGTTTGGAGAGCTGGTGCGTCACCTGGGAGATCACATGCGCGTCACCGGGCACCACGATCGTCATCTTCGACACCGTGGGGTCAGCGGTAGGCCCCACGTTCAGGGTTTCGATGTTGTAGCCGCGGCCCGAGATGAGTCCCACAATGCGCGCGAGCACGCCGGGCTGGTTCTCCACAAGGCAGTTGATAATGTGTTTCATGATATTTGCTCCTAACGGGCGGACACACAGGACCGTCCCTACGAAAGGGCAGGCACGGAGGCCTGCCCCTACTCCTACACTGTGCGGTTAATCATTTCGGCCACATGCGAGCCGGGCGGGATCATCGGGTACACGTTGGCATCGGGTGAAACGATGCACTCGATCACCCACGTTTTGCGGCTCGCGAAGGCCTCGGCTAAGGCGGGAGCCACCTCTTCGGGCTTGGTGACCCGGCGCGCGCAAGCGCCGTGCGCCTCGGCCATCATCACGAAGTCCGGCAAGTACTTCTTCGCCTCCGGGATGTGCTCGTTGGGCGCACGCTCGTGCTGGCTCAGCATCACGCCCGAGTAGCGCCTCCCGTAAAACAGCTCTTGCCACTGCCTCACCATGCCGAGAAACCCGTTGTTGATGATCACCACGACGATCGGCAACTGGTGCTCCACGGCCACCACCAGCTCTTGGAAGTTCATCTGTATGCCGCCGTCGCCCGTGATGCACACCATCAGCTCGTCCTTGCGCCCGAACTGCGCGCCGATGCAGGCCGGCAGCCCGAAGCCCATGGTTCCTAACCCCCCGGACGAAATAAAGTTGCGCGGCCGCGTGTAGCGGAAAAACTGCGTGGCCCACATCTGGTGCTGGCCCACGTCCGTCGTGATCACCGCCTGCCCTTTGCTGACCGCATCGATCTGCTCGATCACGAATTGCGGCATGATCACGTCGCCCTGCTCGGGATAGGTGAACGGGAAGCGCTCTTTCCAGCGCTGCACTTGCTCGATCCACTCGGCGTGGTCGGCCGCCAGCACGAACGGCAACACCGCCTCAAGCACGGGCTTCACGTAACCATGAACCCCGAGGTCGGTCCGCACGCTCTTGCCGATCGACGACCGGTCGATGTCGATATGCACAATCGTGGCCTTGCTGGCGAACGCCGAAATCTTGCCGGTCACGCGGTCGTCGAAGCGTGCGCCCACCGAGATCAGCAGGTCGCAATGGTCGACCGCGTAATTCGCGGCCACGCTCCCGTGCATGCCCAGCATCCGCAGCGAAAGCGGGTCGTTATCCGAGAACACGCCCATCGCCATGAGCGTGGTGCAGACCGGAATGTTGGCCTTGTGCGCGAGCGCAGACAAGACGTCGGAAGCGCCGCCGCTCACCGCTCCGCCCCCCACATAGAGCAGCGGACGCGACGCGCGGTTGATGAGGTCGGCAAACTGCGCGATCTCAGCCGGATTGATCGGCATATCCGGATGATACGCCCGCATCGAGACGGTCTTGGGAGGCTGCGCCGCCGTCTTCTGTTTCTGGACGTTCTTGGGGATGTCGATCACCACCGGCCCGGGCTTGCCCGTGGTCGCGATGTAGAAGGCTTTGGCGATGATACCGGGCAGCTCGTCGGCGTCGCGCACCAGAAAATTGTGTTTCGTCACAGGCCGCGTGATGCCGATCACGTCCGCCTCTTGGAAAGCGTCGTTGCCGATCATGTTCAGCGCCACCTGCCCGGTGAAGCACACCAGCGGGATGCCGTCCATGTAGGCCGTCGCAAGGCCCGTCACCGTGTTGGTCGCGCCCGGGCCGGAGGTCACAAGGCAGCACCCCGGCTTGCCTGTGGCGCGGGCGTACCCGTCGGCCATGTGGACCGCCCCCTGCTCGTGGCGCGTCAGCACGAACTGGAACGGCGCGTCGTAAAGCGCGTTGAAAATATCCAAGACCGCCCCGCCCGGATACCCGAAAAGAACGTCGCACCCCGCCTCGACCAGACCGTCGATGACGCATTGCGCGCCGGTCTTTTGAGGTTGCGCCTGATCCGTTGTCTTGTCTGCTGTCTTGTCGTTCATGGTTTCCTCGTTCGTCTGTTGCCCTGATAATGCAAAAACCCGCCGTTTGGTGCAACGACGGGTCTCTGTTCTAAGTCTGAAATCACATGTCTGACTTAATCCCTCAGGAGCCCGCCTGGCGCACCGTCATGTTGAAAACGGGCGTAACCCGCTCGGTAACGAGGAGGCTGCTGCTCAGGATCATTTTGTCAGAAGCTGCTTTCATCAGTTGAAATAAAATACCCCGAAACCGTCGGCCTGTCAACGGGGGGCGTGAAAAAAACATCGCCGACACCCGTTAGGGCACAAGGTCGCCAAGCAGCATGAGCTGGCTCGCCCACACGCGAGTCCCCTGGAACTTGGGCTCCGCCAATTCTTTATCCGGATCCTTCAAGCGGAACGCCACGCTCTTGCGGTCGGGCTGTTCGGGATGGAGTTCCACCGTCACCTCGTGAATCTGGTCCATCGCCCGGTCACAGACCAGTCCCAACGTCGCGATGCGGTGATACGTGCAAAAGCTGTCGAAGCGCGGCACCGGCTTGTCCCCCGTCTTGCCGTCCACGGTGATCGTCACCTGACCTCCGTCCGGCCCGAGCAGGTCGTACACGCGCGCCACAGCGCCTTTGAACTTGAAATGCAGCTTGCTGCCCGGCTGGTCCGCCATCCAGATCTGCCCCATGCGCCCGCCGAAGCATTTCTGCTTGTCGTCCTCTTTCGGCAGCGCTTTCCAGTTGCCCGACAGCATCGTCTCATTCAGCGGAATCATCTTGGCCGCCTCCCAGTTGTCCGCGACAAACGCCTTCGCCAACTTAGTCTTGTGGTCCACCGGCTTGCCGTCCTTCATCTGCGTGAACGCCTCGGCCATGAGCTTGAGATAGACCTCGTGGCCTTCGTCACGCGGGTGGCAGCCGTCGTCCGTGAACCAGATCACGCCGTTCTCGGGCTGCTTGTCCGCTTGAAAAATCAACTTGCCTTGGGTCATCAGCTCCACGACCTGCACCGCGAAATTGACTGAAGGGATGCCATAGAAATCGGCCAGCAGCTCCATCGAGGACGCCGAGCGGGGGCAGTTGCCCTGCTTCACATCATTGGTCATGCCACAGTGGATCGTGTAGGCGAACACGATGTCGGTCAGCGGATCTTTCCTCCACGTCTGCCGCACGATCCCCTCCATGCAGCGCCAGATGTCCGCCGGCTCCGCACCCCCATCGTTCACCGCGAACTCGACGAACAGCAGGTCGGGGTTGTACTGGAGCGCATCGTGCCCCACGCGGAACACACCCAGATCGCTGCCGGTCCCTCCGATCGCCGCCTGGATCTCTTTAAACTTCGCGTTCGGATAGCTCTTCTGCAGCCATGCGGTCGTCTTGGGGCGCCAGCCGTTTGCCTCCGTGATCGACCCGCCGAGGTAGGCCACCGTGACCTCTTGGCCCGACTGGATCTTCTTCATCACGTTACCGATGCCTTCGCGCGGCTTGATCTTCTCCGCCTTCACCGCCTGATACACCGGCGCCTCCGCCGCCCTCAAACTCATCGCACATGCGGCGATCACTGCTGCCGCGACAAACCGAGACGTGTACCGATTCATGATCCTCCCCCCTTTTTACGTTGCCAACACCGTTTCCAACAACAAAATCAAAGCGCGCTCAGCCGCCTGCCGCCGCACGGCCTCGCGGTCGCCGCTGAACTGACAGCGTTCGACGCGTTCGCCCGCCGCCGTCGCCACGCCGAGATAAACCAGTCCCACCGGCTTCTGCGGCGTGCCGCCGTCCGGCCCCGCGATGCCCGTCACGGATGCCGCCACATCGGCCTTCACCCGCTCCCGCACGCCCGACGCCATCGCCGCCGCGCACTCGTCGCTGACCGCCCCCGCTCGTTGCAAAAGCGCCTGCGGCACGCCCAGCAGCTCGCACTTGACCGCATTGGCGTAGCTCACCACGCTGCCGAGAAACACCGAAGATGCCCCGGGAACCGAGGTGATCCGCGCCGCGACCAGCCCGCCCGTACACGACTCCGCCGTCGCGATCGTCACGCCCCGCTTTTTGCAGGCCGCCACCAGCCGCGACTCGGAGGATCTCTCGCCGCCCTCGTTCATGTTCTCACTATACTCTCCCCGCCCCCTCCCCATCAACCTCCAAACCGCCCATCTTTCCCTTTCCCAACGCGCCTTCCTGGTGTATCTTGTTTCCATGCGTGCTTTCATCGCCATTTCAATTCCCGACGAGGTCAAAACCCGAATGACGGCAGCCGCCCAACGGCTTGCGCCGCTCGCCATTGACGTGAAGTGGCGCAACAAGGACCAATTCCATCTGACCCTCGCCTTTCTGGGCGAGGTCTCTCCGGCCATCCTGCCGCATGTGACCGCCGCCGCAGACCGTGTCTGCTCGGCGTTCCCGGCGTTCGTCTGCCGGGCATCCGGCTACGGGTTCTTCGGAACGAAACGCAACCCCAGAACGCTCTGGGCCGGGGTGGAGCCTCTGCCTGAGCTGGAGGCCTTGCACGCTAATCTGTGGAAGGATCTCAAGAAGTTCGGGTACGAGAACGACGAGACGGACTTCAGCCCGCACATCACCCTCGGGCGCTGCCGCGAATCCGCGCGCAACCACCCCGTGGTCGAAGCCATGGACGAGGATCAGACGTCCGATTTCGGCGAGTGGGAGGTCACGCGCGTGACGCTCTACGAGAGCCGGCCCACGCCGCGCGGCCCGATCTACCGTTCCCTCAGCCATGCCGCGCTCGCCGCGTCGGTTGACGCTTCTTAACGGGCAGCGGCCGGCTTCGCAGCCGCCGCAGGGGCCGGAGCGACGGCAGGCGGCGGCGCGACCGGCGCAGGCGCGGCGGCGGCAGGCAGCAGCGTGAAGGCCTTGGTCAGCAGCTCGCGGGCCTTGGCGTCGCGCATCTTGCGCTCGTCGCTACCCAGCACCACCACGATGACGCGGCGCCCGTTGCGCTTGGCGGTGACCACGATCGACCACCCCGCCGTTGCCGTAAAGCCGGTCTTGAAGCCGTCACAGCCCTCGACGCCCTCTTTGAGGAACGGGTTGTGCGTGCGCATGTCGAAGGGCTTCGGCGTGTTGGCGCGGAACTGCCGGTACGGCGCAGAGGTGTAGGCGAAGACCGCCGGATGCTTGCACAGTTCGCGCGAGAGCGTCATCATGTCGCGGGCGGTCGACACATCGTTCTTTTGCCCGACGCCCGGCGGCAGACCGTGTACCGAGGCGAAGTGGGAGTTGCTCATGCCGAGCTGCTGCGCCTTGGCGTTCATCAACTCCACGAAACCTTCCTTCGAGCCCCCCACGTGCTCGGCCAGCGCGACAGCCGCGTCGTTCGCCGACTGGATCATCATGGCGTACAGCAGCTCCTCGACCGTAAAGGTCTCCTTCGGATCGAGGTAAACCTGCGAGCCGCCCGTCTTGCAGGCCGCGACCGACACCTTCACCATGTCGCCCAGCTTGACCTGTCCCGCGTCGATCTTCTCCTGAATCACCAGGAGGGTCATCAGCTTGAGCGTGCTTGCGGGATAGCCCGGCGCGTCGGCTTTGTCCTCGAACAGCACCGCCCCCGAATCCGCATCGACAATGATCGCCCCGATGTAGGGCGTCTTGGAGATGCATCCCTTCGGCTTCTGCGGTTGCGCGGGCGCGGCGGCGGCGGGCTTCGCGGGCGCCTTCTTCACGGTCTTTTTAGTTTGGGCTTCGGAAAACGAAACGAGGCAACAGACGGCAAGAAGAGACAAGAAAATACGCTTCACTGAGAGACTCCCTGGTTGAGACCTTTTTCAACAGCTCACAACGGCGCGTCATGGCGTCAAAATGGATGGGGGCATAGTAAACCACGTTCCCCCGGCTTTGAAAAGCAAACTCACACGTTGTCGAATTTCTGTCCCGGCACCGGCGCGACCGCGTTGGCGACGCCGTGCTGCTTCACGAGTTCCGTCATCGCCGCCACTTTCTCCGGCTCGCCGTGGATGGCGAAGACGCGCGAGAGGTTGCCCTTCACGCCGTCGAACCAGCGCATCAGCGCGGTGCGGTCGGCATGTGCGGACAGCGCGTTGATCGTGTGGACGCGCGCGTTCAACTCGAACTCGTCACCCAAAATCCTCAGCGGCGACTGGCGCTCGACGATGCGGCGTCCCAAGGTGTTTTCGGCCTGGAAACCGACGATCAGGATGATGTTGCGGGGATCGCCGACCGTCCGTTGAAGATGGTGCAGCACGCGTCCGCCTTCGCACATGCCCGAGGCTGCGATGATAACCATCGGGCCGGGAATATCGTTCAGCGCTTTGGACTGATCGACCGTCTCGACGAACTGCAGCCCCGGGAACTTCATGGGGTCGATCCCCTGCCGCAGGATATCCGAGGCTTCCTCGTCGTAACACTCGCGGTGCTTGGTGTAGATCTGCGTCGCCTTGAGCGAGAGCGGGCTGTCCACATAGACTTTCGTGGGCCGCATGCGCCCCTCTTCGGTCAGCCGGTTGAGATAATAGAGAACCTGCTGCGTGCGGCCCACGCTGAACGCCGGGATCACGAGCTTGGATTTCAACTGGTGGATTTCATCGATGAAACCCTTGAGCCGGCCCTTCACGTCCTCTGCGGAGGGATGGTCGCGGTCGGCATAGGTGCTCTCGATGAGCAGCACGTCCGCGCCTTGAGGATAGTCGTAGTCCCGCAGGATCGGCTGGTCGGGCTGCCCCAAGTCGCCGGAGAAAAGCAGGCGGCGGGAGCGCTCTCCGTCCGACCTCACATCGAGTTGCACCAAGGCGGAGCCGAGAATGTGGCCGGCATTGTGGAAGACCGCGCTCACCCCGCTTCCGAGATCAAACTCGCGCTTCAGCGGTTCGGGCTCAAAGCGGCTCAGGATCTTATCCACGTCCTGTTGCTCGTAAAGCGGCTCGAACAGGTTCTTCCCCTGCGCCGCACGCTTCTTGTTGACGATCTCCAAGTCGCGCATCTGCAGATAGGCCGAATCGCGCAGCATGATATCGCAGAGGTCGCGCGTCGCGGGCGTGCAGTAGACTTTGCCGCGGAACCCGTGCCGCGCCAAGGTCGGGAGGTTGCCGCAGTGGTCGATGTGCGCGTGCGACAGCACCACGGCATCGATCGTCGCCGGATCGACCGGCATCTGCCGGTTCTTCTCGAAAGCCTCTTTGCGGTTGCCCTGAAACAGGCCGCAGTCCAGAAGGACCCGCTTGCCGTTCGCCTCCACGAGATGCATCGAACCGGTCGTCGTCTGGGCCGCGCCAAAGAAAGTCAGATTGATCATAAGAACTCCCTGTTACTCGGATTCACATTTTGGAGTCAGTATACACGACCGCATCCGCGAACACAGCCTCTTTTCGCGATTTTCAGCTCAAGGGCGCATCCCCGTTTCACTGACTGGTCGGGCGAGAACCTGCGCGGATCGCAACGGGGCCAACGTCACACCTCCTTTCGGAGCGGAGCGACGATAACGTGCAGGTGTTGGTTCGGACGATCCTCTGACTTCGTGCAACACGATTGGCAGGCACTTCGCAAAGTGGGGGAAGTCTCCATCCGTAGTGAAGACAGACAACTCGCGTCGCACGGCAACAGCACAAATGAGGAAGTCCGTGTTGGAGCCCTGAATTCCTTTGGCTCGACACAGGTTGTAGAATTTCGCTGCCGTCACATAGTCTTCGGCTGTCAACGGCAGGTCCACAAAGGCGTCGAGGCTCGTCTCCAGACGATCGAACTGCGCGCTGTCCCGAACCCCGGACAGAACCTCCTGTCGGATCGGGCCGATGATCTCCACAACATGGGAGGCGATTAGCCGTCCCAGTTCCTCTGCCTCCGGGTTCTGGGCATGTTCGCGACGCCGCAGGGCCAGAGACCAGATGCTCGTATCAACCAGCATCTTCATGCCTTTGCCCGCTGCCGCTTGTGGTCGTAGGCCGGATCGAAGTCGATCCTGCCAAAGAGATCCACGATTCGTTCCTGCCTCAGGTGCCGGACGTAGTCGGTCAGCGCCTGTGTCACGGCCTCCTTCTTGGTGCGGTGCTTCCCAAGTGTGGCAGCCTCCGCAATCAGTCGATCATCCAGTTGAAGATTTGTCGCCATAGTCCACCTCCACACATAGTCTCACACACGTTCATGTGTCAGTCAACGGGTTTCTTTCTCGTGTCTTTTCCCAATGCCGAATCGGGATAGGGAGGGGCCGGTGTCTGCGGGACCCGCTCTCGTGTCGCTCGCTCTTTCCTTAAGCTAACGCGGGCTCTGCCCACAACCCGGAATTTCCACCACAAAGGCACCTCATGTAGTGTCCCGCAAATAACTAGACAGTGTACCTTAAATTCTATTGACAGGATGGCAGGATGAAACAGGATGAATAACGAGTTAGTCCTGAAAATCCTGTCAATCCTGTCAAAAGAAACCGGTTTAAGGTGACTGTCATGTGTATAGCCATTTAAGGGACACTACACTAACCACCTGTGCGGAGTTAGGGAGAATTTAGGAGTTGAACAGCCTAACAGCCTAAACACCTGACAGTCTTCTCCCTCCCTCCGGCTTTGTGTTTCTTCGTACACTTCGTGTCTTCGTGGTAAAACAACTTGTTTTTTATTGCTGTTGTTGGTTTGTAAGGCACTAACCCAGGCCGAGAGCCTGCTCGCCCTCCAAATCGCTATCGGAATCGGCGTCGCTTCTTTTGTCAGCAGTCCAGTGTGATTATTCTCACGACAGTCTCGCAAGGTGTTCGATACCGATAGCGATTTCGATGTCCTTTCCGAACGTCAGCGGTGAGGCGGCGGTATCCCGTCGCCTCCACCGCGTTGTTGGGGATCATTTCTGGAACATCTCGGTGAGGACGTTCAGCAGCTTATCCGATGCGGTTGGGGAGAGACGG
>JANYBJ010000225.1 GCA_025360845.1 bacterium
CGGCGAGCTTGGCATCCACCAGCGCATAGTGCGCAGACCAAAGGATGCCTGAATTATTGAGATCTTTCTTCGTGTCCTTGTCGGAGTAATAGCGCGGATCACGATCCTCTACAGGCAGATCGGATTCGCCCACCGCCAACATATCCTCCAGACGCTTATGGGGTGTGACACGCTCCTCGGCGCTGACAGGCAGTTTGCCGAAAGCGTCCATGCACGCTTCCCGGTCCATCCACGGCTGAACGGCCCACGCGGTCTGCGGGAAAGCATCGATCTGCGCATCCCAGCGGGCCTTCCAACCATTGGCTCTGACTACGGCCTCTCGGGCGACCCACAGCCAGACCGCCTCGCCGATTGCCTTCAGTTCGCTGCGGACCGCATCCTCGGCGGCTGAAGCCAGCGTTTCCGCTTGATCGGCGGGAACGACGGCAAGAAACCGGTTGGGCAGTGTGGGCGTAAGCAGCCAGCGTTCGGCGCTGCCATTGCCCTTCTCTTCAAGCAGGCGATGCCACAACGTATCCTTGCCGCCCTTGCCGTCCGCATACAGAGTGCTATACATTTCCTCCCGATGAAGCCCGTCAAAGATGCCGTTGCCGCGCAGGTTGGGGAAGATGACAGCATCAGGGCCGACCCGGTCGCTGACAGCTTTCATCGCATGACCCATCAGCCACGAGAGCAGATAGGATCCTGACCAAAGGTCCCGCGTTGACCTGGCCTGGGCGATGAACTCCTGCACAGGCCCCATTTGAAAAAGAATAAACAGAACGGCCATGCGCCCGCGTCCGTAATCGGCGAAGCTTTTCGTTTGCTTCTTTACCGGGGTTGACGCAAAATAAACAAGTCCGACACAGTACGAACTTGCGCGTTCACCTGAGTTAAGGTAAAAAGATTACGACGTGAAAGTCCTGTTTCTATTCATCGATGGCGTGGGTTTGCGTGCGCCCGCAAAGGACAATCCGGTACACGCCGGAATTTGTCCTGTTTTGTGTCACCTCATGGATGCGCACGCCGTATTCATCGACGCCTGCCTCGACACAAAAGGCTTGCCGCAGAGCGCCACGGGCCAGACCACGATGTTCACCGGCGTCAACGCCGCGCACTACATGGGGCGTCACTGCGAAGGGTTTCCCGGCCCTTCCCTGCGCAGGCTGATCGAGGAGAGCAACCTGTTCATGGAACTTGCCCGTAAAGGCCTGCGCTGCCGTTTCGCCGACTCCTACATGGTGGACAGCGTGGACGACATCCGCGTGCGCCGTTTCAAATCGGTCACCACGGTCATGTCGCTCACCCAACCCGAAACCATTTCCGTCCAGGACGACCTGCTGGCGAATCAGGCGGTCTTCCATGACATCACCCGCGCCGGTCTCTATGAAAAAGGCCACGCCATACCGGTCATCACGCCCCAGCAGGCGGCCGAGCACCTCATCCAGGTCGCGCGGTCCTACGACTTCACCCTTTTCGAGTTTTTTCAGACCGACCTCGCGGGGCACTCCTGCAACTATGACCACGCCTGCGAGACGCTGAAAATGCTGGACCTGTTTCTTGATTCTGTCGTGAAGCTCTGCAAGACCACCGGCATGTTGCTCATCCTCACCAGCGACCACGGCAACATCGAGGACATGGGCACGCGAGGGCACACCCGGAACCCCGTGCCGCTCATCGCCATCGGTCCCGGAGCGGACGAGATCAAGGCCAACGCGGTCAGCCTGACGGACATCACGCCGCGCATCACGCGCCTGATGGTGCCGGGCTACATCCCGCCCGTCCGCATCGTGCAGCCGATCGCCTAGCTAAAAGGAAAGCGGCCTGCGGTCAACCCGCACGCCGCCGGACTTTTTCAGCGGAATCGAATATTTAGCGACCCCTAATCTTTCTTGGAGGGAATGCCAAATCCGCTAAAGCACCGATATGATCGTGCCCATACGCGGCACCGTGTAGAGGAACTCGGTCGGCGCCAGCACACGGTCTGTGAGACGGACCTCGTCGATCCAGCCGTCGAAAGACTGGTCGCCCGCGCCGACCTTGATGACGCCGCTGTCGGTAACCAGAGGATGACGGGTGTCGCCATCGAAAACTTTCACATAATCTCTGTAGAGCGCCACGTGCTGGGTGGAATAATCGTACGTGATGGCGACATGGTGCCACTGGCCGTCCTCGATAAAGGCCGAGGACTCGAAGCACTGGTTGTTGCCGTCCCCGTCCGGCGGGATCTGGGTATCGAACCGCGCGCGCAGGTTGCCGCTGGCGTTGATCGCCAGCGACCAGCTCAGCCCGTAGGTGAGGTCACGCGTCTTGCCGATGATCTGCGGAAAGCCCACATGGCGGTTCACCTTCACGAACGCCTCGGCCGTGAAGCTGGTCATCTGCGCGGGGCCGATCGCACCGGGAATCGCAACCTGTCCGCCGCCTGCCCAAGGGGCATCGGCGATCCGGTCGTTGACGAAGAACAGCGAACCGGCGTTGGAGTTGACCACGGGGCCGCCCTTGCCGTCCGAGATGAGCGATGTGGTCGCGGGCGGCCGTTCCGAAGAGAAGACCGGTTTCGCACCGCCGACCGATTCGGCGACCCCATTCATCAGAGGCGCGTAGAAGGGATTGGCCAGTATATCCGCCGTCGTGCCTGACGCCCCGTCCTCGAACATCCAGTACCCGCGCGTGGAGGTGGCTTCCCCAATTACGGTCATAAACTGATCCGGCAACAGCACCGCGTTGCTCAGACGGACCTCGTCGATCCAGCCGTCGAAAGCCTGTCCGCCCGCACCCTCGCCGATGCGCAGTTCGCTCGAATCGTAGATCAGACTGCTTCGCGCATCACCGCTTCTACTCAGGACGTAATCAACATAGAGCCTGACGGAGTTGTCGGCGGCCGTGAAGGTGAAGGCCACATGGTGCCACTTGCCGTCCTCGATGTTGACAGTGGCATCCCAGGCCTGGTTGTATCCCGACGCGTTGTCAATGCGGACGCGGGGCTTGCCATCGTTGGTCATATCGATGTTCCAGCTCGTGCCGCCCGAGTGGGCCTTGCCGATGATCAGCGGCCAGTTGACGTTGCGGTCGACTTTGACGAACACCTCGACTGTAAAATTGGTGGCGCGCAGCAGCGGATCGTTGTCCGGAACGGTAGCGCATCCGCCGTTGTGCGAATACTCCTCGTTGTTGGCGAGCCCGGCGTTGACGAACCGCAAAGAGGCCGTGTTGGTGCTGTTAAGCGGCGCGCCACCGAAACGGCTATAGACTATTGGACCCGGCACATCGGCGTTGAAGGTCGGCACGCTGCCAGATCCGCTGCCGGCGGCCGTGGCGTTGAGGGTGGGCGCGTTGACCTCCGTGACCAACGCGGACGCCGCGCCGGTGGGTGTCCCATCATCGAATGACCAGACGGCGACCGTTTCGGCGGACGCGAGGCCCGCGCCAAAAAAACTGAGGGCCAGAGCCCGCATAACGACGAGTGTTTTCATTAAGAACCTTTTTTTTTCAATCCGTTTTTCACACCACACGCGGCTGTGGCATGGACAGAATTTGTTACTTATACCCACTTACTCAAATAGCCTACTTGATCGTGTTGAAGGGGTCAACAGTGATTACAAAGAAACGCCCGACACCGGTTGTGTTCCGGTGGCGGGCGCGTGAGTTACTGCAAGCCGCTGTCTACTTCGCTTTGTGCTTGTAATGGGTGTGCAGGAGGTGATGCGACTTCTCGCCGAGCGGCTTGACCAGGAACTCCTTGTAGAGCGTTTGGACATCCGGGTTCTCGTGGGACTTGCGCATTTTTTTGCTCTCGTCCTCGCTGTAGATGGCCGCAATGCGTTTCAACCGCACCGAGTCGTCGGTGAAGCGCGGCTGCCCGCCTCCGCCGATGCATCCGCCGGGGCAGGTCATGACCTCGATGAAATGATAGGGCGAGCCATGCGCCTTGATGTGTTCCAGCAGGCGGCGGGTGTTGCCCAGCCCGTGCGATACGGCCACCTTCAGCTCGACGCCCTCAAGGAAGGACCACTCCGGCTTTGTCCCGGTGATGGTCAGCGCCGCCTCTTTCACGCCGCCCAGCCCGGCGATCGCGGTCACGTGCAGGTTCGCCACGGGCAACTCGCGCCCGGTCACGATCTCGTACGCCGTGCGCAGAGCGGCCTCCATCACGCCGCCGGTGTTGGCGAAGATGTCCGCCGCGCCCGAGGAGAGGCCCAGGGGTGCGTCCATCTGCTCGTCCGGAAGCGCGTTGAAGTCGATGCCGGCCTCGCGGATCATGCGGGCCAGTTCGCGCGTGGTGAGCACGAAGTCGACGTCGCGCACGCCGTTGACGTTCATCTCGGGCCGCTGCGCCTCGAACTTCTTGGCCGTACAGGGCATCACCGAGACCACCACGATCTCTTCGGGCTTGCGCCCGATCTTCTGCGCGTAGTAGCTCTTAGCCACCGCGCCGAACATCTGCTGCGGCGACTTGCAGGTCGAGATGTTGGGGAGGAACTGCGGGAAGTAAAATTCCGCGAAGTTGATCCACCCCGGCGAGCAGCTCGTGAACAGCGGCAGCGCCACGGGCTGCTTGTCCACCAGCGCCGTCTTCAGGCGGGTGAGCAATTCCGTGCCCTCCTCCAAGATCGTCAAATCCGCAGTGAAGTTGGTGTCGAAGACCCCGTCGAACCCGAGGCGCCGCAACGCGGCGGCCATCTTGCCGGTCACGCGCGTGCCGGGCTCGTAGCCGAAGGCCTCGCCCAACGCCGCGCGGATGGCCGGCGCGGTCTGCACGATCACGTGCAGCTTCGGGTTCTCGATCGCCTTCCACACCTCCGGGATACAGCTCTTCTCGACAATCGCGCCGACCGGGCAGATCGCCGCGCACTGACCGCACTGGACGCAGGCCACGCCGTCGAGGTCGCGCATGAAGGCCGGCCCGATCACGGTCTGGAAGCCGCGCCCCTGCGGGAAGAGCGCGCCCACCCCCTGCACCTCGCCGCAGACGGTGACGCACCGGCGGCACTTGATGCACTTGGAGTTGTCGCGCACCAGCGCCGGGGTCGAGTCGTCGATGTGGCGCTTCGCCCGAAGGCCCTCGAACGGCACTCTCGACACGCCCATCTCATCGGCCAAGGCCCGCAGCTCGCAATCGAGACTGCGGTCGCAGGTCGGACAGTTGCCGTCGTGCTCCGACAGCAACATCTCGAGCACCTGCCGCCGCGCGGCACGCGCCAGCGTGCTGTTCGTGCGCACGATAATGCCCTCGTGGACGGGCGTCGAACAGGCCGCCTGAAGCGTACGCGCGCCTTCGACTTCCACGAGGCAGACGCGGCACGCGCCGATCGCCTCACGTTTCTCCAGATTGCAGAGCGTGGGAATCGTAACCCCTATCTGACGCGCGGCCTGGAGGATGGAGGAGCCTTCCGGCACCTGAATCTTCTGAGAGTTGATGGTGACGTTGATCATGACTTCGCCTCCGTTCGCGCGTTATCGCACGGTTGTTTGCCATAGTCGCAGCGCAGGCAGCGCTTGGCCTGACGCACGGCCGTACTTTCGTTCCAAGGCTGCTCCACCTCGGTGAAGTTCTGCCGCCGCTTCTCGAGAGAAATGGTGTGCAGGCGCTCACGCGCATAGATCACCGGATCGGCCGACGGATCGAAACTGGTCCCGGAATCCTGGTAACCGCGCCAGAAGGCATGCTCCGCGCCCGACAGCATCGCGTCGATCACGACGGCGGACCGCTCGCCCGCCGCGATGGCGTCCGCCACCGACGAGGGGCCGGAGACCGCATCGCCGCCCGCGAAGAGCCAAGGCACCGACGTGGCGCCGGTGCGCGGATCGGCCTTGACCCAGCCGCGCGCATTGCGTTCCACCTCCACCTTGCCGCTCAGGGCCTTGACGTCCAGCGCTTGGCCGATGGCGACAATGACCTGGTCGACCGGCACAACCTCGCATGCCGCGTCTGCGGCGGCATCCGGGCGGCGGCGCCCGGAACGGTCGAACTCGCCCAGCTTCATCGCGCGGCACCGTACGCCCGTCACTTTTCCGTTCTTCACATCGAACGCTTCGGGGTGGATCAGCGTGCGCAACGTGACGCCCTCCTGCAGCGCCTCCTCGATCTCTTCGGCATAAGCCGGCATCTCCTCCCGCGTGCGGCGGTAGAGCACCGTCACGCTCTCCGCACCCAGCCGGATCGCCGTGCGCGCGGCATCGATCGCGGCGTTGCCGCCGCCGATCACGGCCACGCGTTTGCCGACCGGAACTGACCCGCGGATATTGTATTGCCGCAAGAACTGCATGGCCTCGGTCACGCCTTGCGCGTCTGCGCCCGGCACGTCGAGCGTCACACCCAGCGGCGCGCCCACCGCCAAAAAGACCGCCTCATAGCCCTTCTCGTGCAAGTCAGCAAGAGTGAAGTCGCGGCCCAGCACGCGGCCGGTTTCGAGCGTCACGCCGAGGTGCTCGATCATGCGGACCTCACGCGCCAGCTCTTCGCGCGGCAGACGGTAGGCGGGAATCGCCTGCACCAGCATGCCGCCGGGACGCGGCTCGGCTTCGAACACTTCGGGGCGATACCCCAAGCGGGCCAAGAAATAGGCGCAGGAAAGACCCGCCGGACCCGCGCCGACAATCGCGATCTTGCGTTTCGCGTTGGCCGCGTTCTCGTGGACCACCGGCACCTGGATGGTCACCTCCTGATCGACCATAAACCGCTTCACGCCGCGGATCGACACCGGCTCGTCCAACGAGGCCCGCCGGCACTTGTCCTCGCACGTGTGGAAGCAGACCCGCGCGCAGACCGAGGCGAACGGATTCTTGTCGCGGTGCAGCCGCAGCGCTTCCGCGTAGCGCTTCTCTCCGACCAACGAGACGAAACCCGGCACGTCCACCCCCACCGGGCAGGCGCTCAGGCAAGGCGCGCGCACCAGACCGGCGCAGACGCCCGCCGCGCAATGGTGATCGCGGATGTGCTCCTCGTACTCGTGGCGGAAGTGACGGATCGTCGACAACACCGGATTCGGTGCGGTCTGGCCGAGTCCGCACAGCGAAGCGGTCTTGATGAAATGGCCCAGCGCGACCAGCCGGTCGATGTCCTCCATCTCGCCCTTGCCCGCGCAAATGCGCTCCAGAATCTCCAGCATCCGGCGCGTGCCCACGCGGCAGGGCGCGCATTTTCCGCAGGACTCCTCCTGCACGAATTCGATGAAGAACCGCGCGACGTCCACCATGCAGGTGTCTTCGTCCATCACGATCAGGCCGCCCGACCCCATGATCGCGCCGAGTTCCGCCAGAGGCTCGTAATCCAGCGGCACGTTCAGGTGCTCGCGCGGAATGCACCCGCCCGAAGGCCCGCCCATCTGCGCCGCCTTGAAGCGGCGGTTGTTGCGGATGCCGCCGCCGATGTCGTAGATCACCTCGCCCAACGGCGTGCCCACCGGCACCTCGACAAGGCCCGTGTTACGCACCGCGCCCGCCAGCGCGAACACCTTGGTGCCTTTGCTCTTCGGCGTTCCCATGGAGGCGTACCACGACCCGCCGTTCAAAAGAATGGCCGGCACATTGGCGTAGGTCTCGACATTGTTGAGCACCGTCGGACGCCCCCACAGCCCCTTCTGCGCGGGGAAAGGAGGACGGGGACGCGGCTCGCCGCGCTTGCCCTCGATGGAGGCGATCAGCGCGGTCTCCTCGCCGCACACGAACGCGCCCGAGCCCATGCGGATCTCGAGGTCGAAGGAGAACGGGGTGCCCAGGATCTTCGTGCCCAAGAGCCCGCACGCCCGCGCCTGGGCGATGGCGGTCGAGAGCCGCTCCACGGCCAAGGGATACTCGGCCCGCACATAGACATAGCCCTGCTGCGCGCCCACGGCGAACGCGGCGATGGCCATACCTTCGACCACACTGTGCGGATCGCCCTCGAGCACGCTGCGGTCCATGTACGCGCCGGGATCGCCCTCGTCGGCATTGCAGAGCACATAGCGCACCGTATCTGACGACTGTGACGCCAAATTCCACTTGAGCCAAGTCGGGAAGCCCGCTCCGCCGCGCCCGCGCAGCCCGGACGTCTTCATCTCCTCGACCACGGCAGCCGGCTTCATTTCCGTCAGCACCTTGGCCAACGCGGCGTACCCGTCCCGAGCGATCGCATCGCCGATCCGTTCGGGGTCGATCCAGCCGCAGTTGCGGAGCACGATCTGAGTCTGCCGCTTAAAGAAGTCAATGTCCTGGCGGCACGGCGCAGGGGTCTTGCCCGTCGAATCCATGACCAGCAACCGTTCGACGCGCTTGCCTCCGCCGATGTGCGAAGAGACGATCTCCGACGCATCCTCCGGCTTGACGCCCTGATAGAAGGTCCGGTCCTCGCCCACCAGCACCACCGGCCCGATGACGCACGGCCCCATGCAGCCGGTCTCGACCAGCGCGACCTGATCGCCGAGGCCCGCCTTCTCAAGCTCCTCGCGGAGCGCGTTGCGAACCTCTTTCGCGCCGGACGCGAGGCAACTGCCGCCGAAACAGACGAGGATCTGGCGCACGCCGTCACCCTTGGCAGAGGGCTGTTCCGCACGCAACCGCTCACGCAGCACGGCCAGATCGGCCAGGCAACAAATCTTGGGCAAAACAGGCTTGCTCATGCGTGCTCCTTCTCTCCGGCCACAGCGGCGCCGGCCATAATCTGGTTGACCATCTCACCGACACGGGCCGGTTTGACACGCTGGTAGACGGTCTCGTTGACCATCACCACGGGGGCCATGCCGCACGCGCCGAAGCACCTTCCCACCTCCAGTGAGAACTGGCGGTCAGGCGTGGTCTCGCCCACATCGATCTCGAGTTTCTTTCTAAAGGCGTCCAGCACCTCCTTGCCGCCGCGCACGTAACAGGCCGTGCCGAGACAGACGCGCACAAGATTTTTTCCGCGAGGATGCAGGGTGAAGAAGGAGTAGAAAGTCACGACTCCGGCCACCTCGCTCACGGTCTTGCCGAAACCATCGGCAATGCGGCGGATCACCGTTTCAGGAAGATAGCCGAAAATCGACTGAGCCGTCTGCAGTGCCGGGATCAGACCGCCGGGTTTCTCATGATAATCGTTGATCACTTCGTCGAGTCGGGCGAACAGCTCTGCCTCTGACGGTTCGCAGGAGCACGCGCAGCTACAAGGCGCGGCAGTCACAGAAAGAGAAGTCATTCAGGTCTCCAAATGGCATCCGGAGTCTTCCGGAAGCGGTTACAAAAAGCCACCCGTCCTGATCGCGATGCCGTGTCAGGCCGGCCTGCCATTCCAGGCGTGGCTGTTACAGAGATCCCTCGATGTACTTCTCGAGGTTGCGGATCATGGCGTCCTGTTCGGAGGCCACAAACTTGACCAAATCCCCGATCGAAATGATGCCGATGATTTTCTCGTTTCCGTCGAGAACCGGCAAATGGCGGATACGCTTCTGCGTCATCAGCGCCATACACTCATCCACGGTGTCCTCCGGCGAGGCGTAAATCACTTTCTTGGTCATGACGGAACGCACCTGAACATCGTTCGGCGACTTGCCGGCCAGAACCACCTTGCGGAAGCAGTCGCGCTCGGCGAAGATCCCCGCGATCTTGCCGTGAGCATTCAGCACGAGGAGAGATCCGATGTTTTTCAAGTCCATCAACTGAATGGCCTCGAAGACCGTCGTCTGGGGCGAAATCGTGATGATGTCGCGGCCCTTCTGCATGAGAAGCTGATTGATCGGTGTGTTCATTTCACGTTCCTCCATTGTGCTGTTATCGGACACGAAGACGTCCGGGGAGCCTCTTCACGCACGTCCGGCAAAATATGGCGAGATGGGCATGAAAAGGTCCCAAAAACATCAAAACCAGTAGCCGAACGGTACAACCATCATTTTCGCCATCTTGAATTTACGGTATCTACATCATGGGGTCAAGCGTTTGATACAAAAAATATTCGTCTTATTTGTCGGCGCATCGGATACGTTGACAGACGAGCGGAAAATGCGATAATCAAGGGATGAAGTTAATCACCTTCTTGCTCTCGTTCTGCGGCCTCTCGCTCGCGGCATCTGCTCGTCCTCCTAATTACGACGAGTCGAAAGTCGCACCCTACACCCTCCCGGACCCGCTCGCTTTTAAGGACGGCGCCAAACTCACCTCGCGTGACCAGTGGCCGCGGCGGCGCGCTGAAATCATCGCTCTCTTCGAAGATCAGATGTACGGCGTGATCCCGCCCAAACCCGCGCTCGTGCGCACCGAACTGCTGGAGAGCGGCGACGCCTTCGACGGACGCGCCACACGGAAGCAGCTACGCATGTGGTTCGCCGGCGACAACACCGGGCCGAAAATCGACTGGCTCCTCTATCTCCCCAAAGGCGCGACGAACCCCGCACCCGCGTTCGTCGGGCTCAATTTCTATGGCAACCACGCGGTCCACAGCGATCCCGCCCTGCGCGTCACCGACGCCTGGCTGCGCGACGACCCGCAACTGGCGATCGCCAACAACCGGGCCTCTGATCAAGGCCGCGGACGCGACGCGGCCAACTGGCAGGCCGAATACCTCATCACTCGCGGTTATGCGCTGGTCACCGCCTGTTACGGCGACATCGACCCTGACTTCGACGACGGCTACACCAACGGCGTGCATGTGCTCTTTCCGCCGCCGAAACCGATCCCCGGGAACTACACCACCTCCCTCGCGGCGTGGGCGTGGGGCCTGATGCGCGGCATGGACATGCTTGAAAAAGAGCCCGCCATCGACGCCCGCAAAGTCGCGGTGATCGGACTCTCGCGCCTCGGCAAAACCGCCCTGCTGGCCGGTGCCAAAGACGACCGTTTCGCCGTGGTCATCCCCGTCCAGACCGGTGGCGGCGGCACGCCTCTCGCCAAGCGCGACTACGGCGAGAACGTGGCGCTCGAAAACAAGAACTTCCCCCACTGGTTCTGCGGCAACTTCCGCAAGTACAGCGATAACGAGGCGGCCCTGCCCTTCGACCAGCACATGCTGCTCGCAGCCTGTGCGCCACGTCCCCTCTATGTGTCGAGTTTCCCCGGCCAGTGGTTCGATCCTTACGGCGAGTTCTTGAGCATGAAGGCCGCCGAGCCGGTCTATGCCTTCCTCGGACTTCCCGGCCTGCCCGCCACCGAGTGGCCTGCCGAGATGTCGCCCGTTTCTTCCACACACCTCGGCTACCACCGCCGACCCGGCGAGCACGCGGTCACCAAGTATGACTGGGAGTGCTATCTCGCCTTCACCGATCGCGCGTTCAACAAAAAGATCGATTGGCAGCCGACCCAAACAGACACGTGGCAAGGGTTCACTCGTGACCGCTTCACCGTCGACGGCTGTCCCTGCTGGGTGGCGACTCCGAAAACCCCGCGGCCCGGCAATCCTTGGGTCTGGTGCCTCGAATTCCCCGAGGCCTTCGACACCCGCACCGGCGCGGCCAAACTTGTCGAGGACGGCTATTTTTATGTTCACATGAGCGTGGGCAACACCTTCGGGTGTCCCACGGCGCAGGCCCACCTCGACGCATTCTGCCGCCATCTGGTGGCCAAAGGCCTGAACCCCAAAGGCACGCTCATCGGCGTGAGCCGCGGCGGCCTCTACGCCTACCGTTTCGCCGTACGCAATCCCGACAAGGTGGTCTGCCTCTACGGCGACGCGCCGGTCTGCGACTTCAAGAGTTGGCCCGGCGGCAAGGGTAAGGGCCCGGGCAGCAAGGGCGATTGGGTCGAACTGCTGAAGTGCTACGCGTTCAAAGATGATGCCGAAGCGCTGGCCTTTAAAGAGAATCCCGTCGACCTGCTGGAGCCGCTCGCCAAAGCGGGAATCCCGCTCATCCACGTCGTGGGCGACGTCGACGATGTGGTCCCCGTGGAAGAGAACACGGCGCTCATCGAGCAGCGCTACAAGGCCCTCGGCGGCACGATCAGCGTCTTCCACAAGCCGACCGTCGGGCACCACCCGCACGGTCTGGATGACCCCAAGCCTGTGGTCGACTTGATCAAAACCTACACCACGCGCTGGGATATCGAGAACTGTAAGTGACGCCTGCCACACCCGAAATTCTGCTGGTTGCGGTTAACGCGCGTTACAGTCATTGCGCCTACGCCGCGCGTTCTCTCCTGGCGAATCTCGGGAGCCTCGCCGACCGCGCGAAGATCGTCGAAACCGATCTCGAGATCACACCGCTGCAGCTCGCCTCCCAGATCGTTGAGGCCCATCCACGTATCGTCGGCTTCTCAATCTATCTCTGGAACGTGCGTCTCATCGAAGCCGTCGCACATATCCTGCGCGCCGTCGCGCCGCACCTTCGGCTCGTCGCAGGCGGCCCGGAACTCACGGCCGATTTCGCAGCCGCAGCCCTTTTCGACGCGGTCATCGTCGGAGAAGGCGAAACCGCTTTCCGCACCCTCTGCGAACAGCAAGGGCAGGCACAGAGGCCTGCCACCGTGATTCTGACCCCACGCCCCGAAGACCCCGCCACGCTCGCCTTGCCTTACCACCTTTATACCGACGCGGATCTCGCCCAACGCACGATCTACGTGGAGTCCAGCCGCGGCTGTCCCTACACCTGCGCCTACTGCACCTCCGCCAACACCGGGCTGCGGCTGATTCCCCTTGACCGGCTGCTGCCCGCCTTAGACACGCTCTGGCAACGCGGCCTGCGGCGTTTCAAGTTTCTCGACCGCAGTTTCAACGCGCCCGCAGCACACGCGGCGGCACTGCTCGACTTCTTTCTCGAACGCGCCACGCCGGACATGAGCCTGCATTTCGAGATCAACCCCGACCGGCTGCACGCGGGTGTCGCCTCGCGCATCGCCTCCTTCCCGAAGAACGCGCTGCATCTGGAAGCCGGCGTCCAGACCCTGAACCCGCGCGTGTCTGAGACCGTCGGACGGAGCGCGGACACGGAGAAAACCCTCGCCAACTTGCGTTTCCTCACGCAGGGCACAGGCGCGGCAGTTCATGCCGACCTGATCTTCGGGCTGCCTGGAGAAGATGAGGCTTCTTTCGCACGCGGCTTTAACACGCTCGTCGGCACCTGCCATCCGCCCGAGGTGCAGGTGAACCTGCTCAAGGGGCTGCCCGGCACGCGCCTCGCATGCGATGCGGCCGCTTTCGGCCTCGTCTTCAACGCCGAGCCGCCGTATGAGCTACTCCGTTCCGATGCCATGGACTTCTCCGCGCTCACGCGTCTCCAACGCTTCGCACGGTGCTGGGAACTTGTACACAACCGCAGGCGCTTCCCGAATGCCGTCCAGGCGCTCCACGACGCCTGCAAAGGCGACTATTACAGCACGTATCAAACGCTCGCCGCACGCATCCACGCGCAAGAGGGCAAGCTCTTCGCGATCGGATTCCCGAGCATGACGCGCCACCTGCGGTCGCATCTGGTCGAAGCGTGCGGGCTCTCCGCGCTCACCGCCGACGCGCTTCTCGCTGCTGACACGAATGGAAAAACACTCACCGGCGAGGTACGGCAATGAAAGTTGAGTCGGTCACCCCCTACTCCACAGAGGAGAGCAAGCGTTTACAGATCACTCGGGCGTTCGATGCTCTCGCTTGCCGCTACGACCGGCTGAACCGCATCCTGTCGCTGGGTCTCGACCTCGGCTGGCGCCGCCGCGCGTTACGGTGCCTTCAAGGCTTACAGCCCGGCCACATTATCGATGTCGCCACGGGCACGGCCGACTTCGCCATCCAGACGGCCCGCCTCCTGCCGCAGACCCGAATCACCGGGGTCGATCTCTCAGAAGGCATGTTGGAGGCCGGACGGAAAAAAGTGACCCGGGCGGGCTTGAACGGCCGCATCACACTGAAGACCGGAGACAGCCTTAAACTCGACTTCCCCAACGCGACTTTCGACGCGGCGACCGCCGCGTTCGGCGTGCGGAATTTTGAAAATCTAGCCGCTGGCCTAGCCGAGATCCGCCGCGTGTTGAAACCCGGAGGCCAGTTGGTGATTCTCGAACTCTCCGAACCACGCGCCTTCCCGATGCGGCAGATCCACCACTTCTATCTGCGGCGCTACATACCGTTTGTCGGTCGTTTGCTTACCGGACTCGCGAGTGAATACCGCTACCTGCCCGCCTCGATCGAACAGGTGCCGCAGGGCGAGGCCATGCTCGCCCTGCTGGGCGACGCCGGCTTTACCGGTTGCCGCGTCGCAACCTACACCTTGGGCATCTGCTCCTGCTATACCGGCCGTGTCCGCACCCCTTAGCGCTTGACAGACGCCTCATCCGACAGACGCGCCAACTCGGCCTGATCAAATTTAGAAAGCTCGTTCTGACGGCTCTTGACGATCCGGATCGTCTCACGCGCGCGCTCGATCTCGCCTTTTTTAAGCAGAACACGCGCCAGCGTAATGCGGATACGGAGATCGTCCGCATACAGCTCCATGGCCTTCCGCACCGCCTTTTCAGCCTCATCCAAATTCTTGTTCGCATCGACCAGCACCGAGGCCAGAGTCTCCCACGCGACATACAAATCCGGATTCAGCTTAATCGCCTGCCGCGCGAACTGCTCGGCCTCGTCATACTTGCGTATGCGGCGCAACACCTCGGCGAGATCGTTCAGCGCCGCCGAACTCGGGCTCGTGTCAACACTGCGGCGCAAGAAATCCTCCGCCTCGCCGTAGGAACCCTCCTGCAGGCGCAGCGACCCCATCACGTAGTTCGCCAACGCGTGTTTCCGGTTTGAGCGCAACACCTGACGCGCATGCAACTCGGCGGCCTCCTGATCGTTCATGGCGATGTCCAGTTGCAGGATCATGTCCTTCACCCCCGGAATGTCGGGCCGCAGCATCGACGCCCGGATGAACCCTTCACGTGCCGCGCGCTGGTGGTTCTTGCCCTTCTTCATCGCCACTTGCGCACGGGTGATCTGAATGAAGTAGTCGTCCACCGTTCCCGCAATGTTCTCCATCTTCGGCAGGATCACCTTCTCGATATCATCCGTCTCGTTCTGCTGCAACTGCACCATCGCCAGCATGGCCCACGCCTGCAGGTTTTTCGGCTGCAGATCGGTCGCCTCCTGCAGCGCCAGCCGCGCGCGGCCCACGTCATTGTTCATCAGGTGAATGACGGCCCACTCGACACCCAGCGCGCCGCGCTTGTCATCCGATTTGGCCGCTTTCTCCAACCACGACTTGGCCTTCTCCAGGGCGCCTTCCTGCACAGCCAGACGCGCCATGCCCAACATGGCCGTGCGGCTGTTCGGATCGCTCTTGATGATGTCCTGGTAAACCGCTTCCGTCTTGCTCCGGTCGTCCGAAAGGGCATAAATCGCCGCCATCGCCGCCATCGCGCCCGACCGCTGGTCCGACGGCAACAGGTTGATGGCGCGGGTCACTCCGGCCAGGGCCGCGCCGGTCTGCCCCGACAAGGCCCAGCCCCACCCGAGCCGCGCAAAAAGTTCAGGCGAACGCACATAGCCGTAGTAACGAGAGAGAGACCACAGCGGGTACTTCTGCTTGAGGTTGCCGATGAAATCTTTGAGTTCCCGCTCGATCACCTCCTTGTTCGCGCTGGCCGCGGCCACGCCGCGCCGCGCCATTTCGAAGCGGTTGAACAGAGCGGAGATGTTGTCCGGGTCCAACTTGCTGTGTACGTAGGTGTAGACCGTGAACGCGTCAGGGTCGTTCTCTAGATCCTCCAGCAAGACGCCGAGATTGTTGGCCACAAACCCGAGGTGCCGCCTCAGGTCGGCCTGCAAGCGGATCGTCGGATCGTCGCTCGCATTCTTGTTGGGAGGCAAAACCTTTTCCATGTCAGCCCAGAACGCCTGATAATCCGCGAGGAGCGGCTTGCCTTTGAACACTTTGATGTCACGGCACCCCGAAAAGAAGAAATACTCGGGCACCGGCGTAATGCCGGCCGTGTACCAGAAATCGGGCACGCCGAACACGGCCACTTTCTTTTCGATCTCCTTGTCCATGGCGAACCAGTCCTGGATGAAAGGCAGGATGCCAAGGTCCAGCGAACCTTTCATGCGCTGCATGTCCGCCCGGTCAAACAGGTTTTTCTCCTCGATCAGACGCGCCATCGACTTCAGATAAAACGGGCTCATGTCTTTCTGAAGGCAGAGCAGATTCAACTCGATGCCGCGCTGCTTGGCCATGAGCTGCAAATGCGGGTCCAACGTGCCGTCGGTCACAAACCACGTGCGGCTTCCCAACCGGTTCAGGATCTCATTCGCGCACCGGTCCGCAAACGCCCCGCGCGTGCCGCCGCACTCGAACGCGTTGATGATCGCCGCCAGCAGCACGATCGCCGCCAGCGGATACGTGAGAATCAGCCCCAGCCAGTCTCCGGTCTTCTTGGTCAGCGCCGAGGCCTCGTGACCGCGCCGCGGACGCGCCACTTTCAGCAACAGGTACCAATAGGCCACCAGATACCCCGCCGTCATCGCCAACATCGCATACGAGTAGACCGGCAGACGCCCGAGAGGCTTCAGAATCTCCCACGGCGAGATCGCAACGTTGGTCAGGCCCAACACAACGAGACCGCTCAGCGTGAAATGCAGAATGTACTGGCTCCAGGACCGCTCGTTGTTCAGCGCGCGGAATGAGGCCAGCCCGCCCGCCACCCACGGCACCACGCTCATGAGCAACAGGATCAGCCAGCCGACCCGCGGCAAGCCCGAACTCAGCTGCTGGAGCTGGCTTTTCCAAACCGCGACCAGCACGTCCATCACGCTCTTGTAACCGAGCAGATCGGCATCGTGAGAGTCGAAAAAGCGTTTGGCAAAAACGTAGTGCAGGCTCATCCCCACGACAACAAGCGCACCCATCCACGTGACGCGCGGCAGACTCAGGTCGCCGCGCTTCCACAGCACATAGATCAACAGCGTGAGCAACACCGGCGCCAAGGGAATGAAACTCGCCGCCTCGACGACCCCCACGCCGCACAGCAAGGCAAACAGCACGAGAAAGATCCGCCAGCGGCGCTCCGCGTAGAGCAGCAGCAGGTGCGCCGCAACCATCACGAGCATCAGGTCAAAACTCTGGTACTGCAGCCGGGTCGCGGCCTGCCACACAGGCACCGCAAACAGAAAAGCCAAGGCCGACACCGCTCCCGCCCAAACCGACACGCGCGGCGCATATTCAATCGAGTACTCCTCGTAAATGATGTCATGAATCAGGAAACTCACGAGCCGATACATCAGCATAACCGAAACGACCGTACAGGCCGCGCTGAACAGGTTGAGCCGGAGCGGCAGAGATAAAAACGAAAGCCCGCTCAGCCAAGAGACGATCAGCCCCCAGACGGGATAGATGGGGAGGTCGATCGGCTCGATGCCGCTGAACACCGCCATCAGCCGCGCGGACTCGCCCGGGTAGACGCCTTTGGACACCGTCAGTCCATAGACCAGCGACGCCAGCATGCCCAGACCGATCGACACGAGCCAGTCAATCTTACGCTTGTGGGAAGTGACTTCTTTAATACCTGTTATCATCTCTGCACCCAATCTGGCATGAAAGGCGGATCCGCACCTACCAGCAGGTCACGAATGAACACACCTTATAATGTGACGGAAGTGTACCGACTTTTTACTCGCCCTGCAAGCCCCGAACCGCCTCAAAAAATCGCCGCCGAAACAGCGGCGGGACGAGACGGCTCCAACTCCACACGTACCGGAAAATGATCCGAATAGCCGGTCAGGTAGATATCGCCGACCTCTTTGTTCCGCACGCGCCGGAACGGCAGCGGCGCACCGGAACCCGAGCACTGTTCCGGACGCTTGAACACACTGTAAGAACCGCCCCTGACCTGCCACGGAGCCGGGTGGACGACACCCTCCAGCATACCGCGTGTGACACTCATGCTGTCCATCATGTTCCACTGCCTGGCAGGTGAATAGTAGTAGGTGCCCCGCACCTCGGCAGACAAGCGCCCGGCAAGATTGAACAGCAAGCGCCCGTCGCGGTCACCCCCCCGCACACGGCGCTCATCCGTGACAAACCCCGCCTCTTCCGTCAGCACCGCCGAACGCGGGCCGTCATTGAAATCCCCTGCGACCAGAATGGCCGCGTCCGGGTCGGCCTTCAGCCGTTTGTCGAGGAACGCCCGCACCACGCGCGCCTCGGTCCGGCGAATCGCGTCGCTCTCCTCCTTCTTGCCCAACTGCGATTTCCAGTGATTCACCAGGACGGTCAACGGCCCTCCCTCGAACACGAAGTCGCACGCCAGCACATCACGCTGTCCGAAAACCGTACACATCCAATTCGTCGCCACCGGCGCGCAAACCGCGATCATCGCCACATCGATGCCACGCGCATCGCCACCCTCCCGGTGCATGATCGCCGGCAAGTCATAATGATGCCGCGTGCCCAGGGTTCTGACCAGATCTTCGAGCACACGCCGGTTCTCGATCTCGACCAGACACAGCACGTCGGGCCGCATCGCGTAAATGATGTCGGAGAGGTGTTCGAGTTTGAGCGCGTACCGCTCGGGTGTCCAGCGGCTCCACCCCCGTGGCGTATAGCCGTCGTCCCCTTCGTTAGCCGGGTCATCCTCCGTGTCAAAGAGATTCTCCACATTCCAACTGGCGACCACCACCGTGTTAGACGCGCCGAAAAGCCCCGTCGCACAAACGATCAGGGCCATCGCCCATAACATGGCGCGCCGTTTTACCATGCGCCGGCCTCCAACGCGGGGGACACGTCCAGCCGCATCGCGGCCTCTCCCCGCACGCCGCCGCCAGCGCCGGCAAGCCCGGCGATCATGGCCGCGTTGTCGCCGCAGAACCGCGGCTCGGCCAGCAGCAGCCGCACACCCGCACGCGCCGACACCTGTTCCAGGCGCTCGCGCAGCCGCCGGTTCAGCGACACGCCCCCGCCCACCGCCAGCGCACGGTAACGGCCGGCCTGCAACGCACGCTCGCACCGTTCGGCCAACGCGTCCACGATCGCCTCCTGATACGCCGCCGCGATTTCGGCGACCTGCACATCGCTCTGGGGCGGCTGCCCGCGCAGGTGATACATCAGCGCCGTCTTCAGACCGCTGAAACTCACGCACAGCTCCGCCCGCAGCTTGCCCAACGCGGGATTGCCCGGCTTGGGGCGCCCTTTCGGGAACGTGACCGCGTCGCGCCGCGCCGCCTGACGCGCCACGCGGTCGATCGCGGGTCCGCCCGGATACCCGAGGCCCAACAGCTTGGCGGCCTTATCGAACGCCTCCCCCGCCGCATCGTCCAGCGTCTGCCCGATGATCGTGTAACGGCCCGGCTCAGGAAGGTCGATCCAGCAGGAGTGCCCTCCCGAAACCACCAGCGCCAGAACAGGGCCGGCCTCAAGCGGGTCCGGCGCTCCAGGACTCAGAAAAACAGAGTGGATATGCGCCTCGATATGATTGATGCCGATCAACGGCTTGCCCAACCGCAACGCCAACCCCTTGGCAGCCGAGAGCCCGACGCTCAGCGAACTCGCCAACCCCGGCCCGTAGGTCACCGCCACGGCGTCGATCCGCTCCCACCAGCCCGGACTGACTTCCGTCTCACCCGCAGCCCCGAACGCGCCGCACAGGGCCTCGCGGATGACTCCGGAGATTTTCTCCACATGACTGCGCGACGCGATCTCAGGGACCACCCCGCCGTAGGGCCGGTGCAACGGCACCTGGCTGAACACCACGCTCGACAGCACGTTGCGGCCGTTCCCGACCACGGCCGCCGCAGACTCATCACAGGAGGTCTCGATGCCTAAAACAGTCATTCGCCTTCAGCCCTTGTGCAAAATGCGGGCGCTCTTGAGCACCTCTTTGGCACGCTCCAACTGCTCGTCTTTCGCATCCGGAACCAGTTTCTGCATGCCGCCCGTCGTCGCGCCAGGCATCTCGTCGTACATCCGCCGCATCTGCGCCTGCCGCCACTCGGCCTTGGACATCGCCACCTGCACGTCCGGAACAATCCCGACGCCATGTATCATCTTGCCGTCCGGCGTGTAGTAAAAGCCCGTCGTCAACCGTATCGCGCAATCCGGCCGCAACGCCAGCTTGATCACGTTCTGCACCGACGCCTTGCCATAGGTCTTTTCCCCCACAAGCACCGCGCGCTTATGCGCCTTCAGCGCGCCGGCCACAATCTCAGACGCGCTCGCGCTGCCCCCGTTCACCAGAACCGCGATCGGCAGGTCAACGAACCTCCGCCCACAAGGCCCGGACTCGAACCGCTGCTGCGGCTTCTGGCCGTCGCGGCCGCGCACCGTCACGATCTCCTGCCCCTTGGGCAACATCTGCTCGGCGACACCCACCGCCGACTCCAGCAAGCCTCCCGGATTGTCGCGAAGGTCAATAATCAGCTCGGTGATCTTCGCCTTGTCCAACCCCGCCAAGGCCTGGGCGAAATCCTCCGCGGACGGCTCGTTGAACTGGGTGATCCTCACGTACCCGATGCCGTCCCCCAGCTCGCGCACGCCTTTCACACTCGTCATCTTGATATCGTCGCGGACCAGGGCCACCTCCACCTTCTCGCCGTTCTGCCGCTCGACCGTCACCTTGACCGACGAACCCTTTTCGCCGCGCATGGCCTTGACCGCCTCGTCCATCGACGCGCCTTCCATCTTTTTCCCGTCGACCGCCGTGATGGTGTCGCCCGCATGAATGCCTGCCTTGAACGCCGGCGAATCCTCGATCGGCGCGATCACCTTGACCCCGTCGCGCTCCACCCCGACATTCACACCGATGCCGCCGAAACTGCCGCGCGTCTCCTCTTCCAGGTTGGCCAGCGGCTGCGGCGGCAAGAAGGAACTGTTGGGATCCAACTCGGTCAGCATGCCGTTGATCGCGCCGTACACCACGTCCTTGAACGGCTTCTCCTCCACATAATAGCGCCGCACCAAAAGCATCGCCTCGGTCAGCGCGGCGATATCGTCGAAAGCCGCCTCGTCCCTTCCCGGCACAGGC
The DNA here is from genome assembly GCA_025360845.1 of bacterium. Classification (GTDB taxonomy): domain Bacteria; phylum Verrucomicrobiota; class Kiritimatiellia; order RFP12; family UBA1067; genus JAHFSX01. The sequence goes on from JANYBJ010000225.1 coordinate 20,839, forward strand.
GCCGCAACGCCCGCCACCGCCGTCACCTTCGCCGGCCGCGCCTCGGCAACCGGACGGTGCGTCGCACAGCCGCCTGCCAAAGCCGCCGTCCCGGCCACCCATACCCATTTTTTTACGCCCCCGAAAAACCGTCGCATGTGACCCATCCTCACCGTGTTCCACACGTGTTTACCAGAACTTCCACCACGCTTTTTTCTTGTTGTCCGCCCCGTCATCCGCCATTTCGCCGTAGAGCGACTTCACCCGCTGCGAGGCCGAGATCTCGGGGTCAAGCAAGTTGTTGCGCTCCACCACCTCGACACTGTCGGGCAGCGACCACAGCACCGTGCGGATATACGCATCCTGCGTGGCATGGTGCAAGACCGTCACCTCGCCCTCCGGCGAGATGTCGATCTTAGGCTCCGACGACCGCAACAGCGTGCCCAGATCCAACGAGTCCCACACCTTGCCGCTCGGGTCATCCTCGATCCGCAGAAACACGCGGTCCGTCTGATTGCGACTCCAGAAGACCAGCTTGAACAGACGTTTCTGGGTCTGCCGCTTCACAAACATCTGCACGCCTTCTTTGAGCGGCATGCCCGGCACCACGTCGAAACTTTTCTTGACCGACTCGTACCGCATGCCGTCATGCACAACCACAAACCGCACGATATACTTTCCCTCTTCGACCACCGGAAACCATTTGTCCAACTCCACCTTCTGCTGGAACCGCTGTCCGGGCTTCAACTGAAACGCGCCGGCCATCGGTTCGTCGTTGAACGGCGTAACCTCCTCGTACTGCCCACCCCTCGTGATCTCCACGATCAGCGCGTCCTTGGAATCCTTGCCGCCGAAGTCGAGCAGGTCACGCATCGTGTTGAGCGCCTCAAACTGCACCAGTACCGGCTCTCCCACGACAAACACGTTATAGGCCAGCGTCAGAGTCAGCTCCACTTGCTGGGCCGCAGCCACCCCGGCAAAGAGCCCCGCGCACACGAGCGCCGCCACACTTTTTCTCATCTCAAAAATCATACCGTCTTCCTATCCGTTGAGGTTCCGCGATCCCCACTGTATCAAAAACCATCCCCGCTGTCATGCCAGCCGCAGCGTCAGCCCGTCATAACTCACATGCACAGACGGCGGGAGTTTCGCCTCGAGTTCCGCATGGTCCACATCGTGACACAGATGAATCAGATATGAACCCTTCGCGCCGATCTCGGCCAGCAGCGCCAGGCTCTCCTCCACGCAGATGTGCGACGGGTGCGGACGGTACCGCAGCGCGTCGAGGATCATCACGTCCACGCCGCGCAGCGCCGCCACCGTCGCGGCGGGCATCACGGTACAGTCCGGCACGTAACCGATCTTGACGCCGCCGTGCTCCATCAGGTAGCCCGTCATCTTGCGTCCGTGCTCCACATCGAGCGGCGTCAGCCGCACGTCCCCCACCGTGAACGGCCCGTCAATCACATGGAACTCCACCAGCGGACGGTAGAGGCCTTTCGGCTCCGACTCGTTTCCCACATAATGGAACACGCGCCGGATGTCGCCCATCGTCTCCGCATCGGCGTATGCGGGTATCACGCGCTGAAGCAGCGTGTTGAAACGCCGGATGTCGTCGAACCCGAAGATGTGATCCGCATGCGCATGGGTGAAAACCACAGCCTCCACCCGCTCGATCCCCGCATCCAGCATCTGCTGACGGAAATCCGGCGGAGTGTCGATCACAAACGCCGTCTGCCCGGCGCGCACGTACACACTGGTCCGGCGGCGCGTGTTGCGCGGATCTTTGGAGGAACACACCGCACAGTGGCAGCCGATCATGGGCACCCCCACCGAGGTTCCCGTTCCTAAAAAAGTCAGCTCGATCGCCATGGTTTTGTCACCTGCCGCCACTGTACCAGATTACCCTTCCCGACCTCCACATCTTAACGCCGATCTGTCGGGGCATGTTTGCGCGAAGAGCTGCCGAAGGGCTATACCTTCAGCTCGTATCCCTTGCGGTATTCGGGCGTCACCATGGCGTTCGCCGCGTCGCAGTTCTTGAAGCGCAACGCTTCGCAGTCCCATTCCAGCTTCACGCCGGGATTACGGACAGCGATCGCTCCGAGCGCGGCATTTTCGGCGACATAGCCGGCGGTCTCGAACGGGTTGCCGGACTTGCGGCCGATTTTGATGGCCGTCACGAAGTCCTCGAAATGGCTGCCGATGTTGGTCATCCAGAAACCGGGCTTGCTCTTTTCCTCTTCCTTGATGTCGCGGATCATTTCCCTCATCGCCGTCTCGGGAATGACGCGGCAGGAGTCCGCGCCGTGCGAGCCGTATTTCAGGACGTTCTTGCTGCCGTACACGACCGCACCCGCGTTCCACTGTCCAGGAATAATCTTGTTGCCCACCTCACGCCCCTCCTCGAGGCAGGCCGGACGCGGCACCTCGTTGCAGAACTCGCCGTCGTGCCACAGGATCGTCACCGTCTTACCGTTCGACAGATCGTATTCGTAACGGATGCGCGACGAGTTCGGGAAGGCCAACGCGTCACGTTTGGCATCCCAGTCCGGCGTCACTTCCGCCGTAATGCGGTTCGGGCTGCGCAGGTTCAGCGCGTCGTAAATGGGATCCAGCAGGTGGCAGCCCCAGTCGCCGGGAGTGCCGGTACCGTAAGGCGTCCAGGCGCGCCAGCGGTTGGGCGTGAAATGCGGTGAATAGGAATGGAACTCCGACGGGCCGACCCAGCGGTCCCAGTTGAGGCCGTCAGGCACTTTCTCGTTGTTCGTCAGCTCCGGAATCTTGCTCTTGGAATCCAGCAGGCGCATGGTCGTCCACGTGTGGACCTCGCGGATTTCGCCGAGCAGGCCTTTCCTCACCCATGACTTGAAGGTCTGGTGGCTGGCGAAGGAGTGCCCCTGGTTGCCCATCTGTGTGACGACATTGTACTTCCGCGCCGCCTCCATCAGCTTGCGGATCTCCCAGACCGTGCGGGCGATGGGCTTCTCCGTGTAGACGTGCTTGCCGAGCCGCATGGCATCGACCGTGGGCAGCGCATGCCAGTGGTCGGGCGTCGCCACCAACACGGCATCGAAGGACTTGCCGAGCTTGTCGTACATCTGACGATAGTCCTCAAACGCCTGCACGTCCGGCAGAAATTTCTTCGTTTCGGCAATACTGCGCGGATCCACGTCGGCAATCGCCACGACCTTGCCCAAGGCGCCGAGCCCCTGGAGATCGCCGCGCCCCTGCCCACCCACGCCGACCGCCGCGAAACAGACCGTCTCACTCGGCGGCGTCTCACCGCTGCCGGCGATCAGGCGCCGAGGCAGAATCGTGAAGACCCCGGCAGCCCCTGTGAATTTCAAGAACGAACGACGATCAACCTGAGACCGCATATCACCCTCCCAAATTTATTGAACCGTACGATGGACACAGTTTAGCAACTTACGCGGACCGGGTCATGTAAACCTCAGCGTATTTTGTGTACACTTTCCGCACAGTCGCTCCCTCACGGCAGCCGACAAAGATTCAGAATGTACTTGATGACTGCGGGCTCCGCCTGTATACCGTCGTTGATTCGGAACTCACTTTCGATCCTTCCGAATGGCCTAACGCGGGCTCTGCCCGCAACCCGGAATTTCCACCACAAAGACACCTAACCACCTGTGAGGAGTTAGGGAGAATTTAGGAGTTGAACAGCCTAACAGCCTAACAGCCTAAACACCTGACAGCCTTCTCCCTCCCTCTGGCTTTGTGTTTCTTCGTACACTTCGTGTCTTCGTGGTAAAACACCTTGTTTTTTATGGCTGTTGTTGGTTTGTAAGGCACTAACACGGGTATCCCGGGGCGTTTCTATTTGAACGGGTTTCGCGCGGTGAGCAGGCGCAAGCCGTAAGCTCTGTCCTCGCGGCAGGCGTTGGCGAAGTCGCCCAGGTGGCCGTCTTTGGTGCGGGAGTTGAAGAACAGCAGAGCGGCGCGCGCG
>JANYBJ010000243.1 GCA_025360845.1 bacterium
GGCGACACTGCGGCAAAGGAGAAGCGCGATGGAGGCGGTTTTTTTTAACAGGATTAACAAGAGTTACAGGATGTGAGGAGGCGAGGCCATCCTGTTAAAGCGATTCGATTTCAGATGCCCGCCTGTTTGGGCGACACTGCGGCAAAGGAGGAATGCGATGGAGGACGAGGCTCTGACCCAGAAAATTATTGGATGCGCGATGGCCGTGCATCGGGCGCTTGGCCCAGGCTTCCTTGAATCCGTCTATCAAAAGGCGTTGGCGCATGAACTTGCAAAGGCGGGGCTGAGAGTTTCGTGCGAGTATCCAATACGGGTGACATACGACGGTGTCGATGTAGGCGAGTTCGCTGCCGACATGCTGGTCGAAGGCCGGATCATGATCGAAAACAAGACGACACGTCAGCTCGCATTGGCACACGAGATGCAAGTTGTTCATTACCTTACGGCCACTGGTTTGGACATTGGCCTGTTGTTCAATTTCGGGGCTGAACGCCTCCAGTTCAAGCGAAAGAATCGCTGTTTTCATCCGCGTGCGCCGCAGCCCCTGAGTTCATCTTTTCAGACTTCTGACTCGTTAATTTCCTGTCCTGTTGAATGAATTTGATTGTAACCGAGGCCCCGTTTTTCAACAGGATGGCAGGATGAAACAGGATGGCCTTGCCGCCGAGAATCCTGTGCCTCTTGTCAATCCTGTTAAAAAAAGCGCGTGCCGGGCTTTGACCCGTGTGAGCGATGTGGCGGCGCTCATCGAGGAAAAGCAGCCGGACGTGTTGGCGCTTTCGGTTTCTGTTGCCTACAGCTTGGACACGCTGCTCAGCACCGCCGCCGAAATCCGGGCGGCGTTCCCGGAGGTGCCGGTGCTCGTCGGCGGGCAGGCGTTCCGCTGGGTCGGGCGCGAGCGGGTCGAAGCTTTGGACGGCGTGCGTTGCCTGACGGACCTGGGCGAACTCGAGGCCTGGATCAAGGAGGCCGACGCGCATGTTTGAAGACTCCTCCATTGCGGCATCGATGCGGACTTATGTGGTTGAGACCGCGCCGGTCCTGGCGGTCCTGCTTGACGCCAACCTGTGCGTGACGGACACCAACGCGCAGGCCTGCCAACTCCTGCGGGGAGAGGCCGTGGGCCGTCCGTTTGCCGAACAGCTCGTCGACTTTAAACAGTCGGTCGATTTGGCGGCGCTCGTCAGGCAGGAGGGTGTCGTTCATCGGCTGACGTTGTGTACGGCTTCGGGAATGCCCGAGACGCTGACCTTCCGGTTCTTTCCGGTTGAGGGCGGGACGCTCGCGCTCGGGAGTCTCGATTTTCGGGAACAGCAGAACCTGCGCGACGAGGTGCTGGGGTTGAACCGCGAACTGAACAACCTGACGCGGCAGCTTCATCAGGCCAATGCGGAGCTGCGCGAACTCAACGAACTCAAGAACCGGTTTATCGGCATGGCGGCGCACGACCTGCGCAAGCCTGTCGGGGTCATCATGACTTATAGCGAGTTCATGCTCGACGAGGCCGGCGACCGCCTCGACGACGAGCAGCGGGGATTTTTGCGCGCCAGCCTGGCCGCGGCCACCGGCATGAAGCGCCTGATCGACAATTTTCTCGACGTGTCTGTGATCGAGTCGGGACACCTGCGGCTGGAGCGTTCGAGCGCCGCTGCGGCCGAGCTTCTGGCGGACGTGCTGCCGCTGGTCCGCCTGATCGCCGCGCGCAAGAAGGTCGAGTTGATCACGGAGGCGGGAGATGACGTGCGCCCCCTGTCCGTGGACCGTGCCAAGATCCAGCAGGTTCTGGTCAACCTGGCGAGCAACGCCATCGAACATTCAAAGACAGGCCAGCGCGTCTGGCTGACGGCCCGCACGGAGGGTCAGGGCCGGGTGTTCTCTGTGCGCGACGAAGGCCCCGGGATTCCGCCTGAGGAGCAGAAACGGCTCTTTGCGCCCTTCGCGCGTGCCGGCACACGCAAGACCGCCGGAGAGCGCAGCGTGGGACTGGGCCTGGCCATCGCGCGGCTGGTCGTCGAGGCTCACGGCGGGCGCATCTGGGTGGAAAGCGTCCCCGGTTCGGGCTCGGATTTTCTTTTCTCTTTGCCGGTTTGATGTTACATTTCAAACAGTAAGTTTTGGGAAGTACGATTGCGGGAGGGAGATCAATGAAAACGGGTATCTTCGGTCAACAGTTGACATTGCTGGAAGAACTCAAGGCCGCGACCTTTCTGGCCCACGCCCGACTGCAATGCGAGCCTTTCTTCCAGGCGCGGTAAACAGGAGCGGACGCCATGAATCAGCCCATACGCATTCTGGTGGTGGATGACGACCCCGACACCTTGGGCGGTGTCGTGAGACTGCTTGAAAAAACGGGACGTTATGCTGTGGAGAGCGCCTCCAACGGCGAGGACGCGCTCTCGTCTGTCCAACGCCAGCGCCCGGATCTGCTGCTGCTGGACCGCGACCTGCCGGGCATCGACGGTCTTGAGGTTTGCCGGCAGATCAAGCGGGAGGAGGCGCTGAGGGATATTTTCGTGGTCATGCTCTCGGCGTCCTATATTGAAAGCACCGAGCAGGCGGAAGGCCTCGAAGCGGGCGCTGACGGCTACGTTGCCAGCCCTGTCGGCAACCGCGAACTGCTCGCTCGGGTCGAGTCCTACGTCCGCATCGCGACCCTGACACGCTCGCTGCGTCGACAGGCACTGGAGTTGCAGAAAAACGGCAACGACCGGCGCGAGTCGCAACTGGCCTCCATCAACCTGATGGAAGACGCGGTGGCTGCCAGGGACCGGGCAGATCAGGCCTTTCGGGCGTTGAGCGAAAGCGAAAACCGTTACCGGACACTGGTGAACTGCTCGCCGTTGGCCATTTTCGTTAACCGGAACGATCGCGTTGTTCTTGTGAACGATGCCTGTCTGAGGCTGTTTGGCGCGACCGCGCCTGAGCAACTGATCGGCAAATCGCCCTATGAGTTGTTTCATCCCGACTTCCACGCCTTGGTGCGCGAGCGGATCCGCCAGCTTCGGGAGGAGGGCAAGCCCGTGTCGCAGGTCGAAGAGCGGATCATCCGGGTGGATGGCGCGTGCGTGGAGGTCGAAGTCAGCGCCTCGTCCTTCGAGGACCAAGAGGGGCGGGCGATTCATGTGGTGTTGAGCGATATCACCGCGCGCAAGCTGACCGAGATGAAAGTGGCCGAGCAACTGGCTGAGTTGCGTCGTTGGAACAGCGTCACGACGGGGCGCGAGGGACGCATCCTCGAACTCAAGCAAGAGGTCAATGACCTGCTGACGCAGAGGGGGCAGCCGCCGCGCTACCCGAGCGCCATCCGCGCCGCGGCGGACGGCGGGGAGACTCAAGGGAAGCGAGGCGCTCCATGAGCACGTCTGCTTTCTTGGCACTGCTGAACAATGCCGCCATTCTGCTGGCCGCGGTCGTCGCTTTCGACATCGCCACCAGTCGGCGGCGGTTCGGCCGCAAGCTGTGGCGGCAGGTGGTCGTCGGCATTTTCCTCGGGTTCCTCGGCATCGGGCTGATTGCGGACGCGTACCGCCTCGAAACCGGGATCGTGTTCGACACGCGCTCGGTGCTGCTTGCGGTGTCCGGGCTGTTCATCGGCTCGGTTCCCACGGCGGTGGCGATGCTCATGGCCGCGGCCTACCGGCTCTCGCAGGGCGGTGCGGCGATGTGGGCCGGCACGGCGGTGATCCTCGTCACGGGCACCCTTGGCGTGGTCTGGCGGCGCAGCCGCCGGGGGTCGGTGGCGGATATTTCCGTGGGGGAGCTTTACCTGTTCGGCGTGGTGGTCCACGTCCTCATGTTGGCACTGATGCTCACCCTGCCGTGGGAAACCGGCGTGCGCACGCTGAAGGGCATCGCCCTCCCGGTGCTGCTCATCTATCCGGTCGCCACCGTCGCGCTCGGCCTGCTGTTGGCGAACCGCCTGCGCCGAGAAAACATTGAGGCCAAGCTTGCCGAAAGCGAGGAGCAATTCCGGTCCATGTTTGAAATGGCTTCCATCGGCATGGCGCAGACCGACGTGTGTACCAGACGCTGGCTCAGCGTGAACCACAGTTTGTGCAAGATCACCGGGTATTCCCCCGACGAACTGCTCGCCATGACCGTGCCGGAGATCATGTGCCCGGAGGATCAGGCGCGCGACCGGGAGGCTTTCCAGCGCATGGTGTGCGGGGAAACCCCGAATTACCGCATGGAGAAACGCTACCTGCGCAAGGACGGTTCAATCGTCTGGGTCAACGTGAACATGACCGTCATCAACGACGCCGACGGTCAGCCCGTGCGGACCATGGCCACCATCGAGGACATCACGCAGCGCAAGCGGACGCAGGAACAGGCGGACCGGGTGTTCATGGAGGCGGAGACGTCGCGCCAAGCGCTGTTGAGCATGGTCGAAGACCTGCAGCGGTCGGAAGAGGCGCTCAAGAAAAGCGAGGAAAAGTATGCGCTGGCCTTCAACTTGTCCCCCTATGTCATCACGCTCTCGCGCATCGATAACGGCAACCTCATCGAGGTCAACACCGCCTTCGAGAAAATGTCCGGATATACGCGGGCCGAGGCCTGCGGGCACTCGGCGGATGACCTGTCGGTGTGGGTCAACGCGGGCGACCGGCAGCAGGTGCTGGACGCGCTGTCCCGCGGGCGGGAGATCGTCGGCCAGGAGTATCCGTTCAGGATGAAGAACGGCGAAATCAAATTCGGCTTCTACTCCGCCCGAAGCATCCTGCTGGACGGCGTCCCCTGCATTTTGGCGAGCATCAACGACATCACCGCGCGCAAACGGGCGGAGGAAGAGGTGCTGCAGAATCAGGCCCGGTTCAGGAGCTTGGCCAGCCTGCTGCAGTTTCAAGGCGCGACGACTCAGGAGTTTTTGGACTTCGCCCTGAGCGAGGCCCTCGCCCTGACGGGCAGCAAGATCGGCTACATCTTCTTATACAACGAAGACCGGAGGCAGCTCGTGCTCAACACCTGGTCGCGGGACGTGATGCGGGAGTGCAGCGTCGCCAACTCGCCGACCTGCTACGAATTGGACACGACCGGCATCTGGGGCGAGGCGGTCCGCCAGCGCCGGCCGGTTCTCCTGAATGATTTCACGGTCGCGCATCCGCTCAAGCGGGGCACGCCCGCAGGTCATGTGAAGCTGAGCAACTACCTTACCCTGCCGGTCTTCAGCGACGACCGCATCGTGGCGGCGGTGGGCGTCGCCAACAAGACGGGCGATTACAACGACGCGGACATCCAGCAACTCCGCCTGCTGATGGAGGCGGCGTGGAAGGTGGTGGAGCGCAGGAACGCGCTGGAGGCGCTCAACACGCTGAACGCCGAACTTGAGCAGCGCGTGGCGGCCCGCACCGAGCAGTTGGAGTCCGCCAACAGGGAGCTGGAAGCGTTCTCGTATTCCGTCTCGCACGACCTGCGGGCGCCGCTCAGGGCCGTCGACGGCTTTACGCGCATCCTGACCGAAGACTACGCGACGCACCTGGACGCCGAGGGCAAGCGCATCTGCTCCGTCATCAGCCAGAGCGCGAAGGACATGGGCCGGCTGATTGACGACCTTCTGGCGTTCTCGCGCATCGGGCGCAGGGACATGCAGGGTGTACCCGTTGACCTGACGGCGCTGGTCCGGTCCGTCTACTCCGACCTGACGACGCCTGAAGACCGCGAGCGCATCGACTTCCGTGTCGGCGATCTTCCGCCCGTTGCCGGGGACCCGGCCCTGCTCCGCCAGGTCTGGGTCAACCTGCTCTCGAACGCCGTCAAGTTCTCGTCGAAGAAGGAGCGGGCTGTGATCGAGGTGAGCGCCGAGCAACGGGGAGGCGAGACGGTCTATGTCGTCCGGGACGACGGCGCGGGGTTCGACATGCAGTACGCGGACAAGCTGTTCGGCGTGTTTCAGCGCCTTCACAGCGCAAAGGAGTTCGACGGCACGGGCGTGGGTTTGGCGATTGTCCAGCGCATTATCAGCCGCCACGGCGGACGGATCTGGGCGGAAGGCCGGGTGGGGCAAGGCGCGACGTTTTCATTCACATTAAACAAGTGAAGTCAAGACACTAGCATCCCATAGGGGACTGAAAACAGGCACACCGCCCCCTTTCCCCCATTGATTCATTGGGCTTTTCCGTGATTTCAAAGGCGGTTCCGGAAGCGCGTTTGCCGGCGGCTGCGGCTGGAATGCCTGATATCAGGGG
>JANYBJ010000244.1 GCA_025360845.1 bacterium
AGCACGGTTTCTGCAACGCCTTGGCCGAAGGGGTCAACAGCCGCATCCAGCTGCTCATGCAGAAGTCCTGCGGCTACCGCAATCGTCAGCGGCTCAAGACAGACATCCTCTTTCACTTTGGCGGCCTCGACATGGATCCGCTACCCATTCAATGAAAAATCCCCCCACAAACCCGGAAGCGCCCAGTTTGTTTGATCCTCTTGGTTTATGGAAAATACGAATGGTTGGTGGTAACTGGACAGGGAATGACAGTCCCGTAATAAATGCTTTTGACTCGCTCAAGAGGAACATGCCAGCTTATATCGCGAGATTGCGCGAATGGATGAGGGCCGCTTCAAAACTTCCCGATAAGTGCGCATTCAAGAAGCATTTTCAGCAGGAACTGACGAAACTTTTCGGGATACTTGGGGTTATGGAAATGGGGTTAAACTCCGATGTAGAATTGCGGATATATTCAAAACGGCTAGACGTCGATACGAATGCAGAAGCTAGATTCGGGTGGATTTTTGATGAGTTTACCGGAAACATATATCTGAATAATCATAGAGAAAATGCACACACAAATTGGGAAACAGACAAACTGAATATGTCGTTGTTCCATGAACTGTCGCATGTTGCGGGTGTAAAATATGACGACGACAAAACAGAATATTGGACAGATAATGCACACAATGTGGATCGCATCGCCAATAATCCGGCCAATTTTTCTTTAGATCTACTAGTGAATCATGCGGTCTTATTGCGAGGCAATAAATGTTGCCCACCCAGAGACAAGTGGGAACCCAATCATTAAGATGAAAGGATGGTAATTATGACCTACACAAAAGCTCATTTCACATTGTATTCCGGTGTGCTTCTGATATTTGCAGCTATATTTGTGTCTTGCCAACCATCGCAGTTTCAACAGAAAGCAAGATCTGACATACGGAACCTTTCAAATGCTGTTAAATTTTTCGTGCTCGAACGTGGATATTATCCTGTGCCAACAAACCGGCTTCACGATGCTGACTTGCGTGTCGTTTTGCCGATTCTACTGGCCTTGTCAGACTCTGACGATGCAAAACGATTGAACCCCCATGGATCTAATTATTTTGGAGACATTCCGCCTTCGCGCTTTATCAACGGAGAGTGTCTTGATCCTTGGGGTTCGCCTTACCATCTTATGCTGACAACAAATACTGCACCGAAACTTATAGTCGGCAGTTTTACGGTCTGCGACAACATCGCGATATGGTCGAACGGGCATAACAAAAAAAATGAAATGGGAGGTGGCGATGATATTTGTAGTTGGAAGAATTAACATGTTGCGCTACCATCCCATAGAAACGGCCTTTTTCGTATTTGCACCCCGTTATCTGTTTTCAGTGTTACGGTGTGGCGTATGCTGATTTGTGTAGGCCGAAAACACAAATTTCCACCACAAAGACACCAAGGCCACCAAGGCCACCAAAAAAGGTCATCGATATTACGCACTCTGGCTTTGTGTTTCTTCGTGCTCTTCCTGTCTTCGCGGTAAAACAAAGAATCAGCTTCGTGTTCTTAGTGTCTTCGTGACTTCGTGTTAAGAATCCCAAAGGAGCAGTCATGCAAAAGATCAATGTCACGACCGTTTCGGCGGTCGCCACCTCGGCCCCCGCCGTGCAGACCAGCAGACATGCATGAGACCTGGCACCCGCAGCGTGTTGCAAATAAAGTTCCGGTCACAGCTTCGGGCGGGCGGCCTGGTCCAGCGCCGCCCGCAGCGTCGGCATCAGACGCAGCGCCACCTGCCCGTTGCCGGCGCTGTTCGGATGGTCCGTCTCGTCCCAGTAGGGCGACAGGCGGTTGGGCTTCACATCGATCTGCATATTGGGCACATAGAGGCAGCCGTGCTGCTTACACACCGCACGCTCCATCTGCGCGATTTCCCAAGCCAGCTCATACCGTCCGAAGTCGAACTCGACGCAGCTCTCTTCCCAGAAGTTCCGGTCCCCGAAACAGCTCGCCACCACCACCTGAATGTTTTTGGCGCGTGCCTGGCGCACCATCGCCTCCAAGTCGGCGGACATTTCTCCGACCGGGCGCGCGCGCATCCAGAAATCGTTGGCCCCCAGCGCGATCAGCACCACCTTCGGGTGAAGCTTCAGCACATCTTTTTCGAACCGCAGCAATCCGCCCGCCAGCGTGTCGCCGCCGATTCCCGCATCGACCACCTTCACCAGAGGCATCCGCTTCGCAAGCCAGTCGCTGTAGTGCCCCCCGGGACCGCCGCACGAGGTCAGGCTGTCCCCCAGACAAACCAGCACCGGCCGACGGTCGCGCACGCCCAGATAAACCACCAACGCCGCAAGGCCGATCCCCGCCGTCGCCAGCGCCACCATCATCGATCTTTTCATCTTGTTCCCGTAGCTCCTAAAAATGCGACATTGATCCCGTTTCTTATACCAGATTCGGCAGACCATAGAAAGCCAAAGCGCACTCGCAAACAAAAGGCCCGCAGTCGCCTGCGGGCCTAGGGGTGTCCTGTGTGTGTACTCTGCGATTGTCGGAACCGGCTTCAGCCGATGCCTTCGAAAAGCACGGTCGAAAGGTAACGCTCGCCCGCGTCCGGCAGAATCACCACGATGGTTTTTCCGGCGAAGGCCTCCCGCTGAGCCAGCCGCACGGCAGCCGCCGTGGCCGCGCCGCACGAGATGCCCACCAGCAGCCCCTCTTCCTTAGCCAGCCGGCGAGCGAACTCGATGGCCTCCGCGCTCTCGACCTGCTCGACGAGGTCGACGAGTGACAGGTCCAAGGTGTCCGGGATGAACCCCGCGCCGATGCCTTGGATTTTGTGAGGTCCAGGCTTGAGATCCAGTCCCGCCAGTTTCTGGGTGATCACCGGACTCTCCTTCGGCTCCACCGCGACGGAGATGATCTTCTTCCCTTGGGTGTTCTTGATATACCGCGAGACGCCGCTGATCGTACCGCCGGTGCCGACGCCGGACACCAGCACGTCGATGCCGCCGTCGGTGTCGTTCCAGATCTCGGGCCCCGTCGTCTTCTCGTGTATGGCCGGGTTCGCCGGATTCTTGAACTGCTGCGGAAGGAAGTAACGTGCCGGATCAGAAGCGGCGATCTCCTCGGCCCGCTTGATGGCGCCTTTCATGCCTTCGGCTCCGGGCGTCAGCACCAGCGTGGCTCCGAAAGCAGCCAGCACGCGCCGCCGCTCGATGCTCATCGTCTCCGGCATGGTGAGTGTCAGCCTGTAGCCGCGGGCCGCCGCCACATACGCCAGGGCGATGCCCGTGTTGCCGCTCGTCGGCTCCACGATCTCGGTGCCCGGCTTGAGCACGCCCCGCTTTTCCGCATCCCACACCATCGCCGCGCCAATGCGGCACTTCACCGAATACGCGGGGTTGCGCCCCTCGACCTTGACCAGCACGGTCGCCTTCGCGCCCTGCGTGATGCGGTTCAATCGGATCAGCGGCGTGTTGCCGATGGACTGCGAGTTGTCGCTAAAGATTCTGCTCATGGTCGTTCCCCTTTCAACTTGTTAACTTAGATCGCGCACCCGAGTTACGCGATAAAACCGTTACCGCTGGCTGGCTCTGAGCGCCTGCTCGATGTCCGCCTTGATGTCCTCGACGTCTTCCAGCCCGACCGAGAGCCGGATGTAGTCCTCGGTCACTCCGGTCGCCTGCTGCTCCGCCGCGGTGAGCTGCTGATGCGTGGTCGAGGCCGGATGGATCACCAGCGTCTTGGCGTCGCCGATGTTCGCCAGGTGCGAGAGCAACTTGACGCTGTCGATGAAGCGCGCGCCTGCCTCGCGTCCGCCCTTGATGCCGAAGCCGAGGATGCCGCCGAAACCATTCTTGAGGTACTTCGCGGCCACCGCGTGGTTCGGGCTGTCGGCGAGGCCGGGGTAGTTCACCCAGGCCACCAGCGGGTGGGACTTGAGCCACGAGGCGATCGCCAGCGCATTCTCCGAGTGGCGCTTCTGCCGCAGCGGCAGGGTCTCCAGCCCGAGCAGGAACTCGCGGGCGTTGAAGGGGCTCAGCACCGCCCCGGTGTCGCGCATCAGCGTCACGCGGATCTTCAGGACGAAGGCCACGTTGCCCAGGCCGGGCACGTTGCCGAGCGCGTCCCAGTAGGCGATGCCGTGGTAGCTCGGGTCGGGCTCGGTGAACTCCGGGAACTTGCCGTTGTTCCACTTGAATTTGCCCGAGTCCACGATCACGCCGCCGATCGAGGTGCCGTGCCCGCCGATGTATTTCGTGGCCGAGCTGGCGATGATGTCCGCCCCGTGGTCGAACGGCCGCACCAGCCCGATCCCGACCGTGTTGTCCACGACGAGCGGGAGGCCCGCCTCGTGCGCGATCTTGGCGATCGCCTCGAAGTCCGGCACGTCCAGCTTCGGGTTGCCGACCGTCTCGATGTAGACCGCGCGGGTCTTGGGCGTGATCGCCTTGCGGATCGACTCCGGGTCGCGCGAGTCGGCGAAGACGACGGTGCGCCCGATTTTAGGGAAGGTGTGGTGGAAGAGCTGGTAGGTGCCGCCGTACAGGTTGTTGCCGGCCACGATCTCGTCGCCGAGCCGCGTGATGGCCAGCAGCGCGTACGTGATGGCCGCCTGCCCCGAGGCTGTGGCCAGCGCGCCCGTACCGCCCTCGATCGCGGCCACGCGCTTTTCGAACACGTCGGTCGTGGGGTTCATGAGCCGCGTGTAGATGTTGCCGAACTCCTTCAGCGCGAAAAGATTCGCCGCGTGCTCCGAGCTTTTGAACACATAAGACGCCGTCTGGTACAGCGGCACTGTGCGTGATCCGGTTGTCGGGTCGGGGACCTGCCCCGCATGCAATGACAACGTGTGAAGTCCTTGTTTCGTATCGCTCATGTCAGTCCTCCTCAATCTCTCTCTTGGCTGTCGCCCGGTTGCGTACCGTATCGCAAACACTAGTTACTCTAGTTGATATGTTTACAAGATAGACGATACGCAACCGACCGTCAATGGCCTTTGGTATAAATAGTTCGCGCCTGATCGGTTCAGCCCATTAGAACGCGTACTGCGCGCTCAAAACAAAACCGTCTCCGACTCCGAGATCGGAAAAGCCCTTGCCTGCCTCTCCCGTGTCAGCGTATGCGGCCACCAGCGTCAGTTTGTCGGTCACAAACCAAGCGACATGTCCTTCATAGTAGTCCGAGTTCTGGATACCGTGGCCCGCGTCCACGCCCTGTTTGTACTCGATGCCCAGCGCAATATTCTTTGCGGGCAAAATATCGATGTTGCCAAAGCCGACCGTTCCATAGTCGCCGTGCCCGAGGACGCCGTTCACCACCTCGTCCGTCTCCAGAAGGCCGGCCGAGAGCAGAACCGGCACAGGCGTCTGCGTGATGAGCTTGGTGGCGACCAGATAGGCGTCGAATCCGCTCGCATCAAGGCCCAGCGGCTTGGTGACATCCGAATCGGTGTACTTCCAGATGCCGCCGACGGCGATTGCCGGCACCCAGACGGTGTCGCCGTAATTCTCGTCGAGCAGCTTGATTTTGGCGCCGAGGTTGTGGGTGTTGATGCTGTCGTCCACGCCCTTGGCATCAATGAACCCGTAGCCGTACGAGAGTTCCACCCGTTTGGCCAACGAGAAGGCTACGCTTGCCGCATACCAGTTGATGTCGCCGTGATCCAGATTGACATACCAGGTGCCGACCTGCGGCTTGCTGACCCATTCTCCCAGGCCGCTCTCCTTGTCCGAGGTTCCGGCCAGATACGCCAAAGGGTTGAAAGCGACGCCGCCGTCACCCTGCAAGCCGTTCAGCGGGACGCCCGCCTCGGCCGCCACGGCGAGCAAGCCCGCCGCGAATACGAATTTCTTCACCGTCTCACTTGTCTTGTTCATGTCTCGTCGCCTTTGCTTGTGTGTTATAATCGTCTTTGTCTATCGACATAGTAGTTAATATAACAAACGGGTCTGATCCACGCAACAGGAAATTTTGAAATTTTTTCGTTCCGCCTAAAAATACTCATTATTACTCGAAAATAAGAAGATTATGGTGTCGCTTGTTTACCAGCCGGAAAACGCCATATTCTGCGCCAGCAATTCTAATTTTGGCTAAAAGCGCCTCACGGCGCCACTACAAACCTACGAACCCGAGGCGTTTCCGTTCGTAGTGGGCCCGTGAGGGCCTTCTCACCGTGCGGCTTCTGTCAAAATTAGAATTGCTGATTCTGCGCCTGACTGGCTTTACAGGCCCGCTAAGATTCTATAAGCTACTCAAGCCATAGATGAAGTATGGTTGTCTGCGACGACGCTGTTGCCGCCGTCCATTTGGCTTCGCCGAGGGGTTCGCGCCCGGGTTATGCGACTGGAGGATTCATGACACCGACAAACACACAGTTGGCCACGTTGCTCGTGCAGGCCGGCAACCGCTACGATGCGGCCACAGGGGCCATTTCCATGCCGATTTATCAGACGGCGTCCTTCGGCCATCCCGCGCTGGGACAGAGCACGGGATTTGACTATTCCCGCACCTCCAACCCGACCCGGCTCGCGCTCGAAGAGACGCTTGCCGCGGCCGACGGCGGACACCGCGGGTTCGCCTTCGCCTCGGGTTTGGCCGCCATCGACTGTGTCCTGCGGCTCTTTGCGCCGAACGACCGTCTGGTGGTGACCGAGGATCTCTACGGCGGCACCTTCCGTCTCTTTGAAAAAGTGTTCCGTCCGCTGGGCATCGAGGCGGCCTATGCGGACACGTCCGATCTGGGTGCGGTGCGGGCCGCTCTTGCGGATCCTCGCGTTCGCGGCCTCTTCGTCGAGTCGCCCACCAACCCGCTGCTGCGGATCGCCGATCTCCGCGCCATCGCCGCGCTGGCTCGCTCGCGCGACGTGCTCACGATCGTGGACAATACGTTTCTGACGCCCTGTCTGCAGCGGCCGCTCGACCAAGGTGCGGATCTCGTGGTTTACAGCGCCACCAAGTATCTCGCGGGGCACAACGACGTGATCGCCGGGGCGGTCATCACCCGCACGCCGGAGCTGTCGGAGCGGGTCGCCTTCTTACAGAACGCGGTCGGCAGCATCCTCGGCCCGCAGGACGCCTGGCTCACGTTGCGCGGCCTGAAGACGCTGGCGCTGCGCGTGGCCAAACAGCAGGAAAACGCGCTCGCCGTTGCGGAGTGGCTGGGTTCGCATCCGCACGTCCGCCACGTCTATTACCCCGGCTTGCCCGGCCATCCCGGACGTGATATCCTCTTGCGCGAAAAGAGCGGCTGGGGCGGCATGATCGCGTTTGAGATCGACGATCCCGCCCGCGTGCCGGGCATCCTGGCGGGCGTGCGGGTCTTTCTTTTTGCGGAGAGTTTGGGAGGCGTGGAATCGCTGATCACCTATCCCGCGGTGCAAACCCATGCCGACATCGACGCGGAAACGCGCCGGCGGCTGGGCATCAATGCCGGTCTGCTGCGCCTGTCGATCGGCATCGAGGATGTGCGGGATCTGATCGGCGACCTGGAGAACGTGCTGTGAACGACCGAACACGACTGATCCATTCCGGGCGGGACCGCGATCCTTTCACCGGCGCGTCGAGCATCCCGATTTACCAGGTCTCGACCTTCGACCAGCGTGATCCCGAACATCTCGGCGCTTACGATTACGCCCGCAGCGACAACCCGACGCGCGAGGCGCTGGAGCAGACCATCGCCGTGCTCGAAGGCGGCGCGCGCGGACTGGCCTTCGCTTCGGGCATGGCCGCCACGTCGTCCGTGCTGCTCCTCTTCCAGCCGGGCGACCACCTCGTGGTCGGAAAAGACTGTTACGGCGGCACCTACCGCATTCTCACCACGGTTTTCAAGCGCTGGCAGCTCGACGTGACCTTTGTCGACAGCACGGACCCGGAGAACGTCCGCCGCGCGATCACACCGTCGACGCGCGCCCTTTTTGTGGAGAGTCCGGCTAACCCGCTGCTGCAGGTCACCGACCTGCGGGCCATGGCCGAAATCGCCCGCGAGCGCAACCTCATGGCCATCACCGACAACACCTTCATGACGCCGTATCTGCAGCGGCCGCTTGAACTCGGTTTCGATGTCGTGGTTCATAGCGCCACGAAATTCCTGGGCGGGCACAGCGATCTGATCGCGGGGCTGGCCGTGACCCGCGAGGAAGGCCTGGGCCGGAGGCTGAGAGCGATCCAGAACAGCTTCGGCGCCATTCTGGGCCCGCAGGACTCCTGGCTCGTGCTGCGCGGGATCAAAACGCTGGCGGTGCGGCTTGAGGCGCAGCAGCAAGCGGCGCAGCAGATCGCGTGCTGGCTGCTGCGGCGCCCCGAGATCCGACGCGTCTTATATCCCGGCCTGGAAGGGCACGCGGGCCACGACGTTCACGCGCGGCAGGCCCGCGGGGGCGGTGCGGTCATCTCGTTCGAACTGTCGGACGGCCCCGCCGCCGTGGCGTTCCTGAAGCGGGTGAAGCTGCCGCTGGTGGCGGTCAGCCTCGGCGGCGTGGAGAGCATCCTGTCCTACCCGGCCACCATGTCGCATGCGGCCATGCCGCGCGAAGAGCGGCTGGCGCGCGGCATTACTGACGGGCTGGTGCGCCTGTCCGTCGGACTCGAGAGCGCCGATGATCTGATCGCGGATCTGGATGACGCCTTGAACACCTTACGGTCGGACGTCTAGAGCGGAAGCGGGTTCTTCTCACGCGCGAGCTGGCGGATGGGAATGCCGGTGGACAGGGATTCCTTCGCGAGCGCGGCGGCCGCATCATACCCGAGGGTTGGAACGAGCAACAGGGCGGGCGCGGTCGATGCTTCAAGGTGGCGGTAGCAGGCGGCCACGTCAGCCTCCAGCGTGTCGATGCAGGCCTCGCGGAAACGGGTGACCGCGTTGCGCAGCAAGGTGAGCGAGTCGAGCAGCGCATCGGCGATGAGCGGCAGGAAGGCGTTTAGTTCCAGTTGTCCGCTCGCGGCGGCGAAGGTGATCGCGGCATCGTGGGCGATCACCTGCATGGCGCACTGCGCGACGCATTCGGGGATCACGGGGTTGACCTTGCCGGGCATGATGGAGGAGCCGACCTGACGCGCCTCGAGGCGGAGCTCGCCAAGGCCGCCGCGAGGGCCGGAGTTCATGAGGCGCAAATCGCCGGAAATCTTGATCAGGTTGACCGCGCAGGCCTTGAGCAGGCCGGAGACTTCGACGAAGACGTCGTTGTTCTGCGTGAGGTCCATCGGATATTCGGCGCGGGCGAGGCCGAGGCCGGTGAGGTCGCGCAGGATCTCCGCGACGCGGAAGGTGTAGCGGCGGTCGGCGGCGGCGCCCGTGCCCACCGCGGTGCCGCCGAGGTTGATCTGGCGGAGGCGCTCCTCGACCTTGTAGATGCGCCAGCGGTCGCGGGCGATGGCCTGGGCGTACGCGCCGAACTCATGTCCAAGCGTAATGGGCGCGGCGTCCATAAGCTGCGTGCGTCCGAGTTTATGGATGTCCGCGAAGGCCTGTTCCTTTTTCTGCAGCGACTCCTGCAACTGGGCGAGGGCGTCGGCGAGTTCCCGAACGAGACAGATCGCTGCGATGCGCAGGGCGGAGGGGTAGACGTCGTTGGTGGACTGACCGTGATTCACATGGTCAAGGGGGCTGACGCGGGCGTAATCGCCGAGGCTGCCGCCGAGTTTGAGGATCGCGAGGTTGGCCAGCACCTCGTTGACGTTCATATGGGTCGAGGTGCCCGCGCCGCCTTGCAGGGCGTCGGTGACAAACGCGCCATCGTGCTTGCCCGCGAGTACGTCATCGCAGGCGGCGACGATGGCGTCGGCGATATCGTGCGGCAGAGCGTCCAGTTCCTTGTGGGTCAGGGCGCAGGCTTTCTTCACGAGCGTGAGCGCGCGGATCAGCTCGATCCGCACCTGTCGGCCGCTCACGCCGAAGTTCTCCAGCGCGCGCTGCGTGTGGATGCCGTACAGGGCGTCATCGGGAACGGGTTTTGAGCCGAGCGTGTCGTGTTCGATTCGCATGGGAAGAATTTTAACACAAAGGCGAGACGACTCAAAGACGGGATACTGCGCAAAAAGTTGCCCTATTGCTGAATCAGCCCCTTCTACCCTTGAACCAAATGCTGAAAACGGATAAAATTACGCGACATTATGGAAACAAACAAACGCAAAGTGCTGTTGGTGGATGATGACATGAGTCTGCTTGAGACCTTGGGAGACTTTTTGACGTTCGAAGGCTACGAGGTGATGTGCGCGACGAGCGGCGAGGATGCGCTGGTCAAGATGCGGCCTTTCCAGCCAGACCTCATCATTCTCGATATGGGCATGCCGGGCATGGGCGGCAACGGCTTCCTGGACCGCATCACAAATCCTGACGGGCGTACGCTCTGCCCTGTGCTGGTCCTCACGGCGCGCGCGTCGATGGCGGAGTTTTTTGCGGACAAGCAGATTGCGGGGTTCATCGCCAAGCCGTGTGATCCGCCGGATCTGCTCATGGAGGTGGGGCGCATCCTCTTTATGACGGCGAATGAGGGTTTTCATGCGGCTGCGCACACGGGCTCCCGCCGTCTGGTGGTGGCCGAGGGCGACCCGGAGTTGAGGGAGACGCTGCGTATGGAGTTCAAGCGTGCCGGGTTTGAGGTCGAGGCTGTCGCCACGGGTCCCGAGGCGTTGGAGTCGTGCGTGACGCTCAAGCCGGACGCCGTGGTGATGCGCCTGGAGCTGGACGGCATGAGCGCGGATGAGGTGGTCGGCATGTTGAAGCGGATGCCGCACACGCGCGGGACGCAGGCGGTGGTTTACGGGCTCGACCTGCCGGAGTCGCAGTTGGAGCATGTGGCTAACCTCGACATTCCGCAGAACTGCATGTTGAAGGATCTGACCGTCAATAAAATCATCGACCGCACCATGGCCGTGACCGGCGCATAAGACGCAGGAAAAGACAAATGAGGAACCGTTATGCGTTGTCCCAAATGCGGCCACTTGGACGATAAGGTTTTGGATAGCCGGGCGGCCCGCGAGGGCGCATCGATCCGCCGGCGCCGGCAGTGTCTGGCGTGCGAACACCGTTTCACGACGTATGAGGAGATCGTGAAAGACGAACTCCGGGTGATCAAGCGGGACGGGCGCCGCGAGGAGTTCAGCCGCCTGAAGCTGGAGCGCGGCCTCATGCGGGCATGCGAGAAGCGGCCCATCAGCGCGGATCAGATCCACGACTTGGTCGACCAGATCATCGAGGGTTTCGAGGGCGAGAGCGAAATCACCTCCGACGTGATCGGGGAGGCGGTGATGACCCGGCTGCACAAGCTGGACGAGGTGGCGTATATCCGCTTCGCTTCGGTCTACCGCCGTTTTGCGGACGTGAACCAGTTCCTCAAAGCGGTCAAGGACGTGGTCGAGAAGAACTGAGTGGAAGCAGGTGTTTAGACTGTTAGCCTGTTAGGCTGTTAGGCAAGACGCGCCTTCGGCAACGGCTTGATTTGACGTTTAACAGGCTGAGGTGCTTGCAAAACCCCTGCGGACGGCGAGGACGCCGTCCCTCCAGTGCGATAAACGGCGGTTTTCCGCAGTCCAGGGAGGAGCGGCGTCCCCGCCGCCCGCTCTCGATAGGGGTTTTGCAAGAGCCTCAGGCTAACAGCCTAACAGCCTAAAAACCTAACAGCCTATCTCCATGTACAAACTCACGGTCTACATTCCCGAGGCGCATCTTGAGCAGGTGAAAGAGGCGCTCTTCGAGGCGGGGGCGGGACGTTATGCCGCTTACGATCGCTGCTGCTGGCAGGTGCTGGGGCAGGGCCAGTTCCGGCCGTTGGCGGGCAGCGATCCGTTCATCGGCCGGACCGGCGTGGTGGAGCGGCTGCCCGAGTACCGCGTCGAGATGATCTGCGCGGACGAGGCGGTCGCCGCCGTCACCGCCGCGCTTCGCGCCTCCCATCCCTACGAAGAGCCCGCCTTCGATTTCGTCCGGATCGAAAGGGGTGCGCCATGACGATTCGCACGTTTCTCGAGGATGCAGAATGTGGCGCTGACGCTGGAGAACGGCCCCGAGTGGCAGGAGATCTGTTTGGCGCCGGCCGGTGCGGGCGTGGCGGTGGTGCCGCTCGACCCCAAGATGCGCGAGCCGGAGGTGACGCACATCCTCAAAGACTCTGAGGAGGTTGAGCAGATCGTCGAGCGGTGTCCTTTTGTGAAAGACATTCTGGCGTTGGGGTACCGCGTGGGCGGGGAGAGCGGTGAGCGCGTCGGGGCGATCGCTGTGCCGAACGACGAGGCGATCACGGCTTGGAACAAAAGCGTTCCGCTGTCGCGTGCCGCGACCGAGGCCCTCCTGCGCGACGAGGTGCTCGGGAGCTGCCGCACGCAGATTCCCGCCTATAAGCTGCCCCGCAAAATCGTGATCCGACACGAGCCGTTGGAGCGCACCTTACCTATAACTTCACCGGTAGGGACGCCTCCCCGAGGCGTCCGCGAGGCAATGACCGGCGGACGGTGCGGGGAACCGTCCCTACCAGAGTTGCCCCCTCGATCATTCGCGGCGCAGCCGCGCGGCGGGCTCGTCTATGAAGGTGCGGCGCGTGGTCTATGCGGGCACGCTGGACGAGCACGCGGTCGAGAGCGGGACCTTGCCGGACCTCGAGGTTACCGATGAGACGCTCTCCGTTATTAACACGGCGGCAGGGATTGCGGCGACGCTCTGAATATGGTATCCTTTTTGGCAAATTTATGAGTACCTATCTTTTTCGCCGCATGGCTGTGTTGGTTAGTTTTGTTTTCGCTTGGACTGTTCAAGCAGAGGAGTCGTTCTCCGGCTTTGAGCAGATCAAAACCAAGGCTGCTCAATTGGCCGGTGCTCCTTACAAAGACTGGAGTACCCAGGCCCCCCAGGCCATCAGCCGGTTGACGTACGACCAGTACAGGGACATCCGTTTCAATCCGCGCAAGGCGGTCTGGCGTTACGACCACATCCCGTTCCAGATGCATCTCTTCCATCCCGGCTGGATACAGAACGATCAGGTGGACGTGAACGTGGTGCAGGACGGCCGGTCGGTCGCTGTGCGCTATGACCAGGACCTGTTCGACTTCGGCACCAACCAGGTCGGCAAGATCGATGCGGACGGGATGAAGTTTTCCGGGTTCCGCCTCCACTATCCGCTGAACCGGCCTGAGTATCTCGATGAGCTGATCGTGTTCCAGGGCGCAACCTATTTCCGCGCGCTGGCGAAGAACATGGTTTACGGCCTCTCCGCCCGCGCCATCGCCGTGAACTGCGGGGGGCCCGGCCCTGAGGAGTTCCCGCGTTTCCGTGAGTTCTGGGTGTGCCGCCCGGAGGCCAAGGACGAATCCATCCGCGTCTACGGGCTTTTCGACAGCCCCAGCCTGTCGGGCGCGGGCGAGTTCGTGATCAGGCCCGGCGCGGTGACGGTGATGGAGAACCGCGTGGCGGTCTATGCCCGCACGAACATCGCGCATCTGGGTATCGCGCCCCTGACCAGCATGTACTGGTACGGGCGGCACTCCGCGCTGCGCTTCTCGGACTTCCGGCCCGAAGTGCACGACTCGGACGGGCTGCTGATGAACAATGCGGCCGGCGAGTGGCTGTGGCGTCCGCTGGCGAACGAGGGCAAGTTCCGGTTCTGCTCGTTCGGGGACCGCAACCCCAAAGGCTACGGGCTCTTGCAGCGCGACCGCGCGTTTGCTTCGTACGAGGATCTCGAAGCCCATTACCAAGACCGTCCGGCTGTGTGGGTGACCCCGAGAGGCGAGTGGGGCGCGGGCGCGGTGCGCCTGCTCGAACTGCCTGCGGCGGACGAGTTCGGCGACAACATCGTGGCTTTCTGGGAGCCGCAGACGCCGCTGTCTGCCGGGCAGAGCGCCGAGTATGCCTATGAGCTGCGCTGGTTCAACGACGATCCGGCGCTGCCGCCGCTGGGGCGCACGGCGGCGACCCGCATCGCGGACCTTCCCGATTACGGACAGAAGGCCAAGGCCGACAAGGGGGGCACCCGCAAATTCGTTCTGGATTTCGCATGGCCCACGCTCGCCGCCGATGCCGAGGCGGGCAAACTGCATGCCGTGGTGAGCGCGCAGAACGCGACGCTCTCCAAGCCGGTCGAGCAGTACAATCCGTTTGACCGGACCTGGCGCGTGTTCTTCAGCGCGACCGTAACCGCCCCGGGACAATCGGTGGAATTGCGTGCCTTCGTGCGTCGTGACAACCAGCCTGTGACTGAAACATGGATCTATCTCTGGAATCCATAACCCTGCCGCCGTGGGACCCGGCGCGGGCGGAAGAGTGGAATGACGCTTACGAGAAGGTGGAGAACTATCTCCGGGCCTGTCGCGTGGGCAGCCATCTCCAGCGCGCCCGCCTGATCGCCCTGATCCTTCAGCGGGTCTACGACCGGACGCAAGCGGACGGTTCGGAGCCGGACCGGTCGTTGCCGGAACTGGCCATCGTCGAGGTGCGCGCCCGCATCACCGAGTGGATCGGCCATTATCTGCCGCCGCGCGCCGACGGGCGTCAACCCAATCTCGGCGAGGGGATGTTGGCGATCTACCTGTGCGACGGGCCGACGCGCTGGCCGTATGCGTTTCTGGATTCGCAGCGCATGCCGGCCGAGTTCACCGAGTCGCTCAGCGCCCGCGTGGTGCGCGCCGGCCCCGACTTGGCGGTGAGCAGCATGGTGCCGCGCGACATGGACTTGGGGATGATGCCCGAGCTGGTCGGCAGCGCGATGGAATCGTTCGAGGCGCTCCCCATTCTTAAAACCCTGCTGGCCTGGCTGCTGTTTTTCGGCCTGCTGGGTTTCCTGTTCTGGTACACCCACATCCTATGAGCGCGAACGAACAGCCGGAGTTGCCGTCGCAGGTGACGGTCCAAGCGAAAAACCCCTCCCGGCATTCGGCCCGGCGTCAGGTGCTGTTCTTCTCCTGCGTGGTTTTTCTCACCTCGGTAGCCTCCTGGCTCATGGCGGACATTCTCTGGCGCGGCGGACTGAACGGCTTGAAGATGGCGATGCTGATCCTCTTCGTGCCGCTTTTCGGCATGGTCGCCCTAGGCTTCACCCAGGCGGTCGTGGGCTTCGTCATGCTCTTGCGGCGCCGCGACACGTATGAGATCACGGCGACGCTGCCGCCCGGCGATCCGGTCGCCTCGCGGCTTCCGGCCACGGCGCTGCTGATCCCGATCTACAACGAGGATGTCAGCCGCGTCTACGAAGGCCTGCGCGCGATGTATCTCGCCTTGGCCAACGCGGGCACGCTCGCCTGCTTCGATTTTTTCATCCTCAGCGACTCCACCGACCCGAACAAGTGGATCGAGGAGGAGGTCGGCTGGATCGACCTCTGCAAGCAGCTCAAGGGCTTCGGCCGCATCTTCTACCGCAAGCGCCATATCCCGCTGAACCGCAAGAGCGGCAACATCAGCGACTTCTGCCGCCGCTGGGGCAAGCGCTACCGCTACATGGTCGTGCTCGACGCGGATAGCCTGATGGAGGCCAAGACGCTGGCGCGCATGGTGCAGCTGATGGAGGCCAACCCGCAGACCGGCATCCTCCAGACCGCGCCCCAGCCCATCCAGGCGCAGACGCCGCTGGCGCGCATGCTGCAGTTCGCCGGCCACTGCTACGGGCCGATCTTCCAGGCGGGGCTCAACTACTGGCAGTCGAACAACGGCAATTTCTGGGGCCACAACGCCATCATCCGCACCGCGCCCTTCATCGAGCACTGCGCCTTGCCGGCCATGCCCGGCTCCAAGCATTCGCGGTTCATGAGCCACGACTACGTCGAGGCCGCGCTGATGCGCAAAGCCAATTACGAAGTCTGGCTGGCCTACACGTTGGGGGGCTCGTTCGAGAACGTGCCGCCCACGATGATCGACTGCGCCAAGCGCGACCGCCGCTGGTGCCGCGGCAACTTTCAGCACAGTTGGCTGCTTATGGCCCGAGGCTTGCTCCCGATCAACCGGCTGCACCTTTCTCTGGGCATCCTCTCCTACCTCTGCTCGCCGCTCTGGCTCGCCTTTCTGATCTTGGGCATGATTCAGTTCCATCGCGAAACCAGCCATCCGACTGCGACGTTCGACGCCGACATCGGCATCTCCTCCTATCTCGACATCGGCGGCGGGCGGCTCGCGCTGTTGCTCTTTCTCGCGACGCTGGCCATGCTGACGCTGCCGAAAGTCTTGGCGACCGTGCTGGTGCTGGTCAGCCGCGAGAAGCGGAGGGCTTTCGGCGGTGCTCTGCGCACGACGGTCAGCTTCGTCGCCGAGCATCTCTTCTCGGCGCTGATGGCGCCGATCCTGATGCTCTTCACCTCGCTCTCGGTGACGTTTGTTCTGCTGGGCCGCGAGATCACGTGGGGTTCGCAGCGCCGCGATGCGGGCGGCATGGACTGGGCCGGCATCCTGCGGGCGCATGCGTGGCACACGGCGGCCGGCCTGGTGTGCGGCGAAATCTCCTACCGGATCCATCCGGCCTTCTTCTGGTGGATGCTGCCGGTGACCCTCGGGCTGGTCTTCTCGATTCCGCTGTCGGCGCTGCTCGCCCACGAGCCGGTCGGGCGCCTCTTGAACCGCATGGGGCTCTTCCGGACCCCGCCGGAGACGCATCCGCCTCTGATGGTGACGCACATGGAGAAGAATCTGGAGGTCTGCCGCAGCCAGGTCGTTCCGCCCGAGTGGCTACAGAAACACTACGGCGTGGCGCAGGTGGTGCTCGACCCGTACATCAACGCCGCGCACGTCTCGCTGCTGCGCGTGAAACGGAAGCTGAGCTACCCGATCACGTCCTACTTCCAGAAGCTCAGCGAGCGGCTGTTGACGCAGGGACCGTCATCGCTCAATCGGCGCGAGTTGCTCGCCCTGCTGCGTAACGCGGACTCGATGGCCGAGGTTCACGACCGTCTCTGGAAGATGCCGGACCGCCAGTTGCCCGACTGGTGGAAGATGGCGATGCGCCACTACAACGTCCTCACCGGACGCCCGCGCACGCCGCTCTACCGCTAATCCTCTTTATGTACGTCTACGCGGGTGGAGCCGCCGCGCGCATAGGGCGGGGGGCTCACCACCGCCTTGCCGTCATCCGGCGGCGGGGGCGTCTTTGCGCCGAAGAACGGGATGCCCCCGAAGGGGTTGCGCGGCCCGCTGCCCTCTTCGGCGAGCACCATGCGGTATTCGCGGCCAGCGGCGCTGAAGATCATCCAGCCGATCAGGAGCTTGATGAATTTGCCGCCGCTGATGAAATACCAGAACAGCTCGCCAAAAATTCCCGGAAGATTCGGGTTGGGCAGCTTGATCTCGAAGATGTTGCAGAGCGCGAAGAAGATCATGGCGCCCGCGAGGATGCGCCCGATGCGCGAGGCGATCCAGGTCGCCCGGAGCTTGGACATGCTGACCTGCAGTGCCGAGCGCAGGATGCGTCCGCCGTCCATCGGAAAGGCGGGCAGAAGATTGAAGCCGAAGAGCCCGAGGTTCAGAAGCCCGCAGGAATTGATGATGAAGTTGGACAGATTAGGTGTAATGAGTCCGGCTTTGTGCAAGTAAAAAGGCATAAATAGACCGGCGAGACCGAGCACGAGACTGACAGCCGGTCCTGCGATGGCGACAAGAAACTCCTGCCAGTATTTGCGGGGCATGCTCTCCAGCGTGGCTTGTCCGCCGATGATCATCAGCGTGATGTCGCGTACGCGGCAGCCGAAAGCCATCGAGGTCAGGCTGTGGCCCAGTTCATGCAGCGTGATCGACACCAGCAGCAAGATTCCGGCAGCCAGGCCATAGAGGGGGTTGTCGTATCCGCGCACGAACAGGAACATGAGAATGATCAGAGAGATGTCCAGATAGATCGGGATGCCGAAGACGGTGCAAAGTTTGTAGGAGGTTTTAAGCATAAGGTTTTTTCGGTAGGGGCGAATCATGATTCGCCCGCACAAGGTTTGGGGTTATAGGGTCGTGATTAAGGCGGTGCCTGCGGTTTCGGGTGTCAGCGTGTATCCGGTTGCTCCGGCCGGAACAAGGGCGCTTGCGCCCGGGGTGAGCGTGACCGACTCGCCGCCTGCGGTGACCGCCACGCGGCCTGCGGTGACGAACAGCGCGTGGAAGCTGGTCCCGTCCACGGGCACGTGTTGCGACGCCAGCAGGTCGAGCTTGCGCATCGTGAAGAAGTCGCAAGAGACCACCTCCGACCAGCGGTTCGCGCCGTCGCGCCCGCTTGCCGCAGGCGCGATCATCTGCGGCGGCCGCAGCGTCCAGTCGATGGTCTTGAAGCTCTCCTCGATGTGCAGCGGGCGCGGCTTGCCGTCGGTGCCGGTGCGTCCCCAGTCGAAAAGCCGGTAAGTCGTGTTCGAGTTCTGCTGCACCTCGTAGATCAGGCAGCCCGCGCCGATGGCGTGGACCAGCCCGCCGGGGATGAAAAGCGCCTGGCCGGGCTCGACCGCCAGCCGGACGAGCTGCGACGCGGCTGTGCCGTCTGACAGCGAGGCGCGGAGCGAGGCCGGGGTGACGCCCTCGGCAAGGCCCGCGTAGAGGCTGGCGCCCGGGGTACGGTCCAGCACGACCCACATTTCGGTTTTGGGCTCGCCGCCGGTGAGGGCCGCGTTGACGTTGTTGGGGTGGACCTGCACGCTCAGGCGGTCGCGCGCGTCGATCAGTTTGAACAGCAGGGGAAACCGCGCGGGGTCGGGCGCACGGGTGCCGAGCAGGGCCGGGCCGCAGGCGCTTGCGAGTTCGGCAAGCCTCTTATGGGCGAAAGGACCCGAAGCGACGACGCTCTCGCCGTCGGCATGGGCCGAAAGCTCCCACGATTCCGCACAGACCGCAGGCGCCCCGACGCGGCCAAACGTTTCGGGAATGCGGCTGCCGCCCCAGATGTAGTCCTTGTAGACGGGTTTGAAGACGAGAGGGGTCAGAATGGCATTCATACGTTTGGGAGTTTACCACCCTGCCGACGGATTGCAAGAATACACGTTATTAGGGTTTATTTGGTGGAAACCGGTGCCCCGAAAAGATAAACTGATTCACTTGCGATTTTCGAGAAGAGGAGACAGAAGAGTATGGATACGAAACTGACCGACAACGTGTTCTGGGTGGGCCACATCGACTGGAGCGTGCGCGATTTTCACGGGTATACCACGAGCCGCGGTTCGACCTACAACGCCTATCTGGTGAAGGCCGGGAAGACCGCGCTGATCGATACGGTGAAAACCCCGTATGTGGCCCAGTTTCTCGAGAATGTCAAGGCGCATGTGGCGCTGGAGAAGGTCGACTACCTCGTCTGCAACCACGCGGAGCCGGATCATTCCGGCGGGTTGCCCGAGACGGTTCGGGCCTGTCCCAACGCGACCGTGCTCTGCAATGCCAAGTGCAAAGACGCGCTGGCGCACCACTACGATGTGAGCGGCTGGAAGATCCAGGTGGTCAAGGACGCCGAGACGCTCGCGCTGGGCGGCAAGACCCTGCAGTTCTTCGATACGCCGATGGTTCACTGGCCTGAGTCGATGGCCACCTATCTGGTTGAGGACGCGATCCTCTTTTCGATGGACGCGTTCGGCCAGCACTACGCCTCGGGGTTCCGTTTCGACGACGAGTCGGATCTGTGCGAGGTGATGCAGGAGGCCAAGATCTATTACGCCAACATCGTGCTGCCGTTTGGGCGTCCGGTGGCGACCACCTTGGCGCGGCTGGGCGGCCTGAAGTTGTCCATTGTCGCTCCCAGCCACGGTGTGATTTGGCGCAGCCACTTTACGAAGATCGTCGAGGCTTACCAGGCGTGGATGGTCTCCAAGCCCACGAAAAAAGTGGTGATCGTTTTCAGCAGCATGTGGAACAGCACGCGGGTCATGGCCGAGGCGGTTGCCGCAGGTGCCGAGGAACTCCCCGTCGAGGTGAAACTCATTGACGCGGCGGCCACCTCGGACACGAACATCGTGGCCGAGGTGATGGACTGCGCGGCGTTCGCCGCAGGTTCCCCCACGCTCAACATGGGCATTATGCCGCGCATGGCCGCGACGCTCACCTATCTTCGCGGCCTCAAGCCGCTGGGCAAATCGTGTTTCGCTTTCGGTTCTTACGGCTGGGCCGCCAAGGGCACCGAGGAGGTGTCGCAATACCTGCAGGCCATGCAGATGGCGCCGGTGTGCGAACCCGTGACATGTCGCTTTGCGCCAGATGCCGCGACGCTGGCCGGCTGCCGCGCCGCGGGCCGCGCGCTGGCCGAGGTCGCTCGGAAAGCATAAGGGGTTTCTCCATGGGTCCTATAGGTCTCATAAGTCCCATAGGTCTTATACGCCAGATGCTTTTGCCGCTGGCGCTCGCAGGGACATTGACCGTTTCCGCGCAGCCGCCGCCATGGGGCAGCAGCCCGTTCGCGTTGACCGTGGAGCCGGTGGCGGTGACGGCCGAACAGGTGGAGGTGCGGGTCTCGCTGTCAATTCCCGACAAACACATCCTCTATGCCGACGCATTGAAAGTTACGGCCGGGACCGGCGTCACGGTCACTGCCGTGAAGGTGCCGCCGCCGGATAAAAAGCCCGATCTCCTCGACCCCGGCAAACAGGTCGACGTCTACGCGCATCCCTTCGAGTCGGTCTGGCGGTTGGCGCCAAGGACTTCGGGGTTGAGGCTGACCGTCGCGTATCGAGGGTGCGACGACAAAGTCTGCTTCATGCCGGAGTCGCACGTGTTCCGCTTCGACGAGGTCGCGGGCCGGTTTGTGGAGACGGCGGCGGACGATAAGACGGAAACGGTTCCTCCGGTTGTGTCGGACGGCTCATGGGCGCAGGGTCTCACGGTCGAGACGGCGGGCGGGTACATGTCGGCCAAAGAGTTCTTGACGTTTCTCGATCAGGTTGAAGGCAAGGCCTCATCCGATAGTGGCGCGGGACTCTCCGGCTTTTTGCGTGATCCTGTGGTCTTCTTCCATGCGCACGGCATGCTGCTGACGCTGCTGCTGGTGCTGGTCGGCGGCGTGCTGCTGAACCTCACGCCGTGCGTGCTGCCGATGATCCCGATCAACCTGGCGATCATCGGCGCGGGCGCGGGAACGCGCAACCGCGGCTTCCTGCTGGGGTCGGCCTACGGCGCGGGCATGGTGCTGGTCTACGGCGGACTGGGGTGGATCATCCTGCGCAGCGGACTTTTCTTTGGCGCGCTGCAGGCCTCGCCGTGGTTCAGCCTGACCGTCGCGGTGGTTTTCGTGGCGCTGGCGCTGGCGCTGTTCGATGTCTTTGTCATCGATATCGCCCAGTGGGTGTCGCCCAAAGGCGGCAACCGGAGCCAGGGTTTTATCGCGGCGCTGTCGGCGGGCGGGCTTTCCGCTCTGCTGGCCGGGGCGTGTGTGGCGCCGGTGGTGTTGGCGGTGCTGCTGTTGGCCGGCTCGCTCTATGCGGGCGGCGCGAAGAGCGCGCAGTTTCTGCCGTTCGTGTTGGGGCTGGGCATGGCGCTGCCGTGGCCGTTCGCGGGCGCGGGGCTGTCGGTGCTGCCTGTGCCCGGCCTGTGGATGGTGCGGGTGAAGCAGGCCTTCGGCGTGTTTCTCGTGGTTTTGGCAGCGTACTACTTCCACCTCGCTTGGGTCGGCTTCGCACCGGCTTCGCAGGTGGCGCGCGAAGGCTCGATCGCGGCGGGCGACCGCGCGGCGTGGGATGCCAAGGTCGCGCAGGCCCGCAGCGAGGGCAAGCCGCTGTTCGTGGATTTCTGGGCTACCTGGTGCAAGAACTGTTCGGTCATGGAGGAGACCACGTTCAAAGACGACCGCGTAAAGGCGCGGCTGGCAGGCTATGTGGTCGTTAAGGTCCAGGCCGAGAAGCCGGACCAGAGCCCGGCCAAGGAGATGCTGGCCGCGTTCGACGTGCGCGGCCTTCCGGGCTTTGTTGTGCTCAAGTAAAAGGAGTGATCGAACGGGACTTCGTATTGCGTCTGCGCTCGTGTTAACAGCCTTGATGTAAGCAAGAATCGTGTTGCCTCACTATGGAGCCTTCAAAAAACAGCGCTGCAAAGAGCCTGCCGCTCATCGTCCGGTGGCTGCCCGCCCTCCAGTGGCTGCGCGGGTATGAGCTGGGCTGGCTGCGCGGCGACGGGGTCGCCGGGATCACGCTCGCGGCCTATCTCCTGCCTGCCGCTATCGGCGACGCTTCGCTGGCCGGACTGCCCCCCGAGGCCGGCCTGTACGCCTGCTTGTTTTCGGGGCTCGCGTTTTGGCTTTTCTGCAGTTCGCGGCACACGGCCGTCACCGTCACCTCGGCCATCTCGCTGCTGCTCGGCTCGACGCTCGGCGGACTGGCGGACGGCGACGTCGCCCGCTTCGGCGCGCTGGCATCAGGCACGGCTCTGCTGGTCGCGCTGATCGCTTTCGTGGCGTGGCTGGTGAAGGCGGGCGCCATCGTCCGCTTCATTTCCGAAGGCGTCATGGTCGGCTTCAAATGCGGCGTCGCGCTCTTTCTCGCCAGCACGCAGTTGCCGAAACTGTGCGGGTTCCACGGGGCCGCGCACGGCGATTTTTGGGCGAACGGCGCCCACTTCTTCGGGCACCTGAAAGAGGCGAATCCGGCGTCGCTCGGCGTCGGGGCCGCCGCGCTGCTTCTGCTCATGCTGGGCAAGCTGTTCCTCAAAAACAAGCCGGTCGCCTGGCTCGTCGTGGCGGGGAGCATCGTGGTGTCGTCCCTGCTCGGTCTCGAAGCGCGGGGCGTGGCGTCGCTCGGCGTCGTGCCGTCCGGGCTGCCGTACGTGGGGCTGCCGGACATCCATGTGACGGACCTGAACACGCTGTTGCCGTTGGCCTTCGCGTGTTTTCTTCTCGGCGCCGTGGAAACGGCCGCGATCGGGCGCATGTTCAGCTCGATGCACGGCGGGCGGCTCGACGCCAATCAGGAGTTCGTCGCGCTGGCTGCGGCGAACCTGGCCGCCGGGCTCGGCCGCGGGTATCCCGTGAGCGGCGGCCTGTCGCAATCCGTTGTCAACGAAGACGGCGGCGCGCGCACGCCGTTGTCCGGCGTCATCGCGTCCGGCCTGATCCTCGCGGTGCTGCTGTTCTTTTCGCACCTGCTGCACGCCTTGCCCCAGCCGGTTGTGGCCGCGGTGGTGCTGGTGGCGGTGGCCGACCTGTTCAAGCTCTCCGCGCTCAAGCAGCTCTGGCGCGGCGACCGCTCGGAGTTTGTCGTGGCGCTGGCGGCCCTTTTGGGCGTTCTGGGCACCGGCCTGCTGCGCGGCGTGCTGATCGGCGCCGTCATCTCACTCGTGCAGATGATCCGGCGCGCCTCCCGTCCCCATGTCGCCCTGCTCGGACGCATCCCCGGCACGCGGCGCTTCTCGGACCGCGAGCGCCATCCGGACAACGAGTCGATTCCCGGCGTGCTGATCTTCCGGCCCGAGTCGGATTTGGTCTACTTCAACGTGGACCATGTGTGCGACCAGATTCTGGAGCGCACGCGCGCCGAAGCCACGCCGCCCAAGCTCGTCATGCTGGATCTTTCTGCCTCGCCCTACGTGGACATGCAGAGCGCGCACACGCTGGCGGGTCTGGCCGATGAACTCGCCGCGTCCGGCATCCGCGTGCAGGCCGTAGAGGGCCACGCCTCGGTGCGGGACCGCCTGCGCAGCGACGGCGTGGATGCCAGACTCGGCAAGCTGAACCGGGTCGTCTCCTTGGCCGACGCGGTGGAGGCCTTCACCAACAGCGCTCATCAGAACCGGAACGATAGCCCTGCGGTGTAGAGGTTGCCGGGGCTCTGCTGGATGCCGTTCAGGTCCGACCAGAGGGGACAGCTCAGGCCGACGTTCAGAACAAGGTTGTCCAGCGGGAAGAAGTCTAACGACAGGATGGCGTCTGTCAGTTCGCCTCCGGTGTTTACGGGATCCGTCGTCAGGTTTTTTGTGTCCGTGTATTTGCCGTCGCGGTCATCCGATTTCTCGACGTGACGGTACCGGAGGCCGGTGGTGAGCTGGACCCTGCGGAAGGGCCGATAGGAGGGGAAGATGCCCAGCGACGCGACGTCGCCATACTCGTATCCCAGCGGGTTCCGTGTTGTCAGCTCGTATCCCCCGATGACGCTGGTGCCGAAGGCGCCTTCCTGGAAGTGGTACTGGAGTTGCAGGAGCGGATCCCACGAGCCTGTGCCCGGCTGCATACAGGGATCGGCGTACTCCGTGCGCATTTTCATGATGTGGAGTTTGTCGTTCCAATACGGGATCGTTTCGCTTCCGTTGTTGCTGCTGCTGGTCATTTTTGCTTTGTAGTCGCCTGTCGGTGTCTTCAGCCCAGGCCGCAGATAAAGCCGATGCTGCCCGTCCTCCGGCGTCCCCTCGTCGAGCAGACGCACCGCCCCGTCGATGATCAGGTCGCCGACCCCGTCGACCGGATTCATTTTGTACTTGATGCCGTTGCGTTGGAGCAATTTCATATAATACCCCATCTCGCCGCAGATCGTGTGATCGGTCATGTAGTGCTGCATTTCCATGGTGTTGCGGACCCAAGGGAGGGAGATGCCGAGCTGGTATTCCGGGGTGAAGGTGTAGGAGGCGTCCACCTCGACACGCTGCGATGTCATTTTCAACGGACGCATGCCATACTCATATTTGGCCGATTTTTGCGAGACGGAATGGGTTCCGCTCTGAAGCCCGTCCATCCGTGTATAACTCTGATTGATTCCGACGCTGAAAGGGTGGTCTGACGGATGCTGGTCACTCTCCGGAAGCGTGGGCCAGTCGCAGCACTCTTGTGCGGAGAGACGGAAGAGCGAAAACAAAACAAATGAGATGGATAGAATATGATGACGTGACATAGGCGATCTCGTAGTGCGTTTTCGGCTTTTTATGGAGTTATTCAGGTTTAAGTTAGCATAAAACGCGCGTGATAGTCCAGTGTAATAGTGGACGAAAACGGACGAAAACGCGCGGCTTGACGTTCCTGCCTGTGGCTGTCAAACTGATAATCAAACAGGGGAGGCTCATGCAAAAACGTTTCGCGACTCTCTGTGCGCTGCTGTTCATCGCGGTTGCCGCCCGGAACGCCGCTGCCGGTCCGACTGACAGCCGCGGGCGCTTGCAGGCTCGTGATGGCGTGAGCGACGTGCTCCGGCATTTCTGGAGCGGCGACGAAGCGGCCGGCCACATCGTCAACACCTGGCACGGCTACACCAACGCGCTGCCTGACCCGCGCGGCGCTCTGTGGGAGCGGGCGATGCTGTTTCTGGCCCTCGACAACGCCGACCGGACGCTCGGCGGTCCGGCGTTCGCCCGGCGCATGCAGGCCGATTGGCGGCGGACCCGGTCCCTCTACACGCCGGCGGAGCTTGAGGCGTGCGGGGCGAAGTCGGGCACGAACTGGGCCCACGGCCGACAGCATTCGCCGCAACGCGCGGACATCTGACGGCTTCTACGGCGGCTCTTAATCCGGGCCTCCCGAGGGTCCCGCCTCGAGGTGGTCCGTCGGCGGCAGCAAGCCGCAGCAGATCATGACCAGCGCCAACTCGGTGAACATGATCGTGGCCGTCGCGGCTCTTGAAAACGGAGCGTCGACGACGGTGCCCGCTCAGTCTACGAATGCGGTGAGCCCTGTAATAGAGAAACCATGAGGGTCGCAACGTGATTCTTTCGGCTCTGCTGTTCAAGTCGGGGCGCGTCAGTTGGGTGTTTGGCCTTTGGAAATCCGGAAGGGTTGTGCCGCAGAGAGAGTTTAGGAACACCCAGATATCATGACTTGAGGCGCTCCTTGAGGGTGGTGCGGCGCTCGCGGACCTGGTTGGCTTTGATGGCGATGTGGACGGCGCGCGAGGAGCCGACCACGAGCACGAGCCTCTTGCCGCGGGTGATGGCGGTGTAGAGCAGGTTGCGCTGCAGGAGCTTGTAGTGCTGCGTGTGCATCAGCACGATCACGGCGGGGTATTCGCTGCCCTGTGACTTGTGGATCGAGCAGGCGTAGGCGAGGACGAGTTCGTCGAGCTCGCTCTGCGCGTAACGCACGGGGCGGCCGTCGAACAGCACGACCAGGGCGCGGTCTTCCTCGTCCACCTCTTTGATGAAGCCGATGTCGCCGTTGAAGACCTCTTTGTCGTAGTTGTTGCGGAGCTGCATCACGCGGTCGTTGCGACGGTAGTGGGTACAGCCGCGCACCAGCGAGGGGCCCGCGGGGTTGAGCGCGGCCTGGATGACCTCGTTCAGGTTCTCGGTGCCCAGCAGGTTTTTGCGCATGGGGGTGAGCACCTGCACGTCGGTGAGCGGATCGAGTTTGAACTTGTGCGGGATGCGCTGCGTCATGAGTTCGACCGTGCGGGCGATGATCTTCTCGGGGTCGCCGGTCTCCACGAAGTAGAAGTCGCTCTCGCCCTCGCGCGTCTCGAGCGCCTCGCCGTGGTTGACGTGGTGGGCGTTGCGCACGATGAGGCCGGAGGTGTCTTGGCGGAAGATGGTGTCGAGGCGGCAGCAGGGGATGGCGCCCGAGCCGATCAGGTCGCGCAGGACATTGCCGGGGCCGACGCTGGGGAGCTGGTCGGTGTCGCCGACGAGGATGAGGGTCACGGAGGCGGGCAGAGCCTGCAGGAACTGGTCCATGAGCCGGATATCGATCATGGAGGTCTCGTCGAGGATGAAGCAGTCGCCGGACATCGGATTCTCGAGGTTGAACTCGAAGCCGCCCAGACTGGGGTTGAACTTCAGCAGGCGGTGGATGGTCTGGGCCTCGTGGCCGGTCGCGTCGGCCATGCGCTTGGCGGCGCGGCCGGTGGGCGCGGCGAGGCGGATGTCGAGCTTGCGTGCGCCGAAGATCTCGGTGAGGGCGCGGATGATCGTGGTTTTGCCGACGCCGGGGCCGCCGGTGATGATCGAGACTTTGGAGCGGATGGCGTTGTCCAGCGCCTCGCGCTGGAGCGGGGCGAGGCGCAGCCCCATCTTGCCCTCGGCCCAGGCGAGGGCCTTGGGCGCGTCGATGGGCACGAAGGTGCGGGGCGTGTCGAGCAGGCGGCGCAGCTTGTCGGCGGCGCGGGCCTCGGCGCGGAAGAGGTCGCGCAGGTAGATGCGGTTCTCCTCTTTGACCAGCGTGCCCTTCTCGAACTCCTTGGCAAGCGCGTCGGCGAGGATCTCGACGGAGATGTCGAGCAGCTCCTGGGCATGCAGCAGCAGGTCGGCGTCCACGGTGAAGCAGTGGCCGCCGTCGTCGGCCTCGGTCTGGAGCGTGTAGATCAGGCCGGCGCGGGCGCGGACCTCGGAGTCGTGCGGGATGCCCACGCTGAGGGCGATGCCGTCGGCGGTCTTGAAGCCGATGCCCCAGACGTCCTCGCAGAGGCGGTAGGGGTTGCGCTTGACGATGGCGATGGCGTCGGTGCCGTACTGGCGGAAGATGCGCGAGGCCTTGGCCGTGCCGATGCCGTGGGACTGGAGGAAGATCATGATCTCGCGCACGCCGCTCTGTTCGGTCCACGACTCTTTGATCAGCTTGCGGCGGCCTTCGCCGATGCCCTCCACCTCGCGCAGGCGGCCGGACTCCTTGTCGATGATCTGCAGGGTCTGCTCGCCGAAGGTGTCCACGATGCGCTGGGCGAATTTGGGGCCGATGCCTTTGATCATGCCGCTGGAGAGATAACGGCGGATGCCCTCGGTGGAGGTCGGGGTGATGCAGGTGATGGCCTTGGCCTGGAACTGCTGGCCGTGCGAAGGGTGGCGGATCCACTGGCCCTCGGCGTGCAGTTCCTCGCCCTCCCACATCGCGGCGCAGTTGCCGACGAGCGTGACAAACTCCTCGGGGTTGCCGCGGGAGGCGGCTCGGGTCTTGACCGTGCAGACCGTGTAGCCGGTCTCGTCGTTGCGGTAGACGATGGATTCGACCGTGCCACTTACGGTTTCTGATGGCGTGGCCTCGGACGGAGAGTGCGTGGTGGCGCTATTTGGCGAGGACATTGTCATGTTGAAATCGGCATCAGGTCGTTCAGCAGCACGACCCGGATTTCTTCGATCCGTTTGAGCGCTTTGTCGTTTGTGATCAGGACGCCGCCGTGCTCCATGGCGCACGCCGCCTGGAAAAGGTCGGGCAACGCTAGACCATATTTGGCTCGGAGCGCACCTGCCATGACGCCCGTCTTCCAAGAAAACTCGCCCAGCGTGACGTTCGGAAGGTTCTTAAGCGCGTTCTGGTAGCGGTCGGCAAGTTCGGGCTGACCGGCCTTTAAAGGTTTGACGATGATCTCGGCCAGTGTGATCGGGGTGATCACGCCGCTGAGACTTCCGGCCTCAGCCAGCCGAAAGAGAGCCTCGCAGACCGGGGCATACCTGTGATGGTCTTCCAGCAGGTAGATGAGCACCATGGTGTCGAAGACCGCGCCCCGCACGCCTTTGAGTGCTTTGAGCATCGTCATGGCCTCTGGCCCCACTCAGCGCGCAGGTGGCGCACGTAGTCGGTTGCATCCGTGCCGTCGGCAAGGGATGCGCCCAATCCCCTCAGCCCGCGGCTGGTCGCGGGGAAAAGGACGATGCAGTCTTTACGGGCCTCGACGTTCACTTGGCTCAGCGGCTGGATGCCCAAGCGCTGCCGTTCCTCTTTTGGGATAACCACTTGGAAGCGGCTACCCACGGTTGCGGTTGTCATACAAACCCCCAATCATCATTCATGATTCAAATAATCATACGGTGGATGTCACTGCAAGTCAAGCGAAGAGGGGGTGCGACCCAGCAATTCTAACTAAGGTAAGGAAGCGCCTCGCGGTGCCACTTACGAACACAAGAAAGCTCAGGGAAATCCGTTTGTGTGCCTGTAAGGGTATTCTTTACGCCTCTCCTTTCAGGACCTGCCCCACGGCGTCGCTCAACTCGCTTCGGACGTAGGTTTTGGCGATGGCGCCTTGGAACCCGTAGTCGGCGAAGTTCGTTATCACCGGATCTTCGGAGTAGCCGCTGGAGACGATCGCCCGGACATGGGGATCGATCTCCCGGATGGCTTTGAGCGCCTCCACGCCTCCGATCCCGCCGGGGATGGTCAGGTCCATGATGACCGCCTCGAAAGGCTCACCGGCCTCCAGCGCCTGCCGGTACAGTTCGATGGCCTCCCTTCCGCCGGGGGCGGAGGCGACCGAGTAGCCGCTGCGTGTCAGCATACACGTGGCAAGATCGCAAACCGTTTCGTCGTCGTCCATCACAAGGATTCTGGGGCGGCGGTCCGGTTCCGGCGCGGGGCTTTCAGCGGGCGGCGTTTGTGCTTCCACATGAAGGGCCTCGGACGCGGGCAGATAGAAGGTGAAGGCGGCGCCCTTGCCCAGCTCCGAAAAGACGCCGATGTGGCCGCCGTGCCGATTGATGACGGACCAGACGGTCGCCAGGCCCAGCCCGCTGCCGGTCTGCTTGGTGGTGAAATAGGGGTCGAAGATCTGCCCGAGCACATGAGGGTCGATGCCGGCCCCCTCGTCCTGTACCGTGATCTTGACGTACCGCCCCGGACGGAGCCCGGGAACGGCCCCGTCCGGGAGTTCCGCGTTCTCCAGGGTGACGGTCAGGTGCCCGCCGTCGGGCATGGCCTGGCGGGCGTTGATGACGAGGTTGGAGACGACCTGCTGGAGCTGGCCCTTATCCGCCTGTGCGGACCACAGGCCTTCAGACTGCCGGCACACGAGTTTGACGTTGCTGCCGGAGAGGTCGAACCGCGCGACCTCCTCGACCAGCGCGCCCAGCCTGACGTCCTCCTTGAACGGGGCGCCGCCCTTGGCGAAGGTCAGCAACTGTTTGGTCAACCGCCCGGCCCGGTCCATGGATTTTTCCGCTTTTTCGAGCGACGCGTAGGCGGGATGCTCTTGGGAGAGATCCTCCTTGGCCATGGAGATGTTGCCGAACAGCCCAAGCAAAATGTTGTTGAAGTCATGCGCGATCCCGCCCGCCAGGGTGCCGACGCTCTGGAGCTTGTCCAGTTTCTGACGTTCGGCCTCCGCATGCTTACGTCCGGTGATGTCGCGAATAAAAATAACAAAACGGAGGCTCTCCGGTTGGTACTGCGCGCTGACCTCGACGTCAAACAGACTTCCGTCCTTGCGGCGGTGCCGGGACTCGAAAAGCTCGCCATGACCGTGTGCCGCTATCCTTTTCTGGTTCACGGTGATTTCGCCGGGCGGCCTGACGGACAGGTTGGCCATCTTCATGTTCAGCAGTTCCTGCGCGCTGTATCCGCTCATCCGGCAATAGGCGTCATTGACTTCCACCAGGCGCTCCTGATCGTCCACCAGCCAAAAGCCATCCATGGCGGTTTTGAGAATGATTCGGTTTTGCTCCGCTTTCGTCAGCCATTCCGCTTCCGCCTGCTTGCGTTCGGTGATGTCTGTGAAGACCACGATCCCCGCCACAACCCTGCCGCCCGCATCTTTGATGGGCGCGGCGTTGCCGAGAACGATACGGTCATCGCCGGCGGTTCGTCGCACGATGAACTCCCGGCTGCACGTCTCGCCGAACAGGACCGCGCGGGCCAGCGGCACTTCGTCGGTGTTCAGGGGGCTGCCGTCAAGATCCAGGAGCTGCCAACTGGCCACATATTGATCGATCCCGACTCCGTTAACGATGCTTTCGCGGGTGCCGCCGCGGATCAAGAGCCCCGCGTCATTCACGTATCTGAGTTTGCCGCTCGGAGCGTCGGCAATGGCGATGCCTGCCGGACCCTGGTCCATGGCCGCCTGCAAGATAGACTGAGTTTCCCTTAGCGTCTCTTCGACCCTCTTGCGCATCAGCGCCTCGCCGATGTGCGCGGCGAGGTCTTCTAAAACTTTGACTATGGCGAGGGTGAAACAGCCTTTGCGGCTGGCGGTCAGGTGGAGCAGCCCGACGATGCGGTTCTTGTCGCGAACCGGTATCAGGGCCATCGAGGCATAGCCCTGCCGGATGCAGTAGTTGCGAGGGTGCTGTCGGAAATCTTGCTCGGGCGTAAGGTCGAGCAGAGGAAAAGCGTCGTTTGTCCAGAAGCTGCCGCTGTTCGTAAAGAGCGGATTGGAAGGGTCGGACTTGCCGGAGAGCACCAGGCCGCAGGTGCATTCCAGACAGACCTTGCCGTCCCAGTCGCGGCGCACCCTGCCGTCTGGCCCGCGCTCGACCAGCGTGTTTTCCGTCAGCAGAAAATCGGCGGAGAAACCTTCTTGGGAAAAATAGGGGAAGTCCTCGCCGTCTTGCAGGCGGAGGCCCACGGCGTCGGCACCGGTCTGCGTCTTCACGAAGGCGAGGACGCGCCGGATTGAAGCGTGCAGTCCCTCCGTCTCGTTGAGGATCTGCAAGACTTTCAGGTTAATATCGCGAAAAGCTTCTATCCGCATGAGTTCGGTGATGTCGCGCGAGATGCCGAACAAGCCGGTGACTTCCCCGGTCTCGTCAAGGATCGGGCCTTTTGTTGCGAGAAAGTCGAGCACCTCGCCAGCGCCGCTGGTGACGTGTTCTTTGACCGTACTGGGGCTGGATGACGCCATGCAGACCCGGTCTGTCTGCATCACGGTCTCCGCCTCTTCGGGCGGGAAAAGATAGGTGTCATCTTTGCCGAGCACTTCGGCAGCGGGCTTGCCCACAAACCGCGCCGCCGCCGAATTGAAGAGCAGGTAACGGCCCAATCGGTCCTTCACAAAAACCGCATCAGACGTTCCCTCCACCACCGCTTGAAGCAAGGCATGACTTTCGCGCTGCTGTGCCGCAGCCGCCGCAAGTGCCAGCCCGGTCAGTCCCAGCACCCCGAGAAACACCTGCACCGCAAGCAGATGCTGGGGTGCGTCCTCTCCGCCCAAAGGAAAGGGGCCAATACCCGCCGCCGTGCAGCCGATGACGATGACCGAGAGCGAGGAGAGTAGCGTCGCTGTGACGCGCGGGCCGAGACTGAGGGCTGCCCAGACGACCAAGACATAGAGCAGATACGGTTTGATTTCAACGGGAACCTTTGCTGCATCCTGTCCGAAGGAGAACCAGGCTGTCGCGCAGCCGAGCGCGAACAGACAGGCCGTCTCGATGCACCTGCCTTGCCGCAGCCATGTCCGCATCCGCAACGGGTACGCCCAAGCCATGATCAGCGGCGTGACGAGCAGCAGCCCCAGCCCGTCCGCGACCCACCAGGTTCCGTAAAACGTCATGAACCGGGAGCCAAGGGCGAGGCTGGCGGTCGCCGCGCCAATCAGCGCGGAGGCGGCGTTGATCAGGATGGCGGAGGCGGTTAGGGCCAGGACCTCCCGTATCCGGGCGAAACGGATGTGGTTTCCGCATAACCGGGTGATCAGCCAGGCGGACCCCGCCGTTTCACAAATGTTCGCGCTCATGAGTCCTGCGCTGACAAGCAAAGGTCGGGGCGTTGTCAGATTGGCCGCGAGGCCGGCCGCGAACAGGCAACCAAGCAACACCGGCCAGAGGCGCCGCGGGCTAAGCAAGAGCGAGGCGAGCGCAATGCCAGCGGCAGGCCAGATCGCCGCAATCAGACCGAACGACTCGGGAAGCTTGAAGGCAAGCACTTGGGCCATAAAATAGGCAAGCGAAAACAAACCGATCCTGAGCATCTGGGCAAGCGACGGCATGTCTTCTGGAGAAGGGGCCGTGCGCTGAGCCGGTGCCGGGTTTAGAAGTGCCGTTTTCATGTCGCTTCGTCCTTCATAGCGTCCTTGAACAAT
Source organism: bacterium (assembly GCA_025360845.1). Taxonomy (GTDB): domain Bacteria; phylum Verrucomicrobiota; class Kiritimatiellia; order RFP12; family UBA1067; genus JAHFSX01. The sequence goes on from JANYBJ010000244.1 coordinate 32,515, forward strand.
CCGCAAGCACCCCTAGTAAGCAAGGGTTTCTCAAATTATGATCATATGGTTTGAAGTTGTCAATACCCGAAATATCCGGGCTTCGGCGCTTTGTCGCGGGCCGCGCGTTTTGTTGCGGGTTGAACGCGCGGGGAAACCGTGCTAAAATAACACACATCAGCCGCATTCAAACGGTGCGGCGGAAAGAGGCCTTTATGCAGAGTGGATTGTCGCGCCGTCAAATGCTTCAAGGGGCCGCCCAGGCGGCGGCCGCGTGTGGCTTAAGTTGGACTGCGGGATCGGCGAGGGCCGCCGAGGGCCGCCCGCAGGCCGGACTCACGGTCGGCATCTCCACGCTCGGGTTCACCGACCGTACCAACGCGGCGCTCGCCAAGGAGCTGGCGGGAGCCGGCTTCGGCACGATTCAGCTTTTCCTCACCCAGACCGACAGCAACTATTGGAGGTACAACAGCCGCGCGGACGTGTCCAGCCTGACGCCCGCCCGGTGCCGCGAGATCGCTGCCGCGTACCGCGACGCAGGTCTCGCGATTCACAGCATCGGCGTCTACACCAACCTCATTCATCCGGAGGAGGCCGAGATCAAGGCGAACCTCGCCTACTTCGAGGCCATGATGGAGATCGGCGGCCACATGGGCGTGCGCACGTTCATCAACGAGGCCGGGCACTATCACGACGCGAAGTCGCCCGCGCCGCCCGTTCCGCTGGAGTTTCAGGACGCGGTGTGGCCGCGCATGGTCGCCACGGGCCGCCAGCTCGTCGACCTGGCGGCGAAGCACGACGCCAAGGTGCTGCTGGAGCCCTTCTACCGGGGGTTCCTCGCCAGCGCGAAGCGGCTGAGGCTCTTCGTCGAGGAGATCAACTCGCCCCGCTTGCGCGTGCTGCTCGATCCGGCCAACCTGATTGAACTGAACGACCTCGACGAGATGTTCCAGCAGCTCGCGCAGTGGACCGATTGCCTGCACGCGAAGGACCGCAAGCTCCACACGGATGTCGGCGTGGCTGCGGGGAAGGGCGATCTGGATTACAAGCGGCTCGTCACGCTGGCGGCGCAGCGGACGCCTGCCGCGCCGCTGATTCTGGAATATGTGGGGCCTGCGGACTACCTCGCCGCCCGCGCCCATCTGCTCGGCGCGATGAGGGAAACCGGCATCGCGGAGGCGAAGCGGTAGGCTTGGCTCGAAGTCGGATACGCACGGGTGAAACGGGGAAGTATGTTCAAGAGCGCAGGGTGTTTTCTAAGGGCGTGCGGCCTCCTGTCTTTGGCTTTGCTGCTGGCCTCCGGACCTTCGGCACGGGCGGTCGAGATCACCGTCGGCCAGGCCCGGACGGCCTCAATGAACTGGGTCAAACGCTCGCCCAGGCCGCTTGACGCGCGCATCGGACAGACGGTCCGCGACGCGAATACGTATCGGAATGACAAGGGCGAGGCGCTGTTCCATGTCGTGAGCTTTGCGGAAGGCGGCTTTGTGGTGACCTCGGCCGACGACGGCGTGACGCCGGTCATCGCCTTTTCGGAAAGCGGCGAACTTGGTCCTGACGGACAGAACCCCCTGTGGGCCTTGTTGAACCTCGATCTTTCCCAGCGGCTGGAGAACGCCCGCGTCCGGGCGTCGCAGAGGCAACTGCTGGCGCTCGTTCCCGAGGGCAACGGGCGGGGCTCGCCCGAGGCGGAATGGAAAGCCCTGCTGGCAACGGATACGTTTACGGCGAAGGGGCTTTCCGGCGTCAGCGATGTCCGCGTCAGCCCGCTTTTGCAGTCCAAGTGGGGCCAGTCGACGAACAGCGGCCTGAATATATACAATTATTATACGCCCAGTAATGATGTGTGCGGGTGCGTCGCGACGGCGGGCGCCCAGATCATGAGGTTCCATCAGTATCCGCTGACGAGCGTCGCCGCAGCCACCTATACGATCAGGGTCGACGGGCCGCAAGCACGCGCGACCCTGATGGGCGGAATCTACGATTGGGCGAACATGCCGCTTGTGCCGTCGTCCGCTATCGCGCTGGCCGAGCGGCAGGCGATCGGCAAGCTGACGTATGATGTGGGGGTAGCGGCTTATACGAGTTATACGAGAGACAGCTCCGCGGCAGAGCCGTATGATTTGTGTGCGGCCTTTGCGAGGGATTTCAGGTACGCGAGCGCGAAGTTTATCCGGCAGACCAGTGCCGACCCAAGCTCGCTGACATTCCACATGGGCGACTTGCTCCTCGCCAATTTGGACGCGGGGTGTCCTGTTTCACTCAGCATCGTCAACGGCTATAACAATGGGCATCAAATCGTCGGGGACGGATATGGCTACAGCGACGGCACCTTGTATATCCATCTCAATATGGGATGGAACGGGAACTCCGACGCCTGGTACAATGTGCCGGTCGTGGATGACGGTCTTTTCAACTTTACGGTTTTCAACCAGTTGATTTTCAACATATTTCCATCGCGAACAGGTGAGATCGTGAGCGGCCGGGTGCTGGATGCCGCGGGTGATCCGGTGAGCGGTGCGGAGGTGACGGCGGTCAACATGGCGACCGGTGTTGCTCTTCCGGCCGTGACGGCAAACGCGAAAGGCATCTACGCGATTCTGGCTCCAGAGCCGCCGGAAGACGGGGTCACCTATTGCGTGAGGGCGCTGTCGGAAGGGCTGTCCGCATCGCGGACGGTAAGCAACCTCAAGCCGACCGTTTCTTGGTCCGGCAGCGGCATGCCCGGTCAGGTCGGAAACCGGTGGGGCATCGACCTCTCTTTGTCTGACACTTCTGTCGCCGTCGTCTTTTGTCCGGCGGGCGGAGCGGTGGAGCCCTTTTCGCAAACCTTCACGGCGGGCTCGACCTACGGCGCTTTGCCGACACCGATCCGCGCGGGCTATGAATTCGGCGGGTGGTGGACGGAGAGGGATGGGGCAGGGGTTCAATTGGCCGACTCGTCCACGGTCAACGCCGCATACACGCTCGTGTACGCCAAATGGACGGTGTACGGCAACCCCGTGTTCAACCAGCCTCCTGTGGTGACGAAGCGGTCTCCTGCGACGGATCCTCGTCCGGTCAACAAAGGGTCGTCGGTCGTCTTCAGCGTCACGGCGGACGACAGCGCCGATCCCGATTTGGCGCTGCGCGGCATGTCCAATGTCACCTGGTATGTGGACGGCGTCCGGAAACGGGAGGCCGTGACCGGTGCGCCGAACGCCATCACCAGCCCGTTCACGTTTAAGACGGAGGCGGCTACGGTGCAAGGGGCTGTGTTCAGGGATGTGGAGGTCAGGGCCGTTGCGCTGGACAAACAGGGTGGAGCCGCCGCCGTTGTATGGACGGTGCGGGTGGCCAACGTGCCCGCCGCTCAGACGGTGACTTTCAAGGCGCTGCCGGAGAAGGCGTTGTGCGACCCGGCTTTCGCGCCGGGCGCGACGGCCTCGTCGGGCCTGCCGGTGCGTTACGGAAGTTCGAATCCTCTGGTGGCGGAGATTGAAGGCGGCCTGCTCCGCATCACCGGAGCCGGGACATCGGTGATCACGGCCAGCCAGCCGGGCACGGTGGATTTCAAGGCCGCCAAACAGGTCGGGCAGACGCTGACGGTGAAGGCGCGCCTCTCGGCGGCTGTTCCTTTCGGCGGGGGGATTGTGGCCGGCGCGGGACTCTTCACTCCGGGCGCCTCCCTGACGCTGACGGCGAAGCCGGACGCCAACAGCACCTTTATGCGATGGGAGGACGGGACTCAGACGGCTGCCCGGATCTTCACGATGCCGAAAGAGAACGTGACGGTGTCGGCTTGGTTCGGTCCGACGGCCAACATTTCGCCGCCGACGGTCGGCGACCCTGGGCCGCAGAGAGCGATGGCCGGCGTGCCCTTCAAGCTGCCGCTGGAGATCCTGTCGGACAGCCTGCCGGCAAGCACGGTAGCCGGGCTGCCTGCGGGCCTGAGTTACAATGCCGCGAAAAAAACAATTTCCGGAGTCCCGACGGCTGCCGTCACCAATAAGACCGTGACGGTCACCGTTAAGAACGTGAGCAAGACGCCGACCCAGTTGACCTTCTCGATGACGGTCGATCCGCTTCCGGGGTGGGCGTGGGGAGCGTTCAGCGGTGTGGCTGGAACAGACGCGCCGGGTGATGGCCTCGCGTCCCTGAGCGTCACGCCGAGCGGCGGGGTGGCCGGAAAGCTGACGCTGCGGGGCACGAACTACAGCTTCAGCGCGGTGTCGTACGCGGGCCGTGACGCGGCGGGCTCGTTCGTGCTGACGGCCTCGGCGAATAACGGGGGTGTGACAGAACCGCTGACACTCACCGTGAGCGCGCCAGAGGTCACCGATCCTGATATCGCCGTTCCCGATGCGCTGGGCAAGGCGGACGGGGGCTTCGGCTCGGACGGCTGGACGACTCTTTACCGCAACGTCTGGAAAGACGCGGGCATGGCAACGGCGCTCGCGAAGTTCACCG
>JANYBJ010000253.1 GCA_025360845.1 bacterium
CCGGACCGCCGCTTTCGGCGCTTTCCTGTTGCGAGACGGTTTGCGGCTCGTTCGTGCCGCCCGGTTTCTGGGCTTTCACCGTGCAGTACGCGCACATGACCGCCATGACCGCACTTGTGAGCGGGTCCATGGCTAACCCTTCTGTCCACACGCCGGTAAACCAGCCGCGTTCCCTGCACAGGACGATGAACCAGACCGCCCAGAGAACCGCTATCGCGGACAGATACCAGCCGTATGGGGAAACATACATGCCGGTAGCATGACAGAAGCCGGGAAGGGAGTCAAGCATGCCGAATGACCCCTTGCAATTCTAAATTTGGCTTCTCCCGTCGGGATCGAAATCGAAGAAAACCGCCAGGATTCAAACCCGATACCGAACTCTGTAGCGATTTCGAATGTGCCGTTTTGCTCAAATTTAGATTTGCTGAATGACTCCTTGCCCCCTTGGCCATTCCCGACAGTAGAATGTTGATTTGATTCGGATTTGTTGACGGTTACATCGGCATCATGCTAAACTTAAAAACTATTGAAACCTATTATGCGCGATAAACCTGAAAATCTGCTGGGGACGAGTGTGTATTCGTTGCCGTTGCGTCGAGAGGTCAGCTCCGTGATGCACTTCGTCCACACGCAGGCGCGGCGTGCCAAGGTGGGTCTGGATATCGGGTTTACGAACGCGGGCGTGAGTCAGCTCTTGCGGCAGACGGGCGGCTACTGGATGAGCGTCGAGCCGACACCGCAGCGGCGGGCGCTGGTGGCTTCGGCGCTCGGGGACGAAACGGTCCTGTGTTCGGGCGGCGGAGGCGAGTTGCCTTTCGAGGACAAGCAGTTCGATGTGGTGGTGATGGCTCACGGCGTGCTGCCGGAGAGCGCGGAAGCCGGGTCCATGGTCAAGGAGTGCCACCGGGTGTTGAAGACGGGGGGACATTTCATCCTCACGGTGGAGTACCGCAAGCGGCTGGGGTTGGCGCCCGCGTTGAACCAGCAGCGCGTGGTGTCGGGCTCGGGCGGCAGCTACAACGAGGCCGCGATTTTCCAGTTGCTGAAAGACGGTTTCGACGTGTTGGGCTTCCGCCACACCTGCCGGTTTTGGGTGCAACTGGTGAGGCAGTGGGAGGACCGGCGTCGCGAATCGCATGTGAACGGCGCGGCCAACGGCTGGTTGCGGTTCCTGTATGGCGTGGCGCTGGTTCTGGATGCGCCGCTGGTGTTGACCAAGGGGTATCAGATGACGGTTTACGGTCGGCGCAAGGGGTGGCGCGAGAAACATTCGCGCGTCTTGGCGAGCAGCACGCCGGTCTCTGAGGCGATGCTCTTTGATCCCCGCCGCGATGGTCGGCACGTCTCCCTGTCGCGCTTCAAATGAGGCTTAGCAACGGGAGAGGACGATGAGCAATAGAGGGTGGCTTTGTGTGGTGCCGTTCGCGCTGTGTGCGGGTGTGTGGCAAGCGGCGCGCGCGGGCGAGGAGGCCGCGGCGGCGGTCGAGGACGTGAAGGCCGCGGTCGAGCTGTTTGTCAACGCGCGCACGGCGGGGAGCGTCGACGAGTTCGTGGTGGCGGTCGCGAAGGTGAAGACGCTGGCTGAAGCGGGGCAGCCGTTCTTCCGTTTTCTGCTGGCGGTTTATGCGGAGCAGGAGCCGCTGTGCGCGCTCTCCGAGAAGACGCGGGCCCGGTATCTTTCCGAGGGGAGCCCCGTCATGTTGAAATACGCCGAGGAGGGCAACGCGCTGGCGCAGTATCTGGTCGGCGTGGACTGTGCGTTCAACCTGAAAAAACCTGAAGACGCGCGCAAATGGTTTGAGCGTGCGGCGGAGCGCGGCCAGGCGCTGGCGCAGAACAGCCTGGGGCTGATGTATTACCTTGGGCAGGGCGTGGCGCAGGATTTCGACAAGGCCGGCGAGTATTTCCGGCAGGCCGCGCTGCAGGCCGACATGAACGGCGAATACAACCTCGGCACGCTCTATGCGCAAGGTCAGGGCGTGCCGAAGGATGACGAGATGGCGTTCCAGATGTACAGCCGGGCGGCCCGGAAAGGTCACTCCAACGCGATGAACAACCTGGGGTGGCTGTATCAGGAGGGACGGGGCGTCGCGAAGAGCCCGGAGCAGGCCGCGATCTGGTATCGCAAGTCGGCCGAGACCGGCAACGCCAACGGCCAGTTCAATTACGGGTTCGCCTGTGCGCACGGCGTAGGCGTGCCGCAGGACTATCGCGAGGCGGCGGTCTGGTACTGGCGCGCGGCGGGACAGGAGCATGTCGAGGCGCAAGTGAACATCGGCATCATTTACCGCGACGGGTTGGGGCTCAAGCCGGACGACAGCAAGGCGCTGGTCTGGTTCGCGAAAGCGGCGGAAAAGAAACATGCGATGGCGCAGTTTTTCATCGGCCAGATGTACGAGCAGGGGCGCGGCATCCCGCCGGATGACGAGCGGGCCTATCGCTGGTATTTGAAGTCCGCAGAGCAAAACAATCCGCGGGCGATCAATGCGCTGGGCACCTTCTATTACCGCGGGAAAGCCGTTGCGAAGGATTATGCTCAGGCCGAGGCGAGCTACCGGCGGGCGGCGCTCATGGGGTTCCCGCCGGCCGAGAATAATCTGGGGATGCTCTATCTGCGCGGCGAAGGGCTCCCGCAGGACCACGACCACGCGGCCGAGTGGTTCATCAAGGCCGCCCAGCACGGGAATGTGGAGGCGGCCTACAATCTTGCGATGCTCCACGAGTACGGCAAGGGCGTGAACCTGAGCCACGTCAGGGCCGTTGAACTCTGCAAGCAGGCCGCTTTGCGCGGGCATGTCGGAGCCTCGGAGTGGTTGTTCAAGAACGGCTACACGGCGTGGGTCGAGGAAGTGAAACGAAAGGCCCAAGAGTCCGCCGGAGAGCCCGCCGAACCGCGCAACTAATCGCGCAGGCGCTACTCGGAGAGGTCTGAAGAGGGTATCCAGCCGCGGCGCCCGGAGGAGTCGACGCGCACCCAGGCTCCGGCTTTCTCAAGCGGGATGACGGGCGCGCCGGGGTTGAGCGCAAAGAGCGTGGCCGCCGTCTGCGAAGGGGCGAAGCGAACCTCGCTGTGTCGGCTGAGCGTGCGTGTCGCGGCGGCGGTCTTGCCGCTGAACGAATACCCTGCGCCGACGCTGGCGGCCAGCAGCAACAGCCCGAGCGCGAAGGCCATCCGCGTGTGGCGTCCGTACAGCAGGAAAAATACAAAGAAGGCCGCCAGCGCGCCCGCGCATCCGATCAGCAGAGGGACCGCCTGCCGCAGCGTCAGGTTCATGCGCTCCAGGGTGACGGTCTGCGGCAGCGCTTCAGGCGCGGCGCGGGTGGCGGTGTCGATGACAATCACGTCATCGGGCTTCTTTGTGGCCGTGGCGGCGGCGCTGAAGGTCAGGCGGAACGGACCGGCGACACTCTCCTCGTAGCGCTCGGTTGCAGGGTTGAAGAAGCAGAAACGAGTGGCCGCGATCTCGGTGGCGTTGGTGGCCTTCGGGATAAACACCTGGTCGGTCTGGAGACGGAGCGGTTCGCGCAGGCGCTCTTTGGCGGGGTAGGTCTTGAAAAGCGGCGAGGCGGGGGGCGAGGGCATCACGGCGTCGGCCAGCCAGCCCTGCCCGGTCAGTTCCAGACTCAACGTGGTGATGTCGCCGGGCTGCACGCTGGTTGGCGAGAGGCTCCCGTTCAGGCGGAACGTGCCGATCGCGCCGCTGAAATGGGCGGGCCGTCCGGCCTCTGGCAAAGCCAGCACGCGAAGCGCAAAAGGGTCGAGTGGCTGTCGCTTCTGAGACGACTGGACGTGGGAGAAGAAGCCGGAGGATTTGCGCTCGGAGAGCATGCAGAGCAGGACAGGCTCAAAGGTTTGCTCAAGCGGTTTGTGGCTGCGCGCGGAAGCGGTGAAGTGCAGGACGTTGATCGCTTGCTGTCCGCGCATGATCCGGTTCTGCGAGACGGTTTCGAGCTGCCCGAGCGTCAGGACCGAGGGGTCGTTCGGGATGCCGCTGATGCGCATGTCCTCCACTTCGCTGCCGAAGGTCACTTCGAGGTCGAAGTGGACCTCGAAGGCCTGGTTCACGTAAACCTTGTCGGGCACGGTATAGAGCCGTCCCGTGAAGACCTCGCCGGCGAGGGAGGTGAAGGAGAGCAGGCAGCAGGCTAAACTGAGGACGGAGGACAGAGGGCGGGGGACGGACTTTTGACCTCTGACCTCTGACCTCTGACCTCTGACCTCTGACCTCTGACTCCTGTTCTTCATGGCGCATCCTCCGATTCAGACGGGGTGGAGGAGATGAAGACGCGGCTTCCCCAGGTGGCCTCGTCGTGACGCTCGTTGGCGAGGGTCAGGAACGTGGAGGCGGCGAAGACCACGGCGATGAGGCCGCCGGTCAACATGCAGGTTTCGGACAGGCTCCGCAGGAGGGCGTGCCCTTTGCGGCGTTTGAGCAGGGTTCGGCAGAGCACGCCGAACCAGAAAAGGGTCCAGCCGCCGAGTGCGGTGAGGGCGCGTATCGGACACGGGAACGCATAGTGCCAAAAGAAGGCCGTGCGTGACCAGGGCAGGTCGGCGTGCTTGCGTCCCGACTGCAGGGCGAGCGAGGCGGCGATCCCTTGACGCGTTTCAGGAGTGGCTCCCAGATGCCGTTCGGCGCGGGCGAAGGCCGCGATCGCGTTTGCGCCGTCGCCCGCCATCACCAGCGTGCTGCCGAGGTTGAGGAACAGAGGGCCATTGCGGACGCCGTCCGCAACGAGGCGGTTGCAGGTTTTCGCGGCTTTGAGGTACTCTTCCGGCTTGGTGGCGGATGCCGCCTGCGTGTTGGCCTGTTCCCAAAGAAAGGCGCGGGAGGTGTCGTCGGCGTGGAGGGGCAGGGAGAGGGAGCACAGGACGAAAAGGAGAGGTAGGACTGATCCGGCGGATCGGACGGATCGGTCCGATTGGTCAAGCGCGACGTCGAGTCGCGGCAGGAGGGCTTGCAAGGCACGGGTGATTTCCGAGAGCGGGGCGGAGGCGTCGGGCCGGTACATGGCCTCGTCGAGCCGGGCGAGCAGGTCACGGCAGGCTGAGGCCGTTTCGGGGGGGACGTTCCGCTGGCTCAACAGCAAGGCCGTTTCGGTCGGGGTGAGCGCGTTGCCCGCAACGTCGAGCCGGTCGGCCAGATACGCGCGGACCGCATGGGCGGCGAGTTCCGGCGTGTCGGCCTGGCGCAGCGCGCGGCGCGACCGGTGCAAGGCGCCCGAACGGCGGCGGCGTGTGCGCAGGGCTTTGACGAGTGCGGCGAGGGGCGCGACCAGCGCCGCCAACAGGCAGAGAACGGGGCCTGCAAGAAGCAAGAGCCGCACGAGGCGTTCCGGCGGCAGGAGGCTGTCCGGATGAGCGCCTCGGGCGGCAAGCGTGATGCCTGCGGGCAGGGGGCGTGTCCGGCTGTCGATGAGAAAAGCCGGATTCGCTTTTCCGTTGTCGGCTACGGTGGCGATCTGTGTGGTTGGGCGTGCTTGGATGGGCACGGGAACCGTGGTGACGGTGGTGTAGGCGCGGGCCGCGGTGTCATAATAGGCGAGCTTGATCGGCGGGAATTCCAGCGTGCCTTCGCGTGTGGGGCGCACGCGGTATTTGAAACGCTTGCCGTTCGGGAGGGTTTCGGCGGCGACGTTGTCGTCGTAGATGCGGAAGTCTTTGGCGAGGCCGGGCTGGAGGTTGAGGATCGGCGTGCGCAGGTTCGAGACGCTGATCGGGCCGGTGAGTTCAAGCGTGAGGGTGAGCGGGTCGCCGACCTTGCAGGCCGTGGCGTCGAAGGCGGCGGTGGCCTTCATTCCCTTGCCGACCGAGCCGGTGAAGCACTCGGGGCGGCCTTCGTCCGGCGGCGGCACCACGCGCACGGTGACGGCCGGACCGATGGTGTAGACCTCCTTGGTGACGGCTTGGCGGTCGGCGGAGACGTCGGTGATGACCGTGCCTTTGAAGGAGAGCGGGCCGAAGGTGAACTCGCCCTCCTTGGTCGGCGTGTAGTCGAGCGAGAGGGTGTATTCGCGGTATGTCTTGCTGTTGAGGGTGCTCTTCTTGGGGTTGAGCCGGAAGCGGATCGGGCGCTGACTGAAGAGGTCGTTGGACTGGTAGTTGTTGATGGCGAACGAGGGTTGGCGCCCGCTCTGATCGATCAAGCCGTTGAGGAGTTGGTTCAGGTCCGGACCTTTCAATCCGGGTGTGTTTTGGCGGATCTCGAGGAAGTCGGCGGAGAGCTGCGGCAGAAAATTGGGGTGGATCGGCTCGTTATTGTCGGCGTAGGGGTCGGGCAGTTCGGCGACGGCAACGGAGAGCGTGACGGTGAACGGCTCCTCGACCAACACCGAGGTGGATGAGGCGGTGACGGCGGCGATGACGGAATCCTGCTTCTCGATCCCAGCGACCCGCACAGTCACACCGGCGTGGGTGTAGACCTTGCCGGCGGCGGTGACGCGGACGGGGCCGGCTTTGAAGACGCCTTGGGACGAGGGCTTGATCTGGTAGGCGAAGACACGGCCTTCGAAGGCTTCGCGCGTCATGCGTCCGTTGATGATGGAGATGCTGGAGCGGCTGTTGCTGTTCTGGCCGAGAAACTGGACGTCGGACGGAGGAAGTCCCGCGAGGTCGGGTGCCTCGATGCCGCGGTCCGCGCCGTTGACTTCGATCGTGAGGTTGAAGCTCTCGCCGAGGTAGATGCTCGGACGGGAGGAGGTGACTTGTAAGGTGACGTCGGCGAGGGCGGAGAGGGGAACCCACCAAGACGCCAAGAGCAGCAAGGAGCACCAAAATTTAGGAAGAGGCTGAACACGAAGACACGAAGACTCAAAGGAGAAAAAAGGAGGGGAGCGAAGAAAACGAAACCAGGAAACCCGCCGGAAGGGCCGGGCAGGTTGGCTAAAACAGAGTATGTGGTCGATGGCCTTTCGCATGGCAGCCTACCTAACAGTCTAATAGCCTTTAGCCTAAAAGCCTTCTCTTACCAGTCGCGCTCGGAGGGGGACATGGGAATCTTGCGCATTTTCTCTTTCTTGTCGTTCTCGTGCTCCTTCTCGCGGTCCAGCGCCTTGCGCAACATTTCCTGCACATCCTGAGGAGTCTCAGGTTTCTTCTGCTCCTCTTCCTGCTTCTGCTCCTCTTGTTTCTGTTCCTGCTGCTGTTCCTGTTTTTGCTCTTGGTTTTGCTGCTGCTGTTGCTGGTTCTGTTGTTGCTGCTGACCCTTGTTCTTCTGCTTGGGGAGCAGGTCGCGGATCTCGTTCAGGTTTTTAAAAGCCTGCTGTTGCAGGTCGCGACGCTCGCTCTCCAGCGGTTTTTTCCCGGTGATTTCGGTCTGGAGTTTTTCCGTTTGCGCGGCGAGCGCCTCGATCTTCGCCTGGTCTTCCGCGGTGAAGGGCGGCATGTTGGTGTCGGCCTGCGCCTGCTGCTGGTACTGCTTGGCCCATTCAGGGAATCCTGCACGAAACCGTTGTGTGAGTTCAAGTGCTTCTTTCTGCGTGTCCTTGTTCTCCAAATAGCGCAAGTTCAGTTTTTGGATGGCGTTGCTCTGGCAGAGAATGTCCTCCGGGATCGTGTTGTCAGGCGCGGCGACGGCTTTCCAGAAATTGTAGACGAGCGGCTCGGCCTGTGCGGTGTCGTTTGCGGCCTCGGGCATCAGGTCCTGCAGGGCGGCGGTCGCGCCTTTCATGCTGTCGCGGGCGAGTTCGATCTGCTGGGCGAAGAGGGCCTGCTGCTGTTGGTTGGTGACGGCCTGCAGCATGTGCTGCTTGAGGGGAATCCAGAGGTCGGCCTGTTTCTCTTGACGTTTGGCGAGCGCCTCGCTTTTGCTGATCAATGTCGGGGCCTCGTTTGTAAGGACGGAGTAAGACTCTTCGAGGATGGCGCGCTGTTCGGCGAGCATGGTTCCCATGAGTTGGTCGGTAGGCGTCTGGCCCTGCTCCTTCAGGACCTTGGCGATGTGCGCGGTCTCGCGTGCCTCGGGCAGCGGCGAGACAGACCGGGTGAGGTTGCGGTTCCGGCGCTCGTCCTTCGGGGTGTCGCGCAGGGAGCGCTGGAAGCCGGTGGCGGCCTCTTCGAGCGCTTCGGCTTTGGCGGCCGGGTCCTCCGCGCCCTTGTCCTTGGCTTTTTCCAACAGCAGCTTGCCCAGCAGCTCACCGGCGCGGGCGCCGTTCTTCTTCGAGGTCAGCAGGGTGCGCAGCGTCTGCGAGGCCTTGTCGAGGTCCTTGGCCAGATAGTAGGCGTACGCGGCGTTGTAGCGGCAGGTCTCGGCCTCTTCCATGTCCGCGCCGCGGGCGGCGGAAAGGAAACCTTCAGCCGCATCGGCGTACTTGCCTTTATTGAGCCAGGCTTGCGCCTGGCGGGCGCCGGCGCGGCCGGGCTCAACCACGATGGGCGGGCGGTTGGTGGAGGGAGGGGTTGGGAGTGAGGCGTCAGGAGCAGGAGAGCCGGGAGTCGAGAGTCGCGGGTCGAGCGTCGAATTCGTTTGGGTATAGCCAGCCGAAATGAACGACAAGACAATGGCTACTGCGGCCGTTGCCGGCGTCGGTAGGCGCGTGCGGTTGCCGCAGAGGCGTCCGCGGCTGAACCATGCGGCCGCGAGCAGGCAAAGAGCGGCGGGGAAGAGGAAGAGCTGGTAGCGCTCCCGATAGCGGTTCTCAAGCTGCTCCTGCTGTTCCTTGGCGGCGATCTGCCGCAGGTGGCGGCGGTAGATCGAGCCGAGCGTCGTGTTCGCGGTGCCGGCGGTGCCGAGCGGGATGTAGCGGCCATTGGAGGCCGTGGCGATGGCGGAGAGCGTCTCGTCCATGAGCTTGGTCTGCACGGCGGTGCCTTTGAACTGCTGGGTGCCTTTTCCGTCTTCGGAAGGGATGGTGGTGCCGGAGGGGTCGCCGATGCCCACGGTGAAGATCGGGATGTTACGTTTGTCGGCTTCGTGTGCGGCGTCGAGTGCCCCGCCCTTAAGGTCTTCGCCGTCGGAGATGAGCAGGATCGCGTTGTACTCGTCGAGCGCGGGATCGAGCGCCTCCAGCGCCTTGCGGATGGCGTCGCCGAGGTCGGTCTCGCCGCGCGGGGCGGACTCGGGGCTTACGCCGTCAAGCGCCTGACGCAGGAACGAGTAGTCGGTGGTGAGGGGACAGAGCAGGCTGCCTTTGTTGCGGAAGGCGAGAAGCGCCGCGCGGTCGCCTTTGAGTTCGCCGATGAGGTCCATGATGTCGGTTTTGGCGCGCTCGAGGCGGTTGGGGTGAACGTCGGCGGCGAGCATGGAACGCGAGACGTCGAGCGCGATCACGAGGTTGCGTCCGCGCGTGAAGACCTTCTCGTCCTTGCGTCCCCACTGCGGCCGGGCGGCGGCGAAGACGAGGAGCGTCAGGCCGGTGAGCACCAGCACGAACTGGAGGTAGAAGGTGGCCTTCGGGCGCGCAGGCATCAGCTTGCTCTGCAGCGCGGGCGCGATGAGCAGCGACAGTCGGCTCTGCGACCTGCGGTACAGCCAGAGCCAGACCACGCCGACAACGGGGATCGCGGAGAGAAGAAGCAACAGCCAAGGGAAAACGAACCTCATTACAGGAGCCTCCGCGTTAGGTTCATGTTGAGGGTGAGGGCGAGCGCGACGAGAAGTGCGCCCCAGAGGAGGAAACGGACAAAGTGTTCGTCGTAGCGCTGGTAGACCTGGCGGTCGATCTTGGTGGTCTCGAGGGTGTTGATCTCCGCGAGCGCGTTTTTCAGGCCGTCGTTGTCGCGGACGCTGAAGTAACGGCCGCTGGTCTTCGAGGCGATGGTCTTGAGCTGGGTCTCATCGAACGTGGCGTCGGCATAGGCGATGGTCTCGCGTCCAAACATGTCGCGCGCCTTGAAGGGCGTGCGGCTGTTGGAGCCCACGCCGATGGTATAGACGCGCACGCCGGTTTTGGCGGCTCCGTCGGCGGCCTGGTCCGGTGAGATGATGCCGGTGTTGGACTCGCCGTCGGAGAGCAGGATGATGATGCGCGTTTTGGGCTCGGCGTCCGTGAGGCGGGCCACGCCGGTGGCGAGTCCGTCGCCGATGGCGGTGAGCGTTTCTTCCTGATCCACGGGACGGCCTTGGGCATCGACCTGCGCTCGAGGAATCTCAACACCTTTCAGGACATGGATGAGCGCGCGGTGGTCGGCCGTGAGCGGGGCGCGCGTGGAGGCGTAGCCGCCGAACGTGACGAGGCCGATCAGATCGTCGGGCCGAGCCCCGACGAACGTCGCGAACATCTCCTTCACCACGTCGAGACGCGTCTTGTAGTCCTGCCCGGAAGGGGTGAGGTCCAGCGCCTCCATGGAACCCGAAACGTCAACCACCATTTCGATCGCGATGGCGTTGACCGAGCGGCGCTCGCGGGCGAGCGTGGTGCGCGGGCGGGCGGCGGCGATGATGAGCAGCAGGGAGCCGCTCAGGAAAAGCAGCGGCACCACGCGGGCGAGCGCGACACGCCAGCCGGCGGTCTTGGCAGGCAGGCGGTGCGTCGGCGCGAAGAGCACGCCGGCGCGTTTGCCGGTGCGGTACAAGCGCCAGGCGGCGACTGCCCAAGGCAGCAGAAGGAGAAAGGCGTATGGAGAGGCAAAGGTCATGGGGGTGATTATTTCGACTGGGTTCGACTGGGTTCGACTCGTGTCGTCGCGAGTCGATTCGGATCGAGGGCTGATGCGTCCCGCTCGATGTAACTCCGGGCTTTCGAGGTGGCGTCGTCGGTCATGGAGACGGAGGCCTCCTGGCCCGCGAATTTTACGAGGTCGGCGGATTCGAGGAACGTGCGGAGCTGGGCGAGCACCTCGGGCGTGAAAGTCGGCTGGTTGGCTGCGGCCGCGAGAAATTCCTGCGTGGTCTGTTCGGGGGCACGGATGCCGTGAGACCGCTCGATGTAGCGGCGCACGACCATGGTGAGTTCAATGTAGAACTCTTTGTAGAGTCCGTGGCCCGGCAGGTTGCGGCCCAGCAGTCGCTGGAGTTCAGCCATGGCCCGCTCGACAGGCGACATGCGGTATTCGCGGACACTGCGCGAGAGCTTGGTGAGACCGTAGAGGATCGCGGCGAGGGCCGCCACGCCGGCGAGGCAGGCGAAGATCCAGAGGGCGACGGTCTTGGCGGTGGGCGGGATCCACTCCGGTGTGGGCGTGACTTCGGGGTCGCCCGTCACGACAGGGCGCGCGCCTTCGTCGGGAAAGAGCACGGGCTTGGTGGCGAAAGAGGCGGGCAACGGAGGCGCGGAGTGCTTGTCTTGGGTCGTGACGGCGAAGGGCGCGAGACGGTAGCGCTTGGCGGCAGGCTCAGGGGTGAGCCGCCAGCGGTAGGTCTGGCGCGTGCGGCCGTTGGCCTCGACGGGGTCGGTGGCGAAGTCCTCGGCGGTCGCGAAGCCGGAGAAGCGGTCGCGCAGGTCGGGCAGCGTGACGGCGAGGTGCGACGGGGCCTCAACGGTGAGTGTAAGCATCAGGTCTTCGGCAGGCGAAACTTTGTCGGGGGTTGCTTCGAGCTTGAGCGATACGTCGCCGCTGGAGAGGTCTGCGGTGAACGCGGCGAGCGCGGGGAGGTAGACGAGGGAAAGCAGGAGCGAGAATAGGACGGATCGGACCGATCCGACGGATAATAGACGGAGCTTTGTCTTCTGTCTTCTCATGTTCAGTGTTTCTTTGCGCGGCGCCGGAAAAGCGCGCGCACGTCGTCGATGTAAGCGGTGTCGGTGGAGAGATGGATCGAGTCGATGCCGGTCCGCTTGAGAAAACGTTCGAGCTGCTCTTTCGCGAGCGACGCCTGCGACCGGAAGGCCTCGCGCACGGAGGAAGAGGAGGTGTCCACCAAAAGCAGTTCGCCGGACTCGGGGTCTTGCAGTTCGATGAGGCCCACGTCGGGCAGGGCGGATTCGCAGGGGTCGGAGATGGGGCAGGCGATGACGTCGTGGTGGCGGGCGGTGACGCGCAGCTCTTTCTCGTATCCGGTGTCTTGGAAATCCGAGACCAGAAAGACGACGGCTTTGCGTTTCTGCACGTTGTTGAGGAAACGCAAAGCGGCGGTGATGTCGGTGCCCTCGCGGGTCTCGTCGGAAGCCAAGACCTCGCGAACGAGGCGCATGACCGCAGTGCGCCCTTTGCGCGGCGGGATCGATTTGAGGATGCGGTCGCTGAAGAGGATGAGGCCGATCTTGTCCTGGTTGCGGATCGCCGTCATGGCCAGCAGGCAGGTGATCTCCGCCGCGAGTTCCGACTTCGAGCGCGTGCCGGAACCGAAAATCTGCGACCCGGAGACGTCGACCAGAAAGAGGACCGTGAGTTCGCGCTCTTCCGAGAAACGCTTCACGTGCGGCGAGCCGGTGCGGGCCGTGACGTTCCAGTCGATGGAGCGCACGTCGTCGCCGGGCACGTAGGGGCGCACCTCATCGAATTCGACGCCCTGGCCT
>JANYBJ010000292.1 GCA_025360845.1 bacterium
GCGGACAGCCTTGTGTTCCGGTTCATGACCGTCCTCATGATACGAAGACCAATAGATCCGCGCCGCCGCCTCCTTGACACAGGAGGCAACGACGCCAGGCTTCGCGTGGTCACGCGCAGACACATCCAATTGCGGCCAAGGAAAGGTATTGTAGACCATCGATCCGGAATAGCTGTAATCGGACTTCAAACGTCCGCCAACCTGACGCATCCAGGCCATGTGCATGGTCGAGATCAACACGCCGAAAAGGTATCTGTCGGCGGTCTGGATGATGAAACATTTGTTGCTCGCAATCAAGGAAGGCTGGGCGATGCCGATGGGAATATACTGCCGCCTCTCGGAAGAGACCTCGGGAATCAGGATGTATTCTGTAGTCGGCTGCGAGCGGTAGAAAAACAACGCCGGCGTCTGCGCGGCGCTGCGTGTCGGCGCGGCCGTGCTCTTGGCCCTGAATTCGCGCACCTTCTCCACGCGTTCCAGAACCAGCGGCAAGCCGCGCAGGACTTGCGGTTCGACGCCTTCGAGCCAGAGGCACCAGCGCATGTTGCCGTTGATGAATTCCTCTGAACCGGCAAAACGCCGCAGGTACTTCTCCGCTCCCGGCTCTGTGGCAAGCAGCGCAGCCCGCTCTTTGTCGGTCATGATCAGGTTGCCGCCGTCGGACGGCTTGTTGCCGCAACGCATGTCGGGCACGGTTGAAAGCGGTAACTGCCGTTTCGTGATAAACGAATCCGAACCCGGCGTGAGATAGGGACTGATGTTGGAGGTTTCCGTCACATTGGCAGGCCCGTTACCCGCCTCGTAGTCGTAAATTTTCTTAACGGGAATGTCGAACGTCGCAAAGCCGATGATGACCACATGGACATGAGCCTTGCCGCGGGCCTCGCTCTGCCACTGGAACGTGCGGTGCGCAAAGTGGATCTTGACCCGCCACTTGCCGAAGAGCAAGCCCCATAACAGCGGCACCTGCTCGCCCTGCGTGCTTGAGTTGGTGGACACGAAGCCGACCACGACAGCCGAGCCTTGGATGTACTCTGCTGCTCGATAGTGCCAGCAGGTGACATAATCCAGGTCGCCGATGTTCTTGAACCCTCTAAACACGGTGGCCATGTCGGCTTTCTGCTCGGCGGTCTGGTAGTGCTTGCCGATGAACGGTGGATTCCCAAGAATGAAGGAACACAGATCTGTCGGCAGGAGAGTCTTCCAGTCGAGGCGCAGGGCGTTGCCGAGCACGATATGCGCGGACTTCTTGAGCGGCAGACGCGCGAAGTATTCGCCGAACGCTTCCGAGAGGCGCATGTTCATCTGGTGTTCCATCAGCCACATCGCCACCTCGGCGATGCGGGCGGGCCACTCCTGAATCTCGATGCCGGTGAAGGCGTCCACGTCCACGCAGGAGAGCGACTGGACATCGAGCTTCATTTCCATTTGCGTCGCGTCGCCGTAAAGCTCTTTCAGCACCTCGATTTCCAGCAGGCGCAGCTCGCGGTAGGTGATGACGAGAAAGTTGCCGCACCCGCAGGCCGGGTCGAAGAACCGCAGGGTTCCCAGCTTCTTATGAAACTGTTTGAGCATGGCCTTGCTGCGCCGGGCTTTCCCGAACTCCGCCCGCAGGCCGTCCATGAAAAGGGAGTTGATGACCTTGAGGATGTCGCGCTCCGAGGTGTAGTGCCCGCCCGTCTGGCGGCGCTCCTTGCCGTCCATGGTGCCTTGGAAAAGCGAGCCGAAGACCGCCGGTGAGATTTTCGACCAGTCGAATTTCGTACACTTGATCAGCGCGTCGCGCATGGCACGGTTGAAGGCGGCAAAGGCCAGCCGCTCTTTGAAAAGATCGCCGTTGACGTACCGGAACGCGGCCAGCATTTCGTCGAGGTTTTTCTGCCGCCGTTCGGGCGGGGTGTCCAGCACCTCGAAGAGCTGCGCCAGAAGTACGCCGAGATCGGAACCGTCCTTGGCCGTGCGGTTCTCGATGTAGAGCGTGAAGGAATCGGGCTCGAACAGGCCGGTATCGTCCGCGAAGAGGCAAAAGAGAATGCGCACCAGGAAGCGCTCAAGGTCGTGGCCCGCGTAGCCGCCGTCGGCCAGCGCGTCGTGCAGTTCGTCAAGGATACCCACGGCCTTGATGTTGATTGGGTCCTCATCGCGCAGGCGGTGCTGCTTGTAGCCAGCGATAAAGGCGAACTCCTGAATCTTCTTGTGAAAATCCTTCAGGGGAAACTCGACCTTGCGGTAGCGGAACGTATCGAAAAGCGGCAGGTCGCACGGCTCCTCGGGTTCGAGGTCATAGAGCGCGACGCGCTCGAAGTCCGAGAGGATCACATAGCGCGGCAACTCGCTGTCCCGGTGTTCCCGCGCCAAGTCTTGTATATAGCTGAACGCCTGCGATTCGGCCTTGTCCAGACTCTTGCCCCGGCTCTTGTGCTCCGCCAAGACCAGGCCGCGCCAGAAAACATCGATATAGCCATACTGGCCGTTGATCTTCTTGACCGGTTCCTCGAACGTGGCGAACAGACGCCGCCGCACGCCGAACACGGAAAAGAACTCGTCCCAGAAGGATTTCGCCTCCGCGTCCTCTCGATGTTCCTCGGACCATTCGCGGGAAAAGCGGATGGCGTTCTGTCTGATTTCGTTCCAACTGATAGGCATAAGGGCTCGTCTGTTTACACTTTAGATGGCATTACCGTACCACAGAGAAGCCGCTCCCGTAAAGAAACCAGCAATTCTAAATTTGACTTCTTTTGTTTTGTTGTTGAATAGCGCATGAACTGGGTATCCCCTTCGCTCTAGCAGTCTGGGAAATAAATTCTTTCGGACAGGATTACATGATTAACAGGATGATGAACCTCTAAAACTAATCATAATAATCAGGTAATCATGTCAAAGATATCCGCCAAAAACCAGATGTGCCGTCGAATCAAAATTAGAATTGCTGATCCGCAATTGACAGCCCCCCGGCGAATGTCTAAGATGGTAAAAAACATAAGGAGGCGTTTATGAAGGCGATGGTTTTGTTGTCTGTTTTGGGGCTGAGCGTGCATGCGGCTTTCGCGGCGGAGACGGTGTCGTTCGTGTCGGCCAAGCCGGTGTGGCTGGAGGGCCGGGAGAAAGAAAAGAATGTATTTGTCGGCTTCCGCGCGACCGTAGACGGCAAGGCCGCTGAGAACGCCGTGGTGCGGCTGACCGGCGCGACCATCTGCCGGCTATTCGTGAACGGCGAGTATCTGGGCTACGGGCCCGCACGCGGCCCGCACGGCTTCTACCGGGTGGATGAGTGGCTGCTCAAGGGGCGCTGTAAGCCCGGCCCGAACGTCATCGCCATCGAGGTCGCCGGCTACAACGCCAACAGCTACTATTTCATCGACCAGCCCTCCTTTCTTCAGGCTGAAGTCGTCGCGGGCGCGACCGTGCTCGCCTCCACCGCCGGTGCGGGCTCCGTGTTCGAGGCGCAGGCACTCGAGAGCCGCTTGCAGAAGGTCCAGCGCTACAGTTTCCAGCGTCCCTTCTCCGAAGCCTACCGCGTGCAGCCCGACTCGTCCGCGTGGCGCACCGGCGGCGCCTTCCAGGCGCAAAAAACGGCGACCCTGCCGGACCGCGCCCTGTTGCCGCGCTTGTCGCCTTATCCCGCTTTCGCCGTGCGGCCACCGACGCGCGAAGTGTTCGCGGGCACGACCAAGAACAACCCCGAAAAGAAAGTGCAGGCGGACCGCACGATCAAGGACATCGGCCCGAAACTGGCTGGCTATCCCGAGGCCGAGCTGGTCACCATGCCGTTCTACGACATACAGCGGCTGGAGACGGCGACCCAGGAGCGCGTGGACAAGCCCCTCGATGCGCAGGGCCGCCTCGCGCTGGCGGACGGTCAGTTCCGCATCATCGATTTCGGCAAGAACAACTCCGGATTTCCCGGCGCGACGTTGCGCTGCGACGCGCCGACGCGCGTGTATTTCGTCTTCGACGAGATCTTGGATCAGGATGACGTGAGCGTGACGCGCCTGAGCTGCTGCAACGTGGTGAGCTACGAATTGGCCGCGGCGGGCACCTACCGCGTCGAAGCGTTCGAGCCGTACACGCTGCGTTACCTCAAGGTCATCGCCGTCGGCGCGGCGTGCGAGGTTTCGGATCTGCATCTCCGCGAATACGTGAACTCGGCCACAGAGCGCGCCGTGTTCGCGAGCTCCGACGAGGCGCTCAACCGCATCTTCGAAGCCGCGCGCTCGACCTTCAAGCAGAACGCGGTGGACGTCTTCACCGACTGCCCGTCCCGCGAGCGCGCGGGCTGGCTCTGCGACAGCTTCTTCATCGGACGCGTGGCCGCTGACCTCTGCGGCAACACGCAGATGGAGCGGATGTTCATGCAGAACTTCCTGCTGCCGGCCAAGTTCGAGTATTTGCCCGATGGCATGCTGCCGATGTGCTACCCGGCGGATCACAACGACGGCGTCTACATTCCCAACTGGGCCATGTGGTTCGTCATCCAGCTCGACGAGTACCTGCTGCGCAGCGGCGACCGCGCCACCGTGGACGCGCTCAAGCCGCGCGTGCTGGCGTTGGTGGAGTATTTCAAGAAGTTCAAGAACAGCGACGGGCTGCTCGAAAAGCTGCCCGGCTGGGTCTTCGTCGAGTGGTCACACGCGAACGATCTGGTGCAGGACGTGAACTACCCCTCCAACATGACCTACGCCGAGGTGTTGTCGTGCGTGGCGCGGATGTACAGCCTGCCCGCCTTGCAGACCGAGGCCGACGCGATGCGCGAGACCATCCGCAAGCAGTCGTTCGACGGCACCTTCTTTGTGGACAACGGCAAGCGCCAAGCGGACGGCACGCTGAAGTCGTCCGGCGAGCGCACCGAGACCTGCCAGTACTACGCCTTCTTCTTCCACACCGCCACGCCGCAGACCCATGCAGCCTTGTGGGAGACGCTTCGGGCCGACTTCGGGCCGGACCGCCGCCAGACGAAAAAGCATCCGGACATTCACTTCGCCAACGCCTTCATCGGCAACTACCTGCGGCTCGAACTGCTCTCGCGGCAGGGGCTGACCGCGCAGATTCTGGACGAGACCAAGGGCTACTTCCTCAAGATGGCTGACCTGACCGGAACCCTGTGGGAAAACGACAACACCTCGGCGAGCTGCTGCCACGGCTTCGCGAGCCATGTGGAGCGGTTGCTCTACCGCGACGTGCTGGGCATCCGTTCGGTCGACGCGGTGAACAAGAAGGTCGCGCTCGGTTTCGCTGACGTTCCTTTGCAGACCTGCTCCGGCTCCATGCCCGTCGGCCCCGACGCGGTCAAGGTCCAGTGGCGCAAGGCCAACGACACCTTCTTCTACCACGTCGATGCGCCCAAGGGTTTCGCCGTGACCGTGGACTCCTCGCGCCAGCCGCTCAAAGCCGTGCGGGAGTGATGATCGATTCGCTCATTGCACCGTGATGATAGTGCCTCGGGGGGGCACGGGCGGATTCAGGAGGTAGTCGACGGCCGTGGTCGCATTGCGGGTGAAGACGACCTCCGAGAAGGTCCAGCGCGTGATCATGAACTCCTCCTTTTAGTCATAACGATTTAAGGATCTCATTTCTCTTCCTTGGTGCGTGAAACCGCCTGGCCGTCGGGGCCGAGCGCGGCGCGCGAGGAGCCGCAGGCGGCGAGCACCTGGTCGGCGGTGCGGAAATGACATTTGCTGGTCTTGAGCAGGATCTCTGGGCCGGACTTTTTGATCAACCCGATCGCGGAGGCTTTGACCTGCTCCGAGGCGCCTTTGTGGGCCTGGAAGCCATAGGTTTCGCCCAGTTTGCCGAGGCCGCGCAGAAACGCCTCGCGGGCCAGCACGGAGGCGGCGGCGACCGCGATGTCCGACTCCGCCTTGTGGCGCTGTTCGAGTTTGATCGAGCGGCCTTTCTTCATCAGCGCGCGTTCGATGACCTGCTTGGCGCCGAACTGGTCGGCCACCGCCCGCGGGCAGTCGGGGACGTTTTCCATCAGGTTCTCGATGCAGCGGGCATGGGCCCAGGCCAGCAGGGTGTTGACGTTGCGCATCTTGGCATAGAGGCGGTTGTAGGCCTCCGGTCCGATGGCGACCATGGAAAAACGTTTGGGGCCGAGGAGCTGGCGCGTCTTGTTGCCGATGAAGAAGACCGCCTTGTCGGTGAGCTGCTTGCAGTCCTTCACGCCGATGTCTTGCATGGCATGCGCGAGGTCGGGGTCCACATAGACCGCGCAGGCGACGAGCGCACCGAAAAAGTCGCCCTTGCCGCTTTCGTCGATGCCCATGTGGGGCGAGACGAGTTCGGGGTTGAGAAGCTCCTCGTAGCCCACGGTGGCGGCTTGGAGCACGTTGGGCTCGAGGAAAAAGATCACGAAGTCTTGCGCGCCTTTTCCCTGGACCAGGCACTTCCCGCTCTTGTAAAGGTTAACCACGCAGTCTTGGGCTTCGACCGCGATGAGGGTGTGCGGCACTTCTTTGCGTTTGTAATTGCCCATGTTGAGCAGGATTTTAAGCGACTCCTGCTGTTCTTTGTCGAGGACAAAGGTGTACGAATTCTTTTTGGTTTCCATCGCGGGTTCATTACACCACAAAGCGGTAAGACGCCGCAAGGCGGAACTCGCTCGACAGGCAGTGCCCGCATCAAGTATTGTATGGATGTGTGGTTTGACAAAAGGCGAGGGAAATGGAGCCGATATGAAATCTCGAATCAGTCTGTTCGTTCTGGCAGTGTGTATCGCCACGGGGGCACATGCGCAGATTAAGATTCAGCATTTTCCCGCAGATACGAAGTGGGCGCTGCACCTGGACCTCAAGGCGCTGAACGAGTCTCAGATGGGCCTGTTCATCCGGCAGTCGCTGGATGAGAACGCGATGCGCGGACTGGTGTCGCTCCAAGCCATGAGCGGGATCAACTTGACGAACGACGTCGATTCCCTGGTGGTCTGCGGCAAGGGCAATGTTCAGACGGGGGGCGTGATGTACGCCTACGGGCGGTTCGACGTCCAGAAGCTGACGGCTTTCGCGGGCGCGGCCAAAGAGTATCAGAACAAGGCGTTCGGCGAGCGCAGCCTGTTGAGTTGGAGTGACAGGGGCAAGCGTACCAGCCTCTGCTTTATCGACCCCACTTTGGTGGTGTTGGCGCAAGAGGAAGGCTTGGTGCAGGAGGCTGTGGGGATCATCGACGGCAAGGTGGCGGGCATGGGAAAAGACGGGCCTTTCGGCAAGGTGCTCGCGCACAATAAGGACTGCTTTTTCGCGTTGCAGGTCAACAATCTGGCGGACTTCTCAGGGACGAACCCGCAACTTCAAATGTTCAAGCAGGCCGAGGCCGTGATGCTGGAGATCGGCCAGATGGCTGGAACGAACGGTCTGGAGCTTGCGTTGGCCATCAAGGCGGCGACACCGGAGTCGGCGCAGCAGATGAATCAGGCGGCTGTGGGGCTGCAGGCGCTTTTCCAGCTGCAGGCGGCTCAGAACCCCGAGGTGGCCGCGGTCGCGCAGGGCGTCAAGGTCAGCCTCCAGGACAACTTCGTGACCGTTAACCTCAAGATGACTGAGGAAATGCTGAAGAAGCAGGTTCAGGCCCGCGTCGAGCAGCGCAAGGCGGCGCAGGTGCGCAGGGCCGAACGGAAGGCAGAGGCCGATCAGGCGGCGCAGCAGGAACAGAAGAAGCCTGAGAGGCCCGCGTTCTGAGCTGTTGGCGACGTCAGCGGCGGATGATGCTAACCGGGTATTCACGCCGGCCTTGTGCTTCTCTAACAGAAGCGTTTTACGCTGATCAGGAAACACGCGAGCCGGAGCCAAAAAAAGAAAAATCGCATTTTTCTGCTTTTGCGCTTGAAGTATCGCGCAAAAAAGTCAAAACTAACCACTTTTAATTGCCCCAAAAATGGGCATTTTTTCACCGGATGACGGTGTCCGGCAACTGTCGGCTGAGACGGGAACACAGTCACCGACGCGAAGAGAAGGCCACAAGGAGTCCAAGATCATGCCCAGAACCATTCCGCTAGAGAGAGTACGCAACATCGGCATCATGGCGCACATCGATGCAGGCAAGACCACCTGTAGCGAGCGCATTCTCTTTTATTCCGGCAAGAATTATAAGATCGGCGAGGTACACGAAGGTGCCGCGACGATGGACTACATGGTGCAGGAGCAGGAGCGTGGCATCACCATCACCTCGGCGGCCACGGCGGTCTCCTGGCGCGATCACCAGATCAGCCTGATCGATACCCCCGGACATGTGGACTTCACGGCTGAGGTGGAGCGCTCGCTGCGTGTGCTGGACGGCGCGGTCGCACTCTTCTGCGCGGTGGGCGGCGTGCAGCCCCAGACCGAGCAGGTGTGGCGTCAGAGCGAGAAGTACGAAGTGCCCAAGCTCTGCATGGTCAATAAGATGGACCGTATCGGCGCAAACTTTTTCACCGTGATCGACGAGATCAAAGAGACGCTGGGCGGCAATCCGGTGATGATGGTTTACCCGATGGGCGCGGCTGAAACCTTCTGCGGCGTGATCGATCTGTTGACGATGAAAGCGCTGACGTTCGACGAGGAGTCGCGGGGCGTCAAGGTGATCGAGAGTGAGATCCCCGAGGAGTATCGCGAGGAGTGCGAGCGTCTCCACATCGAGATGATGGAGAAGGCGGCCGAGCAGGACGAAGCGCTGATGAACAAGTACTTCGAGACCGGCTCGCTGACCAACGAAGAGATCATGCAGGGCATCCGCAAGGGCACGATTGATCGCACGCTGGTCCCGGCTTACTGCGGTACGGCGTTCAAGAACAAGGGCGTGCAGCCGCTGCTCGACGGCGTGATCAATTACCTGCCGTCGCCCCTCGATGTGGGTTCGGTGCATGCCGCGGACAATCCGGGCCTGATCCGCCGTCCTGACGACAAAGAACCGTTTGCCGGTCTGGCGTTCAAGATCCTTTCCGACAAGCACATGGGCAAGATCACCTTCGTGCGCATCTATTCCGGCACGTTGAAGGTGGGCGATCCGATTTACAACAGCACGATGGATGCGGAAGCCCGCATCGGCCGTCTGTTCCGCATGCACGCGAACCGCCAGGAGGCGCTGGAAGAGGCCTACGCGGGTGACATCATCGCGGTGGTCGGTCTCTCCAAGACCCGCACCGGCGATACGATCTGCGATCCCAAGAAGCCGATTGTGCTGGAGTCGATCGAGTTCCCGGCGCCGGTGATCTCGATCTCGATCCGCCCGTCGTCGCGCGGCGACAACGAGAAGCTGGGCAGCGCGCTGCACTCGCTGGCGCAGGAAGATCCGACCTTCATCGTTAAGTTCGATCCCGAAACGAGCGAGACGATCATCTCGGGCATGGGCGAACTGCATCTCGAAATCATCGTGGACCGCCTGCGCCGCGAACATAATGTGGAGTGCGAAGTGGGCAAGCCCGAGGTCGCCTACCGCGAGACCATCCGCCACATGGTGGACGGCGAGTACAAGCACGTCAAGCAGTCCGGCGGCCGCGGCCAGTACGCGCACGTCTGTTTGCGCCTCGAGCCGCAGGAGCCCGGACACGGGTTCTCCTTCGTCAACGAGGTCAAGGGCGGCGTGATCCCGAACGAGTATATCCCCGCGGTCGAGAAGGGCGTCATCAAGGCCATGGAGAGCGGCCCGTGCGGCGGCTTCCCCGTGGTGGATGTCAAGGTCGTCGTGCATTACGGTTCGTACCACGAGGTCGACTCCAACGAGTTCGCGTTCGTGGAGTGCGCGCGCCAGTGCTTTAAGAACCTCTTCCTCAAAGGCAACCCGCTGCTGCTGGAGCCGATCATGAGCGTCGAGGTGGCCGTGCCCGAGGAGTACATGGGAACCGCAACCGGTTCGATCTGTTCGCGCCGCGGACGCGTCGAGGGCATGGACGACAAGGCGGGCACCAAGCTGGTGCGCGGCTTCGTTCCGCTCGGCGAGATGTTCGGCTACTCCAGCGCGATCCGTACGGTCACGCAGGGACGCGCCACCTTCACGATGTCGTTCGAACGTTACGAGGGCGTGCCCTTCGAACTTTCCGAGACGATCATCGAGAAGCGCAAGAAGGAAGGCAAAGTGCGGTAAGCACTCGCCGGACACAAAAAAAGGCTGCCCGTACTGGGCGGCCTTTTTTATTGCAAAATGAAAAGGTGCAGACGCGGAGTAACGCCTGCACCTTAGACTGAAACTGGACTACGGCACGTCTGCCGTTTTCTCAACTTCAACCTTCCAGATTTCCAGTCTCTCATGAATTATCGTTCCCTCCTTTCTTTCAACCGGGCGCGTTAGGCCGCAATGACGTCGATCCGCTTGTGAGTGGGTTTACCCTGCTCGGTCTTCGTCAGCGTCAGTGTGAGCACGCCCTTTTTGAATGTGGCTTTCACTTTGTCACGATCAACACCCTCAGGCAGATGGATCGAGCGGCGGAATTCCCCGTAACTCACTTCCGAGACGAAACAGTCGCGTTTCTTCTCCTCATGTTCACGCTTCTTTTCGCCGTGAACCGTGAGTTCGCTCCCATCCAAACTGACCTCGATGTCCTTCTCGTCCATGCCAGGCAACTCGGCCTTGACGCAGAATTCCTCGTCTGTCTCCGATACTTCAAGGCTCGGGGTTTCTTCAAACCAACGCTCACCTCTCCGGAGGAGAGCGCCGCGCCCGAATCCCATACCGAAGTCCTCGAAGAAGTCTTCGAACAGATGACTCACTTCCCGTTCAAACAGGCCTAATGAGGTGTCTTCACGCCGAGAGGGCACCACTTCCTCGCCTCTTTTCCTCCATGGGATCAGATCTTTCATAATGGTTCCTCCTTTCAAACCTCCGTGTCTCGATGACACGTGGATAGAAATACTACCATTTAACTAGCATTAAGAGTGCCAGTCATCGGTATATTATGTACAACATGCTATTATGCAACAAGTTAGATAGTCATAATAAAAATCGTGAAATGGCAGAACGCGACATTAGTTCACAGTCAAGGATATCCCCCTGGTGACAATTTGACTCTCTTGCGCGTGTGGCTCTGCCGAGGTTACGTACGTAGATGCCGCTCCAGCCAGGCCACGATCTCGCGGCCGACGTCGAGCTTGCTCTGCAGCGGCAGGGCGGTCGGCGGTTCGTTTGCGGAGAGGAACGTCACGCGGTTGGTGTCGACTGCGAAGCCCGCGTCCGGCTGAGTCACGTCATTCGCGACGATCAGGTCGAGCCCCTTCGACACCAGCTTGCGCTGCGCCTCAACGAGGGGATCGCCGGTTTCGGCTGCGAAACCCACGAAGGTCCGCTGCTCCTTGAGCGGACGGATCGTCGTTAAAATGTCGGGGTTGGGTTCCAGTTCGATGACGGGCCTCATCTCCGACTTCTTGAGTTTGACGGGGCTGGCCTGTTTGAAACGCCAGTCCGCCACAGCGGCACACATGACGAGCGCGGTGTGAAAGGGTAGGAGCCTCTGGACCGCGGCCAGCATTTCAAGCGCGCTCGTCACATCCACCCGGATCACGCCTGACGGGGTCGGCAACGCCACCGGCCCGGCGACCAGCGTCACGGTGTGGCCGCGTTCGGCGGCGGCCTGCGCGACGGCGAATCCCATCTTGCCGGTGGAGCGGTTGCTAAGGAAGCGCACGGGGTCAAGATACTCGCGGGTTGGGCCTGCGGTGACGAGGAGTTTCATTATGCTCGGTTCCTTGGAAGGTGGTTGAAACGGCATATTCCGTTTCGCGGTAGCCACAGAATAACATGTTGATGCTGAGCCATCAACCAGCAACCCGGATGTAACGCGCCCAGGCCGGGTGGGGCAGCAATTCTAAATTTGGCAAGGAAGCGCCTCACGGCGCCACTACGAACGCAAGAAAGCTTAGGGAAATCCGTTTGTAGTGTGCCCGTTAGGGCATGCTTTCAGGGCGGCCTAAGCCAAATTTAGAATTGCTGCGGGTGGGGCAGCCTGATTGCGTGCGCGGCGGGTTATCTGGTAAGATGACTTCAAGTCTGTAAGGAGCTGGTCTTCACAAGGGGGCCGCTCCCGAATGAGAAGTGAGGCGTGGGAAAGTGACGCCTGCGCCGATGGCCAAAGGACCCCATCCATGTGTCTTGCGAGATCCGTGTTAAGCCTGCTCCTGCTCCTGACATGCGTGTGTGCGCAGGCGGAAAGCTCGCGGAGCCTTCGTATCGAGTGGCAGCCTTCAACCCTGCGTCTGGTTGCGGAAAACAGCGTTTACGCGCGTATCATCCGGTTGAAATCCGGGGCTCTGCTTTGCTGTTACGAGAAGGGGAAGCAGTGCTGGATCAAGCGGAGCGGAGACGAGGGCTTGAGCTGGGGGCCGGAGCGGATCGTGACCTCGTATGCGCACGGGAAGGCCGCCAATCCGGAAATGCTCCAGCTGAAAAACGGCGCGCTGCTGTTTTGCTATAACGAGCGCCCGAACGACGGCGTCAGCCCTTTCGCGATTGCAATCACAATCAGCCGCGATGAGGGGGAGCGTTGGGGCGATTGCCGGCGGATATTCGAGGGAGGCAAGCAGCCTTCTGAAGGGTGCTGGGAACCGGCGGCTTTGCAGTTTCCCGACGGTGAAATCCAAATCTTTTTTGCCAACGAGGCTCCGTATCCGCGTTCGGACGAACAGGATATCTCGATGGTCCGTTCGACAGATTCGGCAACGAGTTGGAGTCGTGCGGAAACCGTGTCCTTCCGCGCCGGAACCCGCGACGGCATGCCGGTTCCCCGGCTGCTGAATGACGGAAAAACGGTGGTGATGGCCATCGAGGACAACGGGGTGAACGGACGCTTTAAGCCGGTGATTCTTTGTTCCGATGTGGAAAACCGCTGGAGGGGACGTGTGATCGGCGGCGATAGCCCGTACCGGCGGTTTGCGCTGTCGGAGCGTCTGCCGGACGAAGTCTATGCGGGGGCACCCTACATCTGTCAGATGCCGAATGGCGACACGCTGTTGTCCGTGCAGAGTGACGAAGGCCGTCGTGAAGCGCAGATGGTCGTATATGTCGGCGACGAGAAAGCGCGCGCTTTTCGGCGCCGGAGCGTGCCCTTCGCGTTGGAAGACGGGGCGGCCGGGAAATGGAACGCGCTGTTCGTGAAGCATTCAAACACCGTCACGGCTGTTTCCAGCACCACATTGCAGGGGAAGTCCGGGATCTGGATCATCGACGGGCTCGTAAAGGATGCCGAGTAAGCCGTTGCCGGGACTCGGAATTCGGGTGGTCAGGGCCGGGTAAATCTGATTCAATAGAAGCTACTGGATTTAGGATGTTTTGAGAGTAGAGGAAACGAGGAGACGAGCGATGAAAAATTTCAGTTATTGCAATCCGGTCAAGGTGGTGTTCGGCAGGGGCACGGTGGCGCAGGTGGGCGAGGAGACGGCGAAGGTCGGGCGCAAGGCGCTGCTGGTTTACGGACAGGCCAGCCTCAAGAAAACCGGGGTGTTTGACCGTGTGATGGCGTCGCTGAAAGCGGCGGGCGTCGAGGTGGTCGAGTTCGGCGGGGCGCAGGCGAATCCGCTGCTTTCCCATGCGCGCAAAGGGATCGAGTTGGCCAAGGCGACCGGGTGTGATGTGGTCGTGGCTGCGGGCGGCGGCAGCGTGCTGGACTCGGCCAAGGGCATCGCGGGCGGAGTGGGGTGCGGCATCGATCCGTGGGAGGTTCTCAACAACGGCAAGCAGTTTACAGCCGCATTGCCGCTGGTGACGGTGCTGACCGTGCCGGCGGCAGGCTCAGAAATGAACTGCGGATTCGTGCTGACCGACGATGTCGAGAGCGGCATCAAGGGCGGCGGATACGGCGGCACGCCGGTCTTCCCCAGGACGTCGATCCTTGATCCCGACACCACGCTGAGCGTGTCGCCGCACTACATGACCTATGCGTGTGCGGATGTGATGTCGCATTTGGTCGAGTTCTATTTCACTTCGACCGAGGCGTGGACGCCGGTGCAGGACCGCATGATCGAAGGGCTGGTGCTTTCGGCGATGGAGTGCCTGACGGCGATCCATGCCGACCCGGCGGCGTACGCGCCGCGCGAGGCGTTCATGTGGAACGCGACCTTGGCGTGGAACGGCCTGCCGCCGTGCGGCCTGGGCGGCGCCACGCCGTCGCACCTGATCGAGCACGGGCTCAGCGGGGTGTTTCCGAAGATCGCGCATGGCGAGGGCCTGGCGCTGATCCAGCCGACGTGGCTCAGGTGGTTTGCGGCACGCTCGCCGGTGCGTCCGGCGCGCTTCGCGCGGGCGGTGTTCGGCGTGGACATCGCCTGCGACACGCTTGCGGGCATCGAAGGCGCGCGGCGGTACCACGATTTCCTGGCGCGTTTCGGCGGGCCGCGCAACTGGGCCGGATGCGGCGTGGACGCGGTGGGACTCGACGCGGTGGCGCGGGATGCCGCGAAGCTGGCGCATGTCTGGGGCATGGCCGCCGACTATCCCGAAGCGGTGATCAAAGAGATTCTGTCGATGGGCGTGTAGCGGGTGTTGGATACGTGGCGGGCACACGCCTCCCCGCCGGGAGGGTCAACGGTTATTGCGGACCGGTCTTTGTCGCCCGCTTGAAGAACTCCTCGAGCTGTTCGATGTTCTTCACTCCGTCGAAGTGCTCCTCCACCGTTGCCCGGCCCGCTTTGGCAATCCGGACCATTTGGTCCTTAGCCGTCAGTGCCATGGCGAGAGCGTCCGTCAATTTGAAAGGATCGTCGGGCGGCACAAGCAGGCCGTTGACGGTGGTGCCGATCACTTCGCTTGCGGCGTTGGCTGTGGTGGTGACGACGGGGGTTCCGAGCGCCATGGCCTCCACCAGAATGTTGGGGATGCCGTCGCGGTCGCCGTCGGGCAGGAGTCGTGAGGGCAACGCGAGCACCGAAGCCTTGATGAGGTTCTCACGCGTCTCTTCTTCCGGCTGCCATCCGATGAAGGTCACGTTGTGCTC
Source organism: bacterium (assembly GCA_025360845.1). Lineage (GTDB taxonomy): Bacteria > Verrucomicrobiota > Kiritimatiellia > RFP12 > UBA1067 > JAHFSX01. The sequence goes on from JANYBJ010000292.1 coordinate 14,888, forward strand.
AACATTGAGTTCCACGCAGAGCTGCTTGAGGGCCGCGAGACAGGAGCCGGCACCCGCTATGACGCAGGTGAAGCGGACGCCGCGTTTAACGAGTTGGGCGCAGGCGCGGACCAAGGTGTCGAGCCCTTTTTTCGGTTCAAGACGGCAGGCGGAAAAGATGATGTCGATCGGACGGACGGGGTCGAAAAGGTATTCGTTGAGCGGCAGGCCGTGGCGGATGACGGTGACCTTTGCTTTCGGGATGCCGGCGGCGATGACGGCATCGGCGGCCAGCCGCGTACAGGCCGCAATGCCGGCGGCTGAATGCAGGCGACGATACAGAAGCTCCGGCGAGCAGGCGAAAACATCGTGCGCGTGAACGCTGCAGGTCCATGGCAGCCCCAGTGTCTGGGCGGTGATCGCGGCGACATCGGCCGTGATTCCGGCGAAGTGGGCGTGGATCAACCGGCTGTCCGACTCGGCGGTTAAGCGGATGAGGTGGTCGACCTGCGGGATGCGTTTGAGGATCCGGGCGGCGGTGGCGGGCGACTGCGACTGCGGCCACTCCTCAACGATGCGGTCGTAGGCGATCTGCAAGAAGCGCGGACGGAGTCCTTCCGGACAATTCGTCAGCGTGAACGCGAGCGTTTCCGTGTACCCTTTCAAAAGCCGCCTGAAGACCGGCCATCCCCGGCGGCAAAGCAGTTCCACCTCGCGCCGGATGAAAGTTTCGCTCGGCAGAAGTTGGTCCAACAGGTAGGTGACGGGAAAGGGCATGGCTAAGGCTGCTTGGGATAGAGGTCAAGAGCTGCGGGAATTGTCCGGATCGCGGCGCACAAAAGGTCGACCGTCTTGGCCGTGTCATCCAGGCTGAGGAGTTCGACCGGGCTGTGTATGTAGCGCACGGGGACGCTGAGTTGCGCGACGGCCGCGCCGGAGCGCGACATGCGCATGGCCCAGGCGCAGGTGCCGGTGCCGCGGCTGCGGACCTGCCGTTGGACCTTGATTTCTTGCTGTTCTGCGGCTCCGAGAACGAGGCTGTTGAGTTTCGTGTGGTAGGTCGGGCCGATGCCCAGGACCGGACCGTCGCCGATGCGGATGTCGCCCGCGACCTTACGGTCCTCTTTCTGTGCATCGGTCGCGAAGGTCACATCCACGCAGAAGCCGATGTGCGGGTCGATGTCGTAGGCGGCTGTGATGCCGCCGACCAGGCCGACCTCCTCCTGCACGCTGGCGACCATGTGGAGCGCGACGTTCAGTTGTTCGCCCGCGAGGCGGCGCATGACTTCGGTGACAATGAACGCGCCGGCGCGGTTGTCGAAGCCGCGGCAGGCGACACGGTTGTTGGCAAGGGTGCGCCAGCCCGCATCCACGACCGCCGGGCTGCCGAGGTCAACGAGGGTGAGCGCGTCGGCGCGGCTCTTCGCGCCGATATCGACCGTGACGTCTTTGATCTCCTGCGGCGCGACCTTCTCGCGGTCCTTGGCTGTCATCAGATGGGGAGGACGTACGCCGAACACGCCATAGACAGGCCCTGTTTTTCCCTGGATGACGATGCGCTCGGCCGCGAGCAGGGGGACGGTGACGCCGCCGAGCGCGCACATGTAGAGGAACCCGTCGTCGTCGATGTGCTGCACCATGAAGCCGATCTCGTCGCAGTGGCCTTCGATCATCACGCGCAAAGGCGCGGCGGGGTTCAGGCAGGCGCGCAGGTTGCCGTGGATGTCGATCTGCAGACCGGGCACGGAAGCGGCCTTCAGATAATCAGCCAGCAACGCCATGCCGTCATATTCGAAGCCGGTGGGCGTGGGGATTGCGACGAGCTTCTGCAAAAGGTCAAGGGCTTGTTTGTCCATGGTAAGATCTTTTCAATATGCGTTCAGGCGCTGAGAATCAACTTCTTGAACTGGCTGAAGAGGTAACGGGAGTCGTGGGGGCCGGGGGCAGCCTCGGGGTGGTACTGCACCGAGAAGACCGGCTCGCGGCGGTGGCGCATGCCCTCGACCGTGTTGTCGTTGAGGTTGATGTGGGTGACCTCCACGGTCGTCTTGTCGAGCGATTCCATATCGACCATGAAGTTGTGGTTCTGCGAGGTGATCTCGACCTTGCCAGAGGCCAGCTCTTTGACCGGATGGTTACAGCCGTGGTGGCCGAACTTGAGACGGCGGGTGCATCCGCCCAGCGCCCAGCCGAGGAGCTGGTGGCCGAGGCAGATGCCCATCATGGGAGCCTTGCCGACGAGCGCGCGGATGTTCTCGATGGCGTAGGCGAGCGCGGCCGGGTCGGCCGGGCCGTTGGAGAGGAAGATGCCGGCGGGCTTCAGTGCGAGCACTTCGGAAACAGGCGTTTTGGCAGGCACCACGGTGACCTTCATGCCCTGCTGGCGCAGGCGGCGCAGGATATTGAACTTGATGCCGAAGTCGTAGGCGACGATCGGAATCTCGGCTTCGGGCAACGGCTCCTCCAGAATACCCCACGTGCTTGAAAGCGCGCCGTCGGGGTCGAAGACGTAAGGCTTCTTGGTCGAGACCTTCTGCGCGTAGTCCTGCCCGTCGAGGCCTTCCCATGCCTGGGCGCGCTTGACGCCCTCTTCGGCGCTGATCGAACCCGAGGAGCAGAGGTAGCCTTTGGGCGTGCCGGCGTTGCGCAGGCGGATGGTGAGGGCGCGCGTATCGATGCCCGCGAGGCCGGGGACGCCGGCCACCTGAAGCGCGTCAGCCAGCGACGCCTCCGAACGCCAACTGCTCGGCTCGTTGTAGCGGTGGACGATCAGCCCTTCGGCGTGGATGAGCGCGGACTCGTAATCCGGCGCGTTGAAGCCGGTGTTGCCGATCTCGGGGGCGGTGAGCGTGACGATCTGACCCGCGTAGGAGGGGTCGGTCAAGATCTCCTGGTAGCCCGGCGTGCCGGTGTTAAACACCACTTCTCCAAGGCGGTCGACGGGAGCGCCGAACGACCAGGCGGGATAGACCGTGCCGTCCGCGAGAGCGAGGAAGGCGTTTTTTTCGCGCTGCTGTTTCCAATTATACATAGCAAAAGGTGTGTTTTGCGTAGGGGCGACCGGCCGGTCGCCCTTACTGGGTTTACGCATGGGAGTGGCTGGCTTTGCGGTTGTACTCCTGGAGGGAGAGAACCTCGCAGCGCTTGAGCGTGCGCAGGCGTTTGATGCCGTCCACGGCGGACTGGAGCCCGCGCACGGTGGTGGTGATCGGCAGGCCGCGGCGGATGGCTTCGGTCCGCATGATCACTTCGTCCTTGGCGGGCTTGGCGCCGGCGGGGACGTTCACGATCCACTGGACTTCGTTATCCAAGATGAGGTCGAGCGCGTTGGGACGGCCTTCGGAGATGCGGAAGACCGCGCGCGCCTTGATGCCCGCGTCGCGCAAGGCCGTGGCCATGCCGCGCGTGGCGTAGATGGTATAGCCGAGGGTCGTCAGTTCGCGGGCCATGGCGACCGACTCGTCCTTGTCATGGTCCGCGACGCTGAGAAATACGTTGCCGGACTCGGGCAGCGGGTTGCCCGCGCCGAGTTGGCTCTTGACATAGGCCATGCCGGGGTCGGGATCGATGCCCATGACCTCGCCGGTGGAGTGCATCTCCGGGGTGAGCAGCGCGTCGCAGCCGGGGAAGCGGTTGAAGGGCAGCACCGCTTCCTTGAAGGCGTAGTGGCGGATGGTGACCTCTTGGGTGAAGCCGAGTTCCTCAAGGGTGCTGCCGGCCATGACCAGCGCGGCGAGGCGCGCGAGCGGCACGCCGATTGCTTTGCTGACAAACGGCACCGTGCGCGAGGCGCGCGGGTTCACCTCGAGAATATAGACCACGTTGTTCTGAACCGCGTACTGGACGTTCATCAGGCCGATGACGTTCAGCTCTTTGGCCAGGTCGTGCGTGTAGCGGCGGATCTCTTCGCAGACCGCGGCCGAGAGGCTGCGGGGCGGGATGCTGCACGCGCTGTCGCCGGAGTGGATGCCGGCCTTCTCGACGTGCTCCATGATCGCGCCGAGCACTTGGAGCTTGCCGTCGGAGATGCAGTCCACGTCCACCTCGATGGCGTCCTCGAGGAACTTGTCGATCAGAACGGGGTGGCCTTCGGAAGCCAGGAAGGCCTCCTTAACGAAATCGGCGAGCGACTCCTCGTCGTAGACGATGGCCATGGCGCGGCCGCCCAGCACGAAGGAGGGCCGGACCAGCACGGGGAAGCCGATGCGGCGGGCCACGGCGAGCGCCCCCGCGTAGTCGAGGGCCGTGCCGTTTTCGGGCTGGCGCACGCCGACCTTATCCGCAAGTTGCTTGAAGAACTCGCGGTCCTCGGCCTTCTCGATGCTCTCGGGCGAGGTGCCGATGATGGTCACGCCGTTGGCGGCGAGGGCTTTGGCGAGGTTGAGCGGGGTCTGGCCGCCGAACTGCACGATCACGCCGTCACAGGCTTCGCGGCGGTAGATGGCCAGCACGTCCTCGAGGGTCACGGGTTCAAAATAGAGTTTGTCCGAGGTGTCGTAATCGGTGGAGACCGTTTCGGGGTTGCTGTTGACCATGAGGGTCTCGAAGCCGGCCTCGCGCAGGGCGTAGCAGGCGTGGACGCAGCAATAGTCGAACTCGATGCCCTGGCCGATGCGGTTGGGGCCGCCGCCGAGGATCATGATCTTCTTCTTGGACTTGACCTGTTCGGGCAGGTCGGAAAGGTCGGTGGCCGTGGACCATGTGGAGTAAAAGTAGGGGGTGAAGGCCTTGAACTCGGCGGCACAGGTGTCGACCAGGCCGTAAACCGGAACGAGGCCCAGTTCCGAACGTTTGTCGCGCACCTCGGTCTCGGTCGAGCGCGTGAGGAAGGCGATCTGCTTGTCGGAGTATCCGAACTCCTTGGTCTGCCTGAAAAGCGCGATGTCGGAGGCCAGACTCGCGAGCGAACCGGTCTTGCGGATCTCCTCCTCGAAGGCGACCAGTTCGTGGAGCTGGTTGAGGAACCAGGGGTCAACCTTGGAGATGCTCCGGATACGCTCGACGCTCCAGCCGCGGACAAAGGCCTCGTGGATGTGGAAGATGCGGATCGGTCCCGCGTGGCGCAGGGCGTTCTCCAGCGACTCGTCGGTGAAGTGGCGGCTGACCTCGACGTCCTTGCCGTCCGCGCCGAAGCCGCCGCGGCCGATCTCGAGCGAGCGCAGTGCTTTCTGGATCGACTGCTGGAAGGTTTTCCCGATGGCCATGGTCTCGCCGACCGACTTCATCGATGTGGTGAGCGAGGCGTTGGCGCCCGGGAACTTCTCGAAGGCGAAGCGAGGCACCTTGGTGACCACGTAGTCGAGCGCGGGCTCGAAGCAGGCCGGGGTCTCGCGGGTGATGTCGTTGCGAAGCTCGTCGAGGGTGTAGCCGATGGCGAGCTTGGCGGCGATGCGTGCGATGGGGAAGCCTGTGGCTTTGGAGGCAAGGGCCGAGGAACGGCTGACGCGCGGGTTCATCTCGATGATGACGAGTCGGCCGTTGTCGGGGTTGATGGCGAACTGCACGTTCGAGCCGCCGGTCTCGACGCCGATGACGCGCATGACGGCGATGGAGGCGTCGCGCAGGAGCTGGTACTCGCGGTCAGTCAGGGTCATGGCCGGCGCGACGGTGATGCTGTCGCCGGTATGGATGCCCATGGGGTCGAAGTTTTCGATCGAGCAGATGATGGAGATGTTGTCCTTGCGGTCGCGCATGACCTCCATCTCGAACTCTTTCCAGCCGATCACCGACTCTTCGACCAGGATTTCGTGGACAGGGCTGAGGCTGATGCCGTTCGAGCAGATCGCCTCGAACTGTTCAGCGTCGTAGGCGATGCCGCCGCCGCTGCCGCCAAGGGTGAAAGAGGGCCGGATAATAACGGGAAACTCCCCGATCTTCCTCTGCACCTCCCAGGCTTCTTGAAGGGTGTGGGCTGTCCCGCTGAGCGGCATGTCGAGGCCGATTTGGGTCATCGCGTTTTTGAAGAGCTGGCGGTCTTCGGCCCGCCGGATGACCTCGGCGTTCGCGCCGATCATCTCGACTTGGTAACGTTCGAGGATGCCCTGGTCGGCCAAATTGATGGCGAGGTTCAGGGCGGTCTGGCCGCCGAGGGTGGGCAGCAGGGCGTCCGGGCGCTCGCGGCGGATGATCTCGTGGAGGATCTCTACCGTGAGCGGCTCGATGTAGGTGCGGTCGGCGAACTCGGGGTCGGTCATGATGGTGGCGGGGTTGCTGTTGACCAACACCACTTCGTATCCCTCTTCGCGCAAGGCTTTGCAGGCTTGGGCACCGGAATAATCGAACTCGCAGGCTTGGCCGATCACAATCGGTCCGGCGCCGATAATCATGATTTTCGAAAGGTCGTTTCTTTTGGGCATCGTATGACTCCGGTCTGACGCGCTATTCGATTAAGATTTAGCAGGGGGGTGTGCCAAGGAGGGTGACAGGTCCAAATTCCATCAGGTGCAGAACGGGGATATATAATACAAAATCGGCGTGTGATACGCCATGAGATTGTGCTACACTTTTTCACGTTTTGAAAGAAGAGGCGGCGACACCCCCCCGTTGTCCGTTACAGAAATGTCGCGCCAGACCCTTTTGACGCTCAGCGGCGACAAAAATGTTTTCATCATCAAAGTTTAACCCGTTTTTGTCGAGATTGCGAACAGCTTGTTTGGGCTGTTCGACAATTGTGTCGCGTGGAATGATGTGGAAAGCGGTGTGTTAGCAGGGGGAGAAGGCGGTCGGTTTCAGCGGTCGGATTTTTGGCATGAGGAGTGCTTGTTGCTATGAATATGATTTCTGGACATGATCATTCTGACGACGCACAGGCGCCGGACGAGCCGCGTGAACATTGCGGCGTGTTTGCGGTGTACGGCATCGAAAACGCCGCCGCGACGATTTATAACGGTCTTTTTGCCCTGCAGCATCGCGGGCAGGAGGGGGCTGGCATGGTTGTCAGCGACGGCAAAATCATGCATTTTTGTAAAGGCATGGGGCTGGTGAGCGAGGTGTTCACGGGCGATTTCGCGGAGCACCTGCCCGGCAAGATCGGCATCGGGCATGTGAGGTACTCGACGACCGGGGCCTCGCGTTCAGCCAACGTTCAGCCGTTTCTGGCCGAGTGCCGCGACGGCATGTGGGCGATCGCCCACAACGGCAACCTCGTCAACGCGGGCGAGCTGCGCGACCGGTACCAGAAGCAGGGGGCGATTTTCCAAACCACGACGGACAGCGAGATCTTGCTGCACCAGTTGGCGGACCCCGCCTTTTTCGGTCAGAGAGACCGTATCCGCAAAGCGCTGGCCGAGCTTTGCGGCTCGTTCGCTTTTGTGATCGCGCGGCCCGGTTGCATTTATGCGGCGCGCGACCCGTGGGGTATCCGTCCGCTCTCCTTGGGCAAGTTGGGCAAAGGCTATGTGGTGGCCAGCGAGACCTGCGCGATGCGGCAGATCGGCGCGGAATATCTGCGGGACGTGAACCCGGGCGAACTGGTGAAGCTGGATGAGAACGGCATCAAGAGCCTGCGGTTCGCGGATGTGCCGGCCGGCGGTTATGGGCAGTGCGTGTTCGAGCATATCTATTTCGCGCGGCCGGACAGTCACGTGTTCGGGCAGAGCGTGTATCAGGTCCGTTCGGAGATCGGGCGGAAGCTGGCGCAGGGGCATCCGGTCGAAGCGGACGTGGTGGTGCCGATCCCGGACAGCGGCGTGTTGGCGGCGCTGGGCTACTCGCACGAGAGCGGCCTTCCGTTTGAGATGGGCTTTATCCGTAACCACTATATCGGACGCACGTTCATCATGCCGACCCAGCGTTCTCGAAAAAGCAGCGTGGACCTGAAGCTGTCGGTGGTGCCCGAGGTGGTCGACGGGAAGCGCGTGGTGCTGGTGGATGACTCGATCATCCGCGGCAATACGATCCACAAGCGTATCGACGCCCTGCGGCGTGCGGGCGCGAAAGAGGTGCATGTTCGCATCTCGTGTCCGCCGACGCGGTACCCGTGTTTCTTCGGCATCGACTTCCCGGAGCCTGGAGAGTTGGTGGCGTCGGGAAGGTCCGAGGACCAGATCCGCCGGTTGTGCGGTGCGGACTCGATCGGGTATCTGAGTATCGGCGGTTTGCGCTCGGTGCTGAACAGCCCGGAGCATTTCTGTTTCGGCTGTTTCGAGGGGCACTATGTTTGCGACACCGAGCATGTGGTCTGCAAACACGCGCTGGAGCGCAACGGCCCTGAAAATCTGGAAGACCGCCATCACCGCTACGGCGTGATGATGCAATGATTTTTTGAGGAGAAGATGCAGAAAATGAACGAAGCGAGTTGTTATCCGGAGCAGCAAGGTTTGTACGACCCCGCCTTTGAAAAGGACGCGTGCGGTGTCGGTATGGTGTGCAGTCTGAAGGGGGAGAAGACCCACGATATCGTGGCCAAGGCCCTTCAGGTGTTGGCCAATCTCGAACACCGCGGCGCGACGGGGTATGACCCTGAAACCGGCGACGGCGCCGGCATCCTGATCCAGGTGCCGCATGTGTTTTTCAATTCCGTCGTGAGCGGTTTGCCCGAGGCGGGCGCGTATGGCGTGGGCATGGTTTTTCTCCCGCAAAACGCCCAGAGCCGGGCCGCGTGCGAACAGGTTCTGGAAAAGCATCTGAAGGCGGAGGGGCTGAAGGTCCTTGCCTGGCGTGACGTGCCGGTACAGCCCGAGGCGATCGGCGAGTTGGGCCGCGGCACCATGCCCTTCATCCGGCAGGTGTTTGTGGAACGGGGTGCGGTCCCGTCCGAACATTTGGACCGTCAGCTTTTCATCGCCCGCAAGTTGTCCGAGAATGAGATCCGCACGGGAAAACTTGAAGGCCGCGAACAGTTTTATCTGCCGAGCCTGTCGTCGAAGCTGATCGTGTACAAAGGCCTGATGCGCTCATTCCGCGTGGCGGAGTTCTATTCGGATCTGCGCAGCCCGCTGGTCCTCTCGGCGTTGGCGCTGGTGCATCAGCGTTACAGCACCAACACGTTCCCGGCCTGGCCGCTGGCCCAGCCGTTCCGGTTCATCAGCCACAACGGCGAGATCAACACGCTGCGCGGCAACATGAACTGGATGAAGGCGCGGCAAGGGCTGTTTGCCTCCGAGTTGCTCGGCACGGGGCTGGAGCGGCTTTTCCCGATTCTGACCGAGGGCGCGAGCGATTCCGCGATCCTCGACAACGCGATCGAGTTGCTTTACCACGCGGGGCGCAGCCTGCCGCACGCGGTGCTGATGCTGATTCCCGAAGCGTGGCACCATCACGCGGAGATGAGCCCGGAAAAGAAGGCGTTTTATGAATATCACGCCTGCCTGATGGAGCCGTGGGACGGCCCCGCCTCGATCCCGTTCACGGACGGCCAGGTCATCGGCGCGGTGCTGGACCGCAACGGCCTGAGGCCTTCGCGGTATACGGTGACCAAAGACGGGCTGGTGATCTTGGGGTCTGAAACCGGCGTGCTGGAGATCGATCCGTCGAATGTGGTGCGCAAGGGGCGTCTTCAGCCGGGCCGCATGTTTTTGGTGGACACGCAGCAGGGCCGCATCATCGACGACGACGAGATCAAGGCACAGCTCAGTAACCGCGAGCCGTATGGTCAGTGGCTCAAAGCGAATCTGATGAGCCTCGACGCGTTGCCCGAAGCGACGGGCAACGCGCGGCTGTCGCTGACGGGCGGCGCGTTGGCGGCGCGGCAGCGGCTCTTCGGCTACAGTGTCGAGGACTTGAAAATCACGTTGGCCCCGATGGGGCTTGCCGGAATTGAGCCTACGGGCTCGATGGGGAACGACGCGCCGCTCGCCGTTCTGTCTAGCCGGTCGCGCCTGTTCTTCGACTACTTCCATCAGTTGTTCGCGCAGGTCACCAATCCGCCGCTCGATGCGATCCGCGAAGAGCTGGTCACCTCGCTGGCTTCCTACATCGGCAAGCAGGGGAACCTGCTCTCCGAGACGCCGGAACTCTGCAGCCTGTTGCGGGTGAAGCAGCCGCTGATCACAGAGGCTGAGCTGCTCAAACTCCGCGCGGCGGACAACCGCGTGATCCGCAGTGTGACGCTGCCGATCCTGTTCCCCGCCAAAGGCGACGGCCCGTCGCTGAAGGCGGCGCTTGACGTGTTGTGCGCCCAAGCGGAGAAAGCGGTGGAGGAGGGCAAGACCTTCCTGATCCTTTCGGACCGGGACGCGAGCCGCGAGTGGGCCCCGATTCCCTCGCTGCTGGCGGTCTCGGCCGTGCATCAGCATCTGGTGCGGCAACAGTTGCGGGCGCATGTGGCGCTGGTGCTGGATGCGGGCGACCCGCGGGAGGTCCACCATTTCGCGACACTGCTCGGTTTCGGTGTGGATGTGGTTTGCCCGTACATGGCCTACGCGACGCTGCGCGACTTGTGCCTGCGCAAACTCTACATCGAGGATGAGCCGGAAGAAGCCTGCGCCCACTACATCAAGGCGGTGAACAAGGGCATCCTCAAGGTGATGTCGAAGATGGGCATCTCCACGCTCCAGAGTTACCGCGGGGCGCAGATCTTCGAGATCGTGGGGCTGAACAGCGACGTGTCCACGCATTTCTTTATGGGCACGGTTTCGCGCGTGGAGGGCGTCGGGCTCGAGCAGATAGCGGAAGAGGCGCTGCGGAGTCACGCGGCGTGTTTCGAGGAGCCGGTGGCGGGAACGCCCGATCTGCCGCCGGGGGGCGTGTACCAATGGCGTCGCGACGGCGAGGTCCACCTTTACAATCCCGCCACGATCGCGCTGTTGCAGCAGGCGGTGCAGAAGGACGACCCCGAGGTGTTCAAGCAGTACGTGGAGCGCATCGGCGGCGAGCAGGCCGACCTGGTTACGCTCCGCGGGCTCTTCAAGTTCAAGAAGGTTGCGCAGCCGGTGCCGCTGGAGGAGGTCGAACCGTGGACCTCGATCGTGAAGCGCTTCAAGACCGGTGCGATGTCGTACGGCTCCATCAGCCGTCAGGCGCACGAGACGCTGGCGATCGCGATGAACCGCATCGGCGGGAGCAGCAACAGCGGCGAGGGCGGTGAGGCGTCGGAGCGCTTCCGCCCCGATGCCGAGGGCAATTGGCGCATCAGCATGATCAAGCAGGTGGCCTCGGGCCGGTTCGGCGTGACGAGCCACTACCTGGTCAACGCCCGCGAGCTTCAGATCAAAATGGCGCAGGGCGCGAAGCCCGGCGAGGGCGGCCAGCTGCCGGCCGAGAAGGTGTATCCGTGGATCGCGGCGACCCGCATGTCCACGCCGTATGTGCAGCTCATTTCGCCGCCGCCGCATCACGACATTTACTCGATCGAGGATTTGGCGCAGCTCATCCACGACCTGAAGAACGCCAACCCTGACGCGCGCATCAGCGTCAAGCTCGTCTCTGAGGCGGGCGTCGGCACGGTGGCGGCAGGCGTGGCCAAGGGCAAGGCGGACCTGATCCTGATCAGCGGGTGGGACGGTGGCACGGGCGCATCGCCGATGACGGCGGTGAAGCACGCGGGCCTGCCGTGGGAGCTGGGTTTGGCCGAGGCGCAGCAGACGCTGCTCATCAACAAGCTGCGCAGCCGGGTGCGGCTCGAGTGCGACGGCAAGCTCATGTGCGGCCGCGACGTGGCAGTCGCCTGCCTGCTCGGCGCGGAGGAGTTTGGCTTCGCGACGGCGCCGCTCGTGGCCATGGGGTGCGTGATGATGCGCGTGTGTCATCTCAACACCTGTCCGCAAGGCATTGCCACGCAGGACCCCCGCCTCAGCAAGAAGTTCAAGGGCAAGCCCGAGTATGTGGTGAACTTCATGAAGTTTATCGCCGAGGATTTCCGTCGCCTGATGGCGGAGATGGGTTTCCGGACGGTCGACGAGATGGTGGGCCGCACGGACCTGCTCGAAATGCGGGATGCGGTGACGCATTGGAAGGCCAAGGGCCTGGATTACTCGTCGATTCTGCGGCATGTTCCGTCAGAGCCGTCGGAACGCCGCTGCACGCAGGTGCAGGACCACGGCATCAGCGACACGCTGGACCGGACCCTGATCAAGCTGGCGGAGCCGGCGCTGGAGGGCGGGCAGCCGGTGAAGCTGGCTGTCAATATCCGCAACGTCAACCGGACGATCGGCACGATGTTGAGCAGCGTCATCTCCAAAAAGTACGGGGCGGCGGGACTGCCCGAAGACACGGTTCACATCACCTGCAAAGGCTCGTGCGGACAGAGCTTCGGCGCGTTCGGCGCGCGCGGCCTGACGCTGGTGGTCGAGGGCGACGCGAACGATTATTTCGGCAAGGGGCTGTCGGGCGGCAAGCTGATACTCTATCCGCCGGCGAACGCGTCCTACGTGGCCGAGGCGAACATCATCGCCGGCAACGTGGCGCTGTACGGCGCGACGCAGGGCGAGGCGTATATCCGCGGCTTGGCGGGCGAGCGCTTCTGCGTGCGCAACAGCGGCGTGACGGCGGTCGTCGAAGGCGTGGGCGACCACGGGTGCGAATACATGACCGGCGGACGCGTGGTTGTGTTGGGCGCCACGGGACGCAACTTCGCGGCGGGCATGAGCGGCGGCATCGCCTACGTGCTCGATGAGAGCGGTGTGTTCGCGGAGAAGCGGTGCAACCGCGAGCTGGTCGACCTCGAAGCGTTGTTTGACCACGTCGAGATCGAAGACGTGTTGAACATGATCACCCGGCACTACACCTACACGGGCAGCCCGGTGGCCAAACGTGTGATCAACCAGTGGTATCAGTTGCGCGCGAAGTTCGTTAAAGTGATGCCGCGCGATTACAAGCGCGCGTTGGCCCGTCTGCAACGTGAGGAGATGGGGACGGTCACCGAATAACGCAGGGGCGGGCCTCTGTGCCCGCCCGAAGGAAAATTTTATGGGTAAAATCACAGGCTTCATGGAGTATCAGCGGGAGACCGCCGAGCAGCGTCCGGTGGAGGAGCGGCTTCACGATTTCAAAGAAGTCTACCGCCCGGTGGATGAACAGAAGATCATCCGTCAGGCGTCGCGCTGCATGGATTGCGGCGTGCCTTTCTGCCATAGCGGCTGCCCGCTGGGCAACCTCTGTCCCGAGTGGAACGACTTGGTTTACCGGGGCCAGTGGCAGAAGGCTTGGGAGCGGCTTTCGGGCACCAACAACTTTCCCGAATTCACGGGCCGGCTCTGTCCTGCGCTCTGCGAGGAGTCGTGCGTTCTGGGCATTCACGAAGGGCCTATGGCGATCCAGCTCGTCGAGAAGACGATCATCGAGTACGCGTTCACCCACGGGTTCGTCAAGCCGGTGCTGCCCTCCAAGCGCACGGGCAAGAGCGTGGCGGTGGTCGGGTCGGGCCCGGCCGGACTCGCCGCGGCACAGCAGCTCAACCGCGCGGGGCACGAGGTGATGGTGTTTGAGAAAGACGAGAAGCCCGGCGGTCTTTTGCGGTACGGCATTCCGGACTTCAAGCTGGAGAAGTGGGTCATCGACCGCCGCCTGGAGATCATGGCCGCGGAGGGGGTGAGGTTTGTCACCAACACCGACCCTTCCGCCGAGACCCTGAAGGAGTTCGACGCCGTGGTGCTGACGACCGGCTCGGGGCGTCCGCGCGACCTGCCGATTCCAGGGCGGGAGCTGAGCGGCATCCACTTCGCGCTGGAGTATCTCACGCAGCAGAACCGCCTGTTGGGATCGAAGCCGGACGGCACCCAGGACTGGGGCAAGATCAACGCCAAGGGCAAGAGCGTGATCGTGATCGGCGGCGGCGACACGGGAAGCGACTGCGTGGGGACGGCGCTGCGCCAGGGCGCGGCGGCGGTCCACAGCTTCGAGGTGATGCCCATGCCGCCGGAGACGCGCACCGAAGACCAGCCTTGGCCGTACTGGCCGATGAAGCTTCGCACAAGCTCTTCGCACAAGGAGGGCGGCGACCGCTTCTGGAGCATTCTCACCAAGGAGTTTAAAGGGTATAACGGCCATGTGCGGTCGCTGGTTACGGTCAACGTCGAATGGACCAAGCCGACGAAAAAAGGCGAGCGTCCGCAGTTGAGGGAGAACCCGAACACGCGGCAGGAGTGGCATGCGGATCTCGTGATGCTGGCTCTGGGCTTCTTGGGGCCGCAGACGGGCGATGTGATTTCGCGTCTGGGTGTGGCGGTCGACGAGCGCAGCAACATCAAGACCGACAAGGCGTATCAGACCAACGTTCCGGGCGTGTTCGCGGCGGGTGATTCGCGCCGCGGCCAGTCCTTGATCGTCTGGGCGATTTCTGAGGGCCGCGAGTGCGCGGTTGCAGTGGACACGTGGTTGATGGGAGCGAGCAACCTGCCCAAACGGGAGGGTGTGGATCTGACGGCGATTAAACGGTAACATCAATGGTAGGGACGGTTCCCCGAACCGTCCGCGGACGCCTCTGGGGAGGCGTCCCTACCCGTATAGGAGTTCGTATGAGTTGCAAGCATATCTTCGTAACCGGTGGCGTGGTTTCGTCGCTTGGCAAGGGACTGACGGCAGCATCGATCGGATTGCTGCTGAAGCGTCGCGGATACCGCATCCGCATGCAGAAGCTGGACCCGTACCTGAACGTTGATCCGGGCACCATGTCGCCGTATCAGCATGGCGAGGTGTACGTGACCGAGGACGGCCGCGAGACCGATCTGGATCTGGGCCACTACGAGCGTTTCACCGGGATCGCCTGTGACCAGCACAGCAATTACACGACCGGGCGCATTTACAGCAACGTGATTGCCCGCGAGCGAGCGGGCGGTTATCTGGGCAAGACGGTGCAGGTGATCCCGCACGTCACGGACGAGATCAAACGCGCGATCCGCGAGATCGAAGACGACCAGACGGACATCGCCATCACCGAGATCGGCGGCACGGCGGGCGACATCGAGTCGCAGCCGTATCTGGAAGCGATCCGGCAGTATCACCACGAGTTGGGACCGGGCAACAGCCTGTTCATTCACCTGACGCTCGTGCCGTATATCCGTGCGGCGGGTGAGATGAAGACGAAGCCGTCGCAGCAGTCGGTCGGCATTCTGCGGTCGATCGGCATTGTGCCGGAGCTGCTGATCTGCCGGTGCGAGCGCCCTTTCGCCGCCGAGCATCGCGCCAAGCTTGCGCTCTTCTGCGGCGTTCGCCCCGAGCACGTCATCGAGGAGTGCGACGTGGCGAACTCGATTTACGAAGTTCCGATCGATCTCTTTAAGCAGCAGGTGGATGAGAAGATCCT
Organism: bacterium; assembly: GCA_025360845.1. Classification (GTDB taxonomy): domain Bacteria; phylum Verrucomicrobiota; class Kiritimatiellia; order RFP12; family UBA1067; genus JAHFSX01. The sequence continues at coordinate 30,048 of JANYBJ010000292.1, forward strand.
GAAGCTTCTGGAGCTGCCGGTCAATATATTGGACATGACCGAGTGGAACGCGATGCTCGACCGCCTGATCCGCCCGCCGAACGGCGAGGTGGAGATCGCGGTGGTGGGCAAGTACATCAGCCTCCGCGACTCCTACAAAAGCATCTACGAGGCCCTCACGCACGGGGCGGTCGCCTCGGGCGTGAAACTCAACATCCGCATGATGGAGTCGGAGGAGGTCGAGCAGGCGGGAGCCGAGGCCAAGCTGAAGGGCGTACACGGCATTCTGGTGCCGGGCGGCTTCGGCATTCGCGGCGTCGAGGGCAAGATCGCGGCCATCCAATATGCGCGTGAGAACAAGATTCCCTTCTTCGGCATCTGCCTGGGAATGCAGTGCGCGGTCATCGAGTTCGCCCGCCACGTGTGCGGGCTGACGGAGGCCAACAGCACGGAGCTGGCGCCGGGCGCGCCGCATCCGGTGATCTCGCTGCTTGACGGGCAGCGCGGCCTGACGGACATGGGCGGCACGATGCGTCTCGGCGCCTATCCGTGCAGGCTGACACCCGGAACGCAGGCGTCTTTGGCATACGGAGTGGAGCAGATCGCCGAGCGTCATCGCCACCGCTACGAGTTCAACCCCGTGTACCGTGAGGCTTTGGAGAAGGGCGGGATGATCGTGGCGGGGGCCTCGCCGGACGGGAATCTGGTCGAGGTGATTGAACTGAAGGACCATCCGTGGTTCGTGGCCTGCCAGTATCACCCGGAGTTCAAGTCGAATCCGGTGGCTCCGCATCCGTTGTTTGCGGCCTTTATCAAAGCCGCCACTGATAACCGTTGAGGATTTTATTCCGGCGGGAGCTGTGTTTTTGCCCAGGTTTCGCTAGAATAGCGCCTAAAACAACCGCTGAGGGGTGTATGAAATACGATAAAAACCGTGCATTGATTGAGAGTGCCATACCCGGTCTGCCTGCGCCGCGTCGCGGCAAGGTGCGGGACCTGTATGATTTGGGTGACAGGCTGCTGCTGGTCGCCACGGACCGGATCAGCGCGTTCGATGTGGTGATGCCCAACGGCATTCCGGACAAAGGCCGCATCCTGAACAGCCTGAGCGTGTTCTGGTTCGGGCTGTTGGACGGGATGCCCAACCATTTGATCTCGGCGGATGTTGATGCGTATCCGGCAGAGCTGCAGGGCGTCAAAGAGGATTTGCGCGGCCGTTCGATGCTGGTTAAAAAGGTGTCGATCATTCCGTTCGAATGCATCGTGCGCGGGTATCTGACCGGTTCGGGCTGGAAGGAGTATCAGAAGAGCCGCACGGTCAATTCGCAACCGCTGCGCGACGGGTATCAGAACGGGTCCAAGCTCGACAGCGTGCTCTTCACTCCCAGCACCAAGGCTGAGCTGGGCGAGCACGACCTGCCGGTGACGGCGGCGGAACTGGAGTCCGCGCTGGGGCAGGCGCAGGCGAGGAAGCTTGCGGACGTCTCGATCCGCTGCTACTCGAAAGCGGCCGATTACGCGGCGGCCTGCGGCGTCATCATCGCCGACACCAAGTTCGAGTTCGGCACAGACGCCTCCGGACGGCTGGTGCTGGCGGACGAAGTGCTGACGCCGGACTCCAGCCGCTTCTGGCCGCAGGCGAGTTATGCGGTGGGCGGCAACCCCCCGAGTCTCGACAAGCAGTTCGTGCGCGACTGGCTGGACGGCATCCGCTTCAACCATCAGCCGCCCGCGCCTGTGTTACCCGACGAGGTGGTTGCGAAGACCCGCGCGAAGTACGTCGAAGCCTACGAAAAGCTCACGAAGAAATGTTTTGTGTAGGAGATAAAGAATGGACCAGAATCGGCACCTGCAGGAACTCAAGCTTCTCCACAGCATCAGCACGACCGTGGATCAGACCATCGACATGCGTTCTGTTGTGCATCCGATTCTGGAGGCCTTGGCGGAGTGCCTGAACTTCCGGCTGGCGACCATCACGCTGCTGCGCAAGGGCGGCGACGATATCCTGATCGAGGCGGCGCACGGGCTGACGCGCGCGCAGGCCGAGATGGGGCGCTACAAGCTGGGCGAAGGCGTGACGGGCAAGGTGGTGCTCTCGGGCGAGCCGATGATCATCCCGCGCACGAGCGAGTCGCCGATCTTCCTGAACCGCACGCAGCAGGGCCGCGATCCGGACACGGCTTTCATTTGTGTGCCGATCAAGGAGAAGCAGGAGGTGGTGGGCGCGCTGAGCGTCTACCGTCCTTTTGCGGACGACGAGCAGTTGAAAGAGGATGCGACCATTCTCGGGATCGTCGCCTCCATGGTCGCCCGCGCGGTGCTGCTGCGGCGCGATGTGCTGGAGCAGCAGGAGCACCTCAAGGAGGAGAACCGGCAGCTCCGCGCCGAGCTGACGCGCCGGTACCATCCCGACAACATCGTGGGCAACTCGCGCGAAATGCAGGGGGTCTACGACCAGATCTTTCAGGTGGCCAAGAGCCAGGCCACGGTGCTGATCAACGGCGAGACCGGCACCGGCAAAGAGCTGGTTGCCCATGCCATCCACTATGCCAGCACCCGGGCCGGAGAGCCGTTTGTGCGCGTACACTGCGCGGCCTTGCCCGAGAGCCTGATCGAGAGCGAGCTGTTCGGGCACGTCAAGGGCGCGTTCACAGGCGCGGTCTCGGATCGCAAGGGAAGGTTCGAGTTGGCGGACGGCGGCACGATCTTCCTCGATGAGATCGGCGAGATTCCGCTCTCGATCCAGGCGAAGCTGCTGCGCGTGCTGCAGGAGCGCGAGTTTGAGCGCGTCGGCGGCATCAAGACGATAAAGGTCAACGTGCGCATCATTGCGGCGACGCACCGCGACCTGCCCGCGATGGTGGAGAAGGGCCTGTTCCGCGAGGACCTGTACTACCGGCTGAGCGTGTTTCCGATCTTTGTGCCGCCGCTGATCAAACGCAAGGCCGACATCATCCTGCTGGCCGATCACTTCATGGCGAAATATGCGGAGGAGAACGGCAAGAAAGTCAACCGGCTCTCCAACGAGGCGCTGGATCTGCTGATGCGCCACCGTTGGCCGGGCAACGTGCGCGAGCTGGAGAACTGCATCGAGCGCGCCGTGTTGCTGGCGGACGGCGAGGTGATCCGGCCCGAAGTCTTGCCGTCGTCGATCCAACTGTCCGACGATCCCGCGAAGCCCGAAGCCGGCGCGGCGCCCATTCTGGTGGACGGCGCGTCGCTGGGCGAGATGGTCGAACGCTACGAGAAAGCGATCCTCACCGAATCGCTCAAGCTCACGCACGGCAACATCGCCGCAGCCGCGCGGCAGTTGCTTTCCACGCCGAGAATCGTGAGCTACAAGGTCAAGCAGTACGGGCTGACTGCGTCGTAGCGAGTTGCGGCTGCGGCTCGCGGGGACGCTCGCCCTCCATGCGCGAAAGAGGGGCTGGAGGGCGAGCCGTGGCTTGGGATGGCGCTACGAAACCGGCACGAACTGGTCTTTGCCCACGCCGCACTCGGGACAGCACCAATCATCCGGGATGGCTTCGAATGGCGTGCCCGGAGCAATGCCGTTGGAGGGGTCGCCCGTTTCGGGGTCATACAAATAACCGCACACGTTGCACACGTACTTCTGCATAACTGTTCTCCTTTTGTGTCGCTGTAGTAAACCCGCTTTTTGCGGAGAGGTCAACCTGAAAAGGGAGGACGTGCCGGGCCCTTGACAGGGCGGCCTACTTCTGATCGTGCGTGTACTTGATGATATTCACCTTCTCGATGGTGACAAGCCCCCCGCAGTTGGACTTTTCAAACAGCTCGTCCAACTTCGGCAGGAAGGCGTTGATGCGGTCCTCGCGGTCTGTGATCTCGATGATGACGGGCATGTCGGAGGAGAGGTCGAGGATCTTGGCGGTTCTGATGCGGCTGGACTGGCCGTAGGCCATGATGCCGCGCCAAGCCGTGGCGCCCGCCAGCCCGGAAACCTTGGCCTCGCGCACGATCGCCTCGTAGAGCGGCACGTGCCGGACCTTGTCTGATTCGCCGATGAAGATGCGGAGGAGTTTCGCTTCGCCCGTGAGTTCCATGATGCACCTAGCCTTTCGTGATGAAGGAGACCGCGTAGAGCCCCAGACAGAAGCTCAACATGCAGCCGACAAACGTCAGAAGAAAGTACCCCGCCGCGTAAAGGTACTCGGAGTCTTGGAAGAAACTGAAGGTCTCGTACGTGAAGGTGGACATGGTGGTGAACCCGCCGCAGAACCCGGTGGCCAGCAGCAGCCGCATGTTCGGTGAAAGCACTTCGGTCTTGGCGGCCAGAGCCGATACAATCCCCAGGATGAGGCATCCTCCGAGGTTGGCCCAGAGCGTCCCGTGGGGAAAGGTGGCCGAATAGCGCTGACCCAGCAGGCCGAGCGAGTAGCGCAAAACCGACCCTGCAAAGCCGCCGAACCCGACGGTAAGAAATGGCACCAGTGTTTTCATTTTTTGCCTTCACGTTACACTCTTGTGGGCTGGCTGTCAATTCAGGGTTGACAGGGTGGCAATCATTTGGTTATTATGCCAAAAAACAAAACGAAAGAGACGGTATGACCAAGCACGAGAAAACGGTATTGGCGGCGAAAACGAAGGTTTTGAAGGCGCTGGCGCACCCGGCCCGGCTGTGGATGGTGGAGCAGTTGGAGAGCGGAGAGCGCTGCGTGTGCGAGTTGGTCGACGGGTTGGAGTTGGACTTCTCGACCGTCTCCAAACACCTGCTGGTGCTGAAAAATGCGGGCGTGGTGGCGGACGACAAGCGCGGCAAGCAGGTCTTCTATTCCCTGAAGGTGCCGTGCGTCCTAAACTTCATGCACTGCGTCGAGGCGGTGATCAAGGGAGAAGGAGAAGGTTTTTAGGCGAAGGCGGTTAGGCCGTCAGGCAGACGCGTTGACTCGGAAAGGAACAAGGACTGGGTGTCATGATTATTCGAGTGGTTCTCGGTGCCGTCGTCGGCGGCATTCTCGGTTACGGAGTGTGCCGATTCATCGGGTGCTCCTCTGGCACCTGTCCTATCACGTCCAACCCGTGGTTAAGCACGATCTTTGGCATGGCCCTTGGTGCGCTGCTGTCGAGGGCGGCCTGAGTACGGCGGAATTGGAAAAGTTCGGCGAAAAGGAAAGATACCATGAAACTGACTGATGCTGAGTTCTGCGAGTCGCATTGTCCGGTCTGCACCAACGCCCGGAGGGGCAATAAGATTGCCGCCTTTCTGCAGAAGCTTGAAATGGCGCTGACGGGCGGCGGTTGTCCCGCAGGCCGCGCGCGCCAGAAGAAGTATGGCGTGAAACCGAATGAAAAGCGGGGAAAGCAGTCATGAAAACGAACCTAGACGACACCTGCACACGTTTCGACGACAAGGCCGCGGAGTGGGACGCGAACCCCGCCCGGGTGGCGCTCGCGCGGGCGGTTGTGGAGGCGATCCGTACGGCCGTGCCGCTGAGGCCTGACATGGCGGCGATGGATTTCGGCGCGGGCACCGGCCTGGTTTCGCTCGGGCTGCTGCCCGACGTGGGCGAGGTCACGGCTGTGGAAGCTTCAGGCGAAATGCTGCGCGTGCTCGGCGAGAAGGTGAAGGCCCTGGGGGTGTCCAACCTGCGTACGCTCAAGTGCGACGTGGGGGAAGCGGCGCTGCCGCGCGGGTGCTTCGACCTGATCGTCAGCTCGATGGTGCTGCATCACCTGCCCGATGTGCCGTTGGTGCTGAGGCATTTGCTGCCTGCGCTCCGGCCCGGCGGCTGGATCGCGCTGGCGGATCTGGATTCTGAGGACGGGACTTTCCACGCCGACCCGACGGGCATTTTTCATCACGGCTTTGAGCGTGCTACCGTCTGCCGCTGGCTGGAAGAGTCTGGGTTCGCGGATGCCTCGTCACGCGAGGCCTACCGCATCACGCGCCCGGGCGCAGACGGTGTGATGCGCACCTACCCGGTCTTTCTGGTGACCGCTCGGGCACTGCAACTTAAAGTGCTGGCGGATCAGGGGCTGGTCGCCACATGCAAGGAGGGCACGGTCAAACGCTGCTCGATCCGCAACAAGGATTTTCTGAAACTGTTCACCTGTCTGCATCGGCATCTGACCGAGGTGCTGTAGGAGTGGCTTAAAGCCGAAGTCATTGGAGAGGACAGTCATTGACCTCTTGTGTGTGCGGTGATACGGTAGAGGCAAATATGGAAACGTTCGAACAGAGCGAACCGCAGGGCCTTGTAGTCAGGGTCGCGCGTGTCTTCCTGCAGGGGCCGCAGTCGGTGCTGCTGATTGCGGCGGCGCTGCTGATGGGCATCGTGGCGCTGCTGGCCACTCCGCAGGAGGAGGAGCCGCAGATCGTCGTGCCCATGGCGGATGTGTTTGTCGATGTGCCGGGACGTACGCCGCGCGAGGTCGAGGAACTGGTGACGCGCCCGCTTGAACGTATCCTGTGGCAGGTCACGGGCGTGGAGCACATCTATTCGATCAGCCGTCACGACCAGTCGGTGGTGACGGTGCGGTTCAAAGTGGGAGAGGATCGCGAACGATCGATCATCAAGCTCCGCGACCAGATCGAGAGCCACCGTGACCTCGTGCCGTCGCCGGTGGCGGGGTGGATCGTCAAGCCGTCGCAGATCGACGATGTTGCGGTGGTGGCACTGACGCTCTTTTCGCCGCAGCGCAATCCCTTTGAGTTGCGCCGCATCGGGGAAGAGGTGAAGGCGCGGCTCGACGCGCTGCCCGATCTTTCGCAGAGCGAGATCATCGGCGGGCTGCCTCGTGAGATCCGGATCGAGGCGGCTTCCGAGGCGCTTGCATCTCGGCGCGTCTGTATGGCCGATATCCGTGGTGCCTTGTCGGGTTCAGATCCGGGCGGCGACGCGGGCACGGTCTACGAAAAAGGTCTGCAACTCGGCCTGCGCCCGCGCTCGCCGTTGGACTCGGCGGCGGCGGTGCGAGAGACGGTCCTCCGTTCCGACGCGGGCCGCGTGGTGCGCGTGGGCGATGTGGCCGCGGTGACGGACGGGCCGGCCGAGCCGGATTCGTATCTCCACATCGGCTTCGGGCCGGTGGACGCGGCCCATGCGGACGCGGGGCGGCTGCCGGCGGTGACGCTGTCCTTCGCGAAGAAAAAAGGGGCCAACGCGCTCAAGGTGTCGCAGGCGGTCATCGCCGCGGCTGAGTCGCTGAAAGGCTCGCTGATCCCTGCGGACGTGACGGTGCGCGTGACGCGCGACACGGGGCGGACATCGCAGGAGAAGGTCGGCGAGTTGCTGGACGCCATGGTTTTTGCAATCATCACCGTGATCGCGCTGATCGCGGTGACGATGGGGTGGCGCGAGAGCATCGTGGTGGGGCTGTCGGTGCCGATCTCGTTCGCCTTGGCGCTGTTCCTGAACTACCTGGCCGGCTACTCCATCAACCGCGTGACGCTCTTCGCGCTGATTCTGAGCCTGGGCCTGGTGGTGGACGATCCGATCAGCAATGTGGACAACATCCAGCGCCACCTGCGCATGGGTCTTCAGAGGCCGCTGCTGGCGGTGCAGTGGGCGGTGGACGAGATGGCGATCCCGGTGGTGATGTCCGCGCTGACGATCATCATCTGCTTCATCCCGATGTTCTACATCACAGGCATGATGGGGCCTTACATGCGGCCGATGGCGGTGAACGTGCCGCTGACGATTTTCTTTTCGGCGGTCAGCGCGATCACCTTTGTGCCGTGGCTGACGCACAAGCTCTTGCACAAGAAGGTCGCGGCCGCTCCGCAGAGCGCCGAGGATGTCACACCGCGCTGGATCCGTGCGGGTTACAGGGCCGTTCTGTCGCCCTTCCTGACGCGACGGCGGGCGTGGATGCTGCTGGGGGTTGTGGCCGCGCTCTTCGCGGGGAGTCTGCTGCTGCCTTTGACGGGGCTCGTGCCTTTGAAGATGCTGCCGTTCGATAACAAGGACGAGCTGCAACTGGTGGTGGATCTGCCGGAGGGGTCGACGCTGGAAGAGACCGACCGGGCGTGTCAGGCGCTGGAAGCGTACCTAAGCACCGTGAACGAGGTGCGCGATTACGAGACCTACACGGGGCGTAACTCGCCCCTGGACTTCAACGGGCTGGTGCGTCACTACGGATTCCGTCGACTGCCGAACCAAGCGGACATCCGCGTCAACCTCGCGGGCAAGCATGAGCGCTCACAGCAGAGCCACGCCATCGCGCTGCGGCTCCGCGACGACCTCACGCGCATCGCCTCCACGTACCGCGCGGTGCTGAGCATCGTCGAGGTGCCTCCGGGTCCGCCGGTGCTGAGCACGATCACGGCTGAGGTGCTCGGACCGCCTGATGCGACGTACGACCAGATCATCGACGCGGCGAAGATGCTTGAGGCGCACATGGCGGCGTACGACGCGCATCATATCGCGCAGGTTGACGATTATTCCGAAACGCCGCGCGACCGGCTGGCGCTGGTGGTCGACCGCGACAAGGCGGCGTTGCACGGACTCACGCCTGCGGACGTTGCGCAGGCGGTGGCTGCGGCCGGCGGGCTGCGGCCTTTGGGTGTTCTGCACGCGGCTCACGCCCGAGAGCCCGTTCAAGTGCGGCTCTTGTTGCCGCTGGCGGAACGGAGCGATTCGACGCGGCTGGAGCAACTCTGGCTGCGTACGCCGCAGGGCTCGCAGGTGCAGGTGCGCGAGATCGCGCGGTTCGAGAAAGAGGCGGTGGCTCAGCCGGTCTACCGCAAGGATCTTGAGCGGGTTGTGTTTGTGACCGCCGAGGCGGTGGGCCGCGCTCCGGGCGAGATGATTTTGGGATTGCAGAGCAGGCTGAAGAGAGCGCCACTACCGCACGGGGCCACGGTGCGCTGGAGCGGCGAGGGCGAATGGCAGATCACGGTGGACGTGTTCCGCGACCTCGGCATCGCCTTCGGCGTGGCGCTGCTCGGCATCTACCTGCTCCTGGTCTTGCAGACCGGCAGCTTCCTGATGCCGGGCGTGATGATGCTGGCGATCCCGCTGACGCTGATCGGCATCATGCCGGGGTTCGCGCTGCTCAACGCCGGGTCGGGCTCGGTGGGCGGCTATCCGGAGCCGGTCTTCTTTACGGCCACAGCCATGATCGGCATGATCGCGCTGGGCGGCATCGTGATCCGCAACAGCATCGTGCTCATCGAGTTCATCCACGAGGCGATCCGGCAGGGTAAGCCGCTGCGGCAGGCGCTGCTCGAGAGCGGCGCGGTGCGTTTCCGCCCGATCGCGCTGACCGCGCTGACCGCATTGCTCAGCGCGTGGCCGATCACGCTCGACCCGATCTTTTCGGGGTTGGCCTGGGCGCTGATCTTCGGCCTGGTGGCGAGCACCGTTTTCACGCTGCTGATCATCCCGACTGTATTTTTCTTGCTGAAGGAGAGACACCATGAGGCTCAATAAACGGATCTCGAAATTTCTGGGGTCGGCCGCTGGGCTGATCGTCATCGTCTGGGTGATCGTGTGGCAAGTCGGCGGGTGCGGCAAGCGCATCAAGCCGGGGCGGGCGACGGAGGCCGCAGCCGTGCCTGCGGTGCGGACTCTGACAGTCGAGGCCACGAACGTTCCGGTCGTCTACACGGCGGTCGGCACGATCCGCAGCCGGACCGAGGTTCAACTCGCGGCGCGGATCGTCGGGCGGATACTGACGGTGACGGTGCGTACGGGTGACCGCATTAAAGCAGGTGACGCGCCGGTGACGCTGGACGACGCCGAGTTGCGGACGGGGGTGAGTCAGGCCAAAGAGCGTGTGGCAGGGGCGCAGGCGGGACTGTTGGCGGCGGCGGAGCGGAGCGTGCAGGCGCGGTCTGCTTTGGATCTCGCCACGGCCGAGGTGGATAGAGCCCGTAAACTGGCGGCGCAGAAAATGACGTCGCAGCAGGCGCTGGACGCGGCTGAAGACGCATACCGGCAAACGGTGTCGCGCATGGCGCAGGCCGAGCAGGGTCAACTCGCGGCGCAGGCCGATGCGCGTGCGGCGTCAGAGGCGCAGCATCAGGCCGAGACCGTCGTCGGTTATGCGTCCGTCGTCTGTCCGATGGACGGTGTGGTATCGGAGCGGCTTGCTGATCCGGGCGACCTCGCGACGCCGGGAAAAACGCTGTTGAGCATTTTCGATCCGACGCGGCTGCTGCTGGAGGCCCCGATCCGCGAGGGGCTGGTGACGCGGGTGAAGATCGGCGACAAGCTGCCGGTGACACTCGGCGCATTGGGACGGAAACTCGAGGCAGAGGTCCGCGAGATCGTGCCCTCGGTCGATGCGGGCAGCCGCACGTTTTTGGCGAAACTCTGCCTGCCGCCGACCGAAGGCGTGATGCCGGGCATGTTCGGCACGGTGTCGCTGAACCTAGGCGAACGGCAGGCGCTGCTCATGCCCGAGGCCGCGCTGGTGCGCGCGGGACAGCTCGAATATGTGAGCGTGGTGGCGGGCGGGCGGACCACGCGCGTGCTGGTGCGGACCGCTCCTGCGGATGCGGGCCGCGTGGAAATTCTCGCGGGCTTGAAGGCCGGCGATGCGGTTGCCTTGCCGTAAGACAGAGGGCGCTGCCGATTCTTGAAAGAGCGCGTAGCGAGCATGAAATCTGTCTGCCAGTTGATGAACATTGAAAGCCGATTCTGGGAAAGTTTAAGGAGGACGACATGAACAAAGTGACTCGGCGAAGCATGATCACCGCAGTCGGCGCGGCGAGCGCAGGGGCTTGCGTGTGCGGACGGCACGCTCAAAAAGGGCCTGACCAAGAAGTCGCTCAGCCGCTACACCGCCGCGCTCGATGCGGCCGACGGTAAGCGTTTGCTCATCACCTGCTGAGGGCGGCGGGACAGTGGCGAACCGGCACGATTGAAGAGTTGACGTGTGCTTCCTATCCCTTATCCGCAGGGGGTGTTTGCTCGGACGTTTCGGCGCGTTGCCGATCATCGCCGATCTGGCAGACAACCTGGTGGAGGAAGTTGTCCATGCCGGAAGATGAGCGTTGCAAGTTGTTGTTGCGGCGCTAAAGCATTAACTTGGTCAGCGTCTTTTGCTCACCCTAAGAGCGCCAAGGTGAGGCGGGGCTTTTCCCGCATACCGATACGCGCTCGCGCTCCCTGGCCTTGACGTTTCCAAGAGGTTTTGTGTATTGTTATGCAAGCGGTATTTTATAGGGAACAAAGCATATTGGGTTCATCACGCACAGGAATCAATTCGAAACCATGATAAGTTTAGATTCAACGCGTTGTTTGCCTCGCGGAGCCGGAGTCATTTACACTCGGCCTTGGATGGTTGAACTCGTGTTGGATTTGGCCGGATACCTGCCTGAAAAACCCTTGGCTGACTTGGTAGCGATTGAACCTTCTGTTGGAGACGGGGCTTTCCTTCAAGCCATGGCACGGCGGCTCGTTCAATCCTGTGAACGTCATGGAACGCCATTGACGCAGGCAACAAAAGCTATCCAAGCTTTTGAAATCGATCCGAAAGCGGCGGATCGCGCTATCGCTGTCGTCTGCGCCACACTCGTCGCGCTCCAGGTTCCCTCAGCGGTTGGGACCCTTCTTGCACGCGAATGGATTAGAGTTGGTGATTTTCTCGAGTCGGCACTCTGTTTCCCCATCGCCGATTTTGTCATCGGCAATCCTCCATATATCCGTCTTGAGGAGATTCCTTCAAGCAAAGCGGCGATGTATCGCAGTAGTTTCAGCGCCATGCGTGGCCGTGCGGACATCTATATAGCCTTTTACCAAGCAGCGCTGGAACAGCTCAAGCCTAACGGGGTCTGCGCTTTCATCTGCGCTGATCGCTGGATGCTCAACGACTACGGTAGCGCTCTGCGAGAATTTATCACCTCTGGCGGGTATAGTGTTTGCCACATTGTCGAAGCACATGAAGTGCCCGCCTTTGAGACAGTGGTCTCCGCCTACCCGGCGGTCACGATAATCGCTCGTGAAATTCAAGGTCCAGTCACGGTCTCCAAGGCGCTTGCCGGAATCGAGCACGAGAAGACTGCAGCTTTAGTCCAGAGCATCGCCCATGCCCGGTCATCGGCCGTTTTGAGGGTTGCCCGTTTTCCCGATTGGTTCCACGGTACAGAGCCCTGGCCCTGCTCTTCTCCCGATGCGCTGAAGCTGCTCAAGCGCCTCGAAGCCACCTGTTTTCCGCTCGAAAACAAGGCGACGGGCACAAGAATCGGCATCGGTGTTGCTACCGGAGCAGATCACGTTTTCATTACGCAGGGGAAGCCAGACATCGAGTCAGACCGAATACTACCCCTCGCTCTGGCATCTGATCTCGTTGATGGCCATGTCGTATGGTCGGGGCATTGCTTGGTCAACCCTTGGAACGAGCACGGTTTGGTGGATCTGGAAGAGTACCCGCGCTTTGAGACTTACTTGCGACCGCATCAGGTGTTGCTCAATGGAAGGCACACCGCGAAAAAGGAAAGACCAGGTCGCTGGCACAAAACCATCGATCGCGTGAATCTCGCCCTATACAAAAAAAAACAAGCTCTACATCGCTGATATCAAGGATCGCTTGCTTCCGTCTCTCGATCTGGGCACGACGTATCCGCAACACAACCTTTACTGGATCACCTCTGAAACATGGGATCTCCGTGTGCTCGGCGGCTTGCTCATGTCGGCAGTTGGCGATTTTTTCAGCCGGTGTTATGGTGTCCGCATGCGCGGCGGATACTTGCGCTTTCAAGCTCAATACCTCCGCCGAATCCGCGTGCCTGATCCAGCGAGCATCCCTGCCAACCTTGCCATCACTCTCGGCCACGCTTTTGACACTCAGGATTTCGAGCGTGCAACAAAGGCCGCGATGGAGGCCTATCAGATCGAGGACATTCCCCAATGAGCACCACTCTGGAAACAGACCTTTTTAAGAGAGCCATTAAACACTGGTGGGCCTCAAAAAAAGGCACCGCGCCTAAGAATGCGCAAGGCGGAACTCGCGACGAGAACCTGAACGGGAAGACCATGGACGGCTTCGCGAACACTATCCGGGATTTTTTGATCGATCTGAACGTGAAGCCCTCGCACATCTATTCGGGAGGGCATCTCTCCGAGACGCCCTCCATCCTTCCCTCTTTCTTCCGCCCCTCAAAGAACTGGGACATCATCGTGCTGGCCAACAGCCGCTTCTACCCGGCAAAAGGGGACAAGGGGTCTCCCGTGCTTTATGCGGCTGTCGAATTCAAATCGCAGGACCAGAGTATCGGCAAAAACCAAAACAATCGGCTGGAGGAAAGCCTCGGCAACGCCCTCGATTTCTGGACGACTTACGAGAAAGATGGTTTTGAACGACAACTGCCACGACCTTGGCTCGGCTATCTGTTTGTGGGAAACTACAAACCCGCAGCCGATGACAAACCTGTGCGCATAAAACAACCCCATTTTCTTGCCATGCCGCCGTTCCGAACAAAGGGGAGCGAAACACAGAAACAGTTTTCCGGTCCATCCTATGCCGAGCGCTATAAGATTTTTTGAGCCACCCGTAATAGCAGGAAGGTTTCTCGAGTTTCTCCTGCCTGATCTTATCTAAGAAATGAACAGGCCGGCCGATGAGCGGCTCAGGTGGTCGATATACAGGGCGACGCCGCCTTCCTCGATGCCGTCGATCAGCTCTTCGCTCTTGATGCCCATGAGGTCCATGCTCATGGTGCACACGACCAAGCGCACGCCGCTGAGCTTAGCCTGCGCGATCAGCGCCGGGAGCGTCATGACGTTCTTGTGTTTCATGATGCCTTTGATCATCGCGATTCCCATGCCCGCCATATTCATTTTGGAGAGCGTGAGGCGGTCCGCGCCCTTCGGCATCATGAAGCCGAACATTTTCTCGATGAGGTTCTTCCTGGCCGTGACCGGGCCGGATTTGCGCAGGATGTTGAGGCCCCAGAAGGTGAAGAAGAGCGTCACGTCATAGCCCGCCGCGGCGGCGCCGTTGGCGATGATGAAGGCGGCCACGGCCTTGTCGAAATCGTCGCAGAAAACGACATTGGTCATGGCGCGCTTGCCGGCGTTTTGAACGTTCAAGCCCGTTGCGGGCGACCGTTTGACGACCGTGGCGCGATAGCCGCCTATTTCAGCCGGCTCCAGGCTGACGAGTTCATGGCCGGTGGTGTTGCACCACGCGGGCGCGTCGGCGACAAAGCCGGGGTCGGTTGCGGTGATGCTGACGGCCTCGCCGACTTTAATGTCGTCGATGGCCTGTTTGAGCTGAAGGATGGGGCCGGGGCACTGCAGGCCGCAGGCGTTCACGGTTTTGACAAGTTTCAAAGTCGTCTCCTTTCCCAAGGGCTGGGAATCCTGATTGTCGGAATCATTTTCGGGGCGATGGTTTTCGGGCATTTCTGAGGCGGGTAAGCCGGTCGTCCGCTGGTAGGTGATATAGCCGCCGGTGAGGTTGCGGCAGTTGAAGCCGTTTTGTGAAAGTATGCGGCAGGCCAGGTAGCCGCGCAGTCCGACGCGGCAGAAGACGAGATACTCCTTTTCCTTGGACAGTTCGCCCAGCCGGTCGCGCAGGTCGTCGACCGGAATGTTGATCGCGCCGGGAATCGTCCCGGCGGAGACCTCGTCCGGCGTGCGGACATCGAGCAGCTTCTGATGCGCCGCCGGTTTGATGACCTCGTCCACCTGGCAGAGCTTGACATCGCCGCGCAGCGCGTTGGCTGCGACGAACCCGGCGAAGTTGACGGGATCCTTGGCGGAGCCGAACGGCGGCGCGTAGGAGAGCTCGAGGTTTTCGAGGTCGAAGACGGACAGTCCCGCGCGGATGGCGACGGCGAACACGTCGATGCGCTTATCCACGCCGTCAGCGCCGACCGCCTGTGCGCCGAGCACTTGGCCGGAGCGGGGATCGAACAGCAGTTTAATGCTGAGTGGCGCCGCGCCGGGATAGTACGACGCATGGCTGGCCGCATGGATATACACCTTTTCAAACGCGATGCCCGCACGTTTAGCCGCTTTTTCGCTGAGGCCGGTCATGCCGATGGCCAGGTTGAAGACCTTGCAGATGGCTGTGCCCTGCGTGTCACGGTACCGCGTGTCGCGTCCGAAAATATTGTCGGCGGCGATGCGACCCTGCCGGTTGGCGGGTCCGGCCAGCGGAATGAGCGCGGGCTGGCGCGTGATGAAGTCGGTCACCTCCACGGCATCGCCGACCGCGTAGATGAAGGGATCGCTGGTCAGCATGCGGTCATTGACTTGGATGCCGCCTCGCGGGCCGAGAACCAGACCTGCAGCTTTGGCGAGCGAGGTTTCGGGTTTGACGCCGATCGCGAGCACAACTATCCCGGTCTCGAGCGTTTCGCCGGAACTGAGGGTGAGTTTCAGCCCTTTCGCCGAGTCACTGAAGCCGGTGACGGAGGTGCCGAGGCGCAGATCGACGCCGTTGAGGGTCAGCTCCTGGTGGAGCAGCGAAACCATTTCTGGATCGGCCGGGCCCATCACCTGCGGTGCGAGTTCAATCAGCGAGGTCGCGATCTTGCGGCGGCGCAGCGCCTCGGCCATTTCGAGACCGATGTAGCCGCCGCCGATCACGGTGGCGTGCTTTTTGCCGTCGAGCGCCTTGATGATGCGGTCCATGTCCTCCATGTTGCGGAGCGTCAGCACGTTCGGGCTGTCGATGCCGGGAATCGGCGGGCGGATCGGTTCGGCGCCGGGGCTCAGGATGAGCGCGTCGTAGCTTTCGCGGTAAACTTCGCCGCTCGCGAGGTTTTTGATTTCGACCTCCTTTTTCTCGGGGTCGATGGCGGTGACTTCGCTGCGGGTGCGCACGCCGATCCGGAAGCGGGCGCGAAGGTTCTCGGGCGTGGTGACGAGCAGGCGGCCGCGGTCGGCGATTACGCCGCCGATGTGGTACGGCAGGCCGCAGTTGGCGAACGAAACAGAGGGGCCGCGCTCGAGCAGAATAATCTCCGCCTCTTCGCTCAGGCGCCGCGCGCGCGCCGCCGCGCTGGCTCCGCCAGCCACGCCGCCAATGATCACAAGCTTTTGCGTATTCATGATTCTTCCTCCGTAAGCCTTACGTGTCTTAAAAATTAAAATATTACAATATTCTGATACTAGAAGCAACCACCATTTGTCAGAGGATTTTGGGAACGATAATATTTGATAATGCAAATATGCCAATTGACTCACTACGCGATGATCGGTTACTATCGAGCATATGAAAAGCCAAGAGAAGCTGACTTCGGAACAAACGGTGCGCGGCGCCCGCGTGCTGCAGGCGCTGGCACATCCCCTTCGGCTGGGCATCATGCAGGCGCTCGCCGAGTCGACGCTGACCTGTTCGGAGCTTCAGGCGCTGCTGGGATGCCCCCAGCCGACGCTCTCGCTGCAGCTCAAAGTGCTGGTGGATCAGGGGCTGGTCGCCACATGCAAGGAGGGCACTGTAAAAAGCTGCTCAATCCGCAACAGGGATTTTCTAAAGCTCTTCACCTGTCTGCGCCGGCATCTGACCGAGGTGTTGTGAGGAGAGCCTATTTCTGAAATTGCGGTGTCAATGGGTATGCTGCGGATATGGCAACTGGCCTATAATTAAGAGCGTAGAGCAACCGGCATTCAAGTGTCTTCGGGATCAAGCCGCGGCTCAGTTTCATCATCGTCACGGCCGTCCCGGGGCTCCATCTCCGGGTCGATCTCCAACGGAGGGAATGTTGTTTCTTCGGCCGGAAGGGTCTGGAAGGCGCACTGGCCGATGGTCAGCCCCTGGCGGCGGAAGATGTGCTCGAACTCGGTCTGCTCATCGGGCGTGCGCTCCATGGCGGGGACCTCGCGGAAGCGCGGGTCCGAGGCGAGGCGCGTGCGGATCTCCTCGAAGTAGCCGGGATGGTCGGTGGCCACCTGAATCACGCCGCCGATCTCCAGCCGCGCCCAGAGCACGTCGAGGAAGAGCGGGGAGAAGAGGCGTCGGGTCTGGTGCCGGCGCTTGGGCCAGGGGTCGGGGAAAAAGACGTAGACCGTGCGCAGGCGGTGCGTTGGCAACAGGTAGTAAAAGGTGTAGAACGCCTCCAGTCGCAGGATGCGGAGATTGTCCAGCTTCAGGCGGCAGGCCTTCTTGTCGAGCTTGCGGACGCGATCCTTCAAGCGCTCGATGCCGAGGTACTGCGTCTCCGGGTTCTTCGCGGCGCGTGCGGAGAGGAAGCGGCCTTTGCCGCAGCCGATCTCAAGCTCCAGCGGGCGGCCGGGGTCGAACAGCGTGTCGAGCGGCAGCGGCACCGTCGGGTCCGTGACGGGGATGACGTGCTTTAGCTCGGGGTGTGTGTGCGTAGGGTTCATCACCGGTTGTGACTCAGTGTAAAAAAAGCGCCCCGGAACGAGCCGGGGCGCCGTTTCCGGATTGTGAGCGACGCTTACGACTTGGTCATGTTCGCCAGGTTCTGAAGCATATCGAAGTTCTCCTTGAACTTCTTTTCCGCCGACTGCAACATCGCGGCCGCATTCGGATTGAGCGTGAGGAGCTGCTTGAAGCGGTTCTCCTTCACGGCGGTCTCGGCGAACGACTGCGTCGGCGCCTTGCAGTCGAGCTGCAACGCGTTCTTGCCTTCGTCCGCAAGCTGCGGGTTGTAGCGGTACAGCGGGAAGTGGCCGGTTTCGACGGCGATCTTCTGATGCTCCAGCCCGTTGACCATGTCGAAGCCCTG
Organism: bacterium; assembly: GCA_025360845.1. Classification (GTDB taxonomy): domain Bacteria; phylum Verrucomicrobiota; class Kiritimatiellia; order RFP12; family UBA1067; genus JAHFSX01. Next base: position 47,638 of record JANYBJ010000292.1, read on the forward strand.
CGCGATGCAGTGCGAGTAGGCGATGATGATCGCGGGGCCGTCATACGCCTCGGCTTCGACGAAGGCCTTGACCGTGGCGGCCGCATTGGCGCCCAGACTGACCTGCGCGACGTAGATG
>JANYBJ010000048.1 GCA_025360845.1 bacterium
CGCCAAATACGCCTAGGAACCCATGGAGGGCGAGCGTCCTCGCGAGCCGCAACACGCCGTCCGTCACTTCTCCTCCATCCACTCTCGCAGCCTGGCCAGCGCGTTAAACATGCGCGACTTCACTGTTCCGACGGGAATCGCCAAAATCTCCGCGATCTCCGCATACGGCAAGTCCTGGTACACGCCGAGTTCAACGACCGCCCGTAGGGCCTCCGGCAGCGCGGCCAGCGCCTGCTCCAGATCCATGACGCCCGCCGCGCCCGCATCGGCGGCCACGGGCGCGACGGACTCCGGATGCGGTTCGGCCGCCAGCCCGTCCACCAGCCGCTCGTGGCGCGTGCGCCGCCGCAGCTCATCGATCCAGACCTGCCGCGCCAGCAGGAACAGGAACGTCGTCACCTTCGCCGTGGGCGTGTACCGGTCACGGTAGCGGTAGAGCCGCAGGAAGGTTTGTTGAACCAAGTCCTCGCAATCGTATTGAACGCCGGAACGCGCGAAAAAGTTCAGCAGCATTTTTTGATGCCGCTTCACCAGCACCGCGAACGCGTCGCGGTCGTCGGCGCGCACCCGGCACATCAGGGCCGCGTCGTCCATTTCCATTAGTTCAGAAAGCGAGGTCATAGGTCCCCCTCTACATGTCGGGGGAGGTGATTCTCTTCAACAGGGGCGCGATTTTCTGCGCCGTCACCGAATTTTTCTTAAACTGGGAGCGGTCCCTCTCGATCGGATTCAGCAGTCCGAGCGCACACAGGGCCGCCACCAGGATGAACGCCTTGACGCCGCCGATCACGCCGCCCAGAATGGCGTCGAACGGCTGGCTGATCGCCAGCCGGATGGCGTCGGCAAGCAGCCGGCGCACGCCCAGCCAGAGGGCGATGCAGACCACGGCCAGCAGGATGAAGACGATGAGCCGCCCGGCGTACGGGTTGGCCTCGAACATTTTGGCGGCCTGCACCACCCGCGCCACAGGGGCGAAGCCGAAGTACCCGACCGCCGCGGCCGCCACGACACCCACGAGGCGACCGAGCTCGTCGGAGCACCCGCGGAGGAACCCGCGGATCACCAGAAACGCGACCGCGCCGAGCGCCACATAGTCCAGCGTCCCAAAGTCTTTGAGTAACAAGGGCATAGGGTTCAGGGAACGGTTTTCCGAACTGTCCGCCGCGCTCGGAGATCGCGGACTACCGGTAGCGCGGGCTCTCCGAGCACGCCTGGGTTTTGAATCACTTCTCCGGCAGCGACTTGACCCACTTCTCGTAGGCGGCACGGTTCTTGTCGCCGGGACGCAGCAGGGAGAGATAGAATTCGCCGTAGGCGCGCGCTTCGGGCAGGCGCGTCTCGGCATAGCGGATCCGCGCCATGAGTTCGGCGGCGGCCGGGTTGAACGGGCTGCGGGCGATCGCCCGGTCGAGGATCTTGGCCGCCTCGGCGGTGCGCTTCAACTGGAGCGCCAGCTCCGCCGCCTCGAAGTAGCTGTCCTGATGGTTGGGGCTGATCTCCGCGGCACGCTTGAACGCCTCCATCGCCTCCGCCCGCTGTCCCTGCAGCTTGTAAACCGTGGCCAGCCCCAGCGCCGCGTTGAAGGTGAGGGGGTCCTCGGCCAGCGCGTCGCGATAGGCCTTGGCCGACTTGGCGTACTGCTTGGCGAACTGCAGGCGCATCCCCTCTTGCAGCAACTTGGCCGCAGCCGCAGGGTCGCGCCGAACGGCCTCCACCTCTTCGGCCTGGGTCCGCTCGAGATTGTCCCGCAGCCGCTTGACGTTGTTCAGCGCCTTCCCGTAATGTTTGTCGCCCTTGTCGGCGATGCGCAGGTACATTTCGAAATTGTCGAGCGCCTCTTCGCGCAGGTTGAACTTGTCGCGGTAGAGGCTGGCCAGGTTGTAGAGCGCGGGCGCATACTGGCGGTCGAGTTTCTGCGCGCGCAACAGATGCAGGCGCGCCAGATCATGATGTTCGCGGCCCGACTCGGCCAGCGCCAGCGAGGTCAGAATGCTGGCCTTGTTGGCATCGCTGGAGGCGGCCGCCAGCGCCCGCTCGAAACACGCCGTCGCCTTGGGAAGGTCGTTCTGCAGATAGGCGATCTGCCCGAGGCAGGCGAGCGCCTCGCCGTGTCCGGGCTTGAGTTCCAGCGCGGCGTTGAAGGCCGCCTGGGCCGGGTCGAGTTCGCCCAGATACAAGTGCGAAAGCCCCAGGGTGTAATAGAGATCGGCCGAATCCGTGATCCGCTTGGCGGCGCGGGTGAAGGAGGGGATCGCCCCGGCGTAATTTTTCTCGCCGAATGCGGCCATGCCCTGCTGCAGGTCGCTCAGGCCGGATTTGGAGCCGCACCCGCCCGCCAACAAGCCGAGCAGGACTGGGAACAGGAGCATGTGTGTCCGAATCATAAAAGCAGCACCTCGCATCCCCTGTGTCAGCCGCTAGACAGACTTACAGAGGCACAGTAAAACAGGTCCATATTACCGAAGACGCGCGAGTGCCGCAATAACGGAAACGGGATACCGCATCACTTAGGCGCATGGCGGTTCTGTTGAGGTCGGTGTTTCATAATCTTAATCTTGCCCGTATAAGAGTGAGAGATTACACCAACAGAACTGCCATGCGCCTAAGATCGACCGAAGGAACTTCTTCTACTTGACCGGTGACAGCACAAACCCGTAGCTGTACGCCCGGTCGGGCAGCAACTGATACTCCGGCCAGGGCCGCGCCCCCCAGCTGTCCTCGCCCGCCAGCCCCATCTGCCCGTAGTCCACGTTCACCACCCAGTTGCCGCAGGGGTTCAGCTCCCACGGATGCTTGCGCGTCGAGAGTTCCCGGATCGTGTAGGGCAGGATGCTGAAGTTGATCTTCGGGTCGCCGGTGATCTTGATCCCCTTGCCCGCCGCGTCCGTGAAGGTCACCCAGAAAGTCTCCGTCCGGTTGCCGGTCTCCTGCGGCTCCACGTAGGGGAAGAAGAAGTCCCCGGCGGCGAGCGTGTACTTGCCGAAAAAGGCCGACGCTTTGCGGTCCGCGTAGTTCTCGAGCGGGCCGCGCCCGAGCCAGGTCGCGCGGTCGTATCCGAGCGGGAGCTGAAGCGTCATGCCGACGCGCGGCAGCGACTCCAGCCCCTTGCCTTTGGGCTCGACCTTGAGGGCCACGCGGATCTGCCCTGCGTTGGTGAACTTGTACGTCAGCGTCCCCTTGGTTTCGCCCGCCTCCGTAAAGGCGAGCGACACCAGCACGCGCCAATTGCCATCCACCTCGCGCTGGACGCTCACGCCGCGGACCTCGCGCCGTTCCGCCGCCTGCCGCCACGCCGCATGGCGCTCGGCCATGCCGTTGCCCCGGTCGTTATCGGTCGGCGCGCGCCAGAAGTTCGGCTCAAGGGGCGCGAAAAGCTGCTCCTCGTCCTTCACCTTCCATGAGACGATCGCGCCGCTCGCCTTGCTGATGCGCACCGCGAACGTTGAGCCCGTGACGTTCACCGCGTCGTCGGTCTCGGCGATCCGGGCGTCCTCGCGTCCCACCACACCCTCCGTCAGCGCGGGCTGCGGGTCAGCGGGGACCACCACCTGATCGCGGGCGACGGTATGCCCCTTGTCCGCCCACGCCGTTTTGCGGGTCGTCAGGAACTCGAAGTTCCACGTGCTGACCTGCGCGGCATAGGCGGGCCTGCGCACCATCGAGAGCGGCAGCGAGAACGCCTTCTGCCCTTGCGGCGGCACGTCGAGCCGGCCGAGAGAGCCCTTGGCGACCACCTCGCCGTTCTCCTCGTACGTCCAGCGGCACTCGTAGTCGCTCAGGTTCGTGAAGAAGGCGCGGTTCTTGACCCAGAACAGGCCTCGCGTCACATCGTCCGCCTCGACGGACACGGTCTGATAACAGTACCGCACCTCGGCGAACTGCGGCGAGAGGCGGCGGTCCGGCTGGATCAGGCCGTTGTTATTGAAGTTGTCGTCGTTGGGATAGTCGCCGTAATCGCCGCCGTACGCCCAGAAGGTCGTGGGGCCGCCGTGCCGCACGCGCTCGGACGGAATGGCTTTGCGCAGGCCCTGGTCCACGAAGTCCCAGATGAAGCCGCCCTGCAGGTTCGGGTAGCTGTTGATCACGCGCCAGTAGTCCGCAAGGTTGCCCGAGGAGTTGCCCATGGCGTGCGAGTATTCGCACAGGATAAACGGGAGCGTCGTGTCGTCGCGCCGGCCGTAGGCCTCGATCTCACGCACGCGGGCGTACATCGAGTCCACCGTGTCGCGCGGGCCGTTGCGCTGGTTCTGGATCATGCGGCCCGGATCGCGCGCCTTGATCCACGCATAGGCCTGGGCGAAGAAGTCTGAGTCCACGTTGTTCTCGTTGCCGAGCGACCAGAAGAGGATCGACGGGTGGTTCTTGTCGCGCTCGACCATGCCGATCTCGCGATCCATCGCGGCGGCGCGGAAGCTCGGGTCGATGACCGGGTTGCGCGGCGTGTCGGACAGGCCGTGCGTCTCAATGTTCGCCTCGTCCATCACGTAGAGCCCGTACTCGTCGCAGAGGTCGTACCAGCGCGGATCGTTGGGGTAATGGCTGGTGCGCATCGCGTTGATGTTGTTCCGCTTCATGATCGTGATGTCTTGGATCATGCGCGAAAGCGGAACCGCGTAGCCGTGGTCGGGGTCCATCTCGTGGCGGTTCACGCCCTTGATGAGGATCGGCTGGCCGTTCACCAGGATCTGACTGTTCTTGGCCTCGACCTGACGGAAGCCCACCTGTTGCGGGATCGCCTCCACGGTCCGGCCGCGCGCGTCCTTCAGCGTCAGCACCAGCGTGTAGAGGTTGGGCTGCTCGGCCGACCACAGGCGCGGCGACGTCACCGGGATGTTGAGCTGGAAGGTGTCGCCCACAGGCACCGCGTGTCCGGCGGCCACGCGGCCTCCTTCGAAACTGTGCGCAAACAGCTCGGCCTCCAGCCCCAGGCCCTGCGCCGCGCCCTCGAGCGAGGCTTCGATCTTCAGATTCCAGACGCCCGCGTAATCGCCTGCCACACCGGTCAGAGTACGTACAAAGTAATCACGCAGGTGCGTCTGCGGAACGGACCAGAGATAGACCGGGCGGGTGAGGCCGGACAGGCGCCAGAAATCCTGGTCCTCCATGTACGAGCCGTCGCAGAGGCGGTAGACCTGCACCGCCAGCGTGTTCTCGCCCTCTTTCAGCGTCGGGGTGACGTTGAACTCCGCGCCCTGCCGCCCGTCTTCCGCGTAGCCCAGCCGCTCGCCGTTGAGCCACACGTACATCGCCGCGCCGAAGCCGTCGAACCGCAGATAGACGGTCCGGTTCTTCCACCCTTTGGGGACCGAGAACGTGCGACGATACGAGCTGACCGCGTTGCGCTCCTTGAACGTGGTGTACCGCGGCTCGGGTTCGCCCATCACAAAAGGCGGATCGACCTTGAAGTAGTAGCCGATGTTCTTGTAGAGCGGCGTGCCGTAGCCCAGCACCTCCACACTGTCGGGAACGGAAATCTCTTTCCACTCCGCCACCGAAAAGTCAGGCTGGTGGAAATTCTTCGGCCGCTGGTCCGGCTGCGGCACCCAGCGGAACTTCCACAGGCCATCGAGCGAAAGGAAGTAGGGCGACTCCTCGCGTGCCTGCGCCTGCCGCGCCGCCTTGGCGGAATCATAGACCATCTGGGTCGCCGTCGGCTGTTCGGTGCCAATGCGGAAGACGTGCGGATTCTCCCACTCCGGCAGACTCTCGAAGAGCGAGGGGTTGTACGTGGCGCAGGGCTTCATCCCGCCGTCCAAAACAAACGCGGTTTCCACCCAGTCGGCGCGGGCTCCTGCAGCGCCCTCGGCGATGAGGCGCAACAGGCCGACACCCTCTAGGCTCACATCGAACGACATGGCCGCATCGCCGTTATTCATCAGGCCGCTGCGCCACAGCTCGCGGCCGTCGCCGTAAATCACGAAATCCGCGCGGCCGAGCGTCGCGTCGTCGACGCCCACCTTGCCGGAGAACCTCGCGGCAGACCCCTTGAGGAGGCAGAGCTCGGAAGGCACGGCCAGCCCCAGCCCCTCGGCGTAGGAGCCCCCCGCGATTTCGAGCCGGGCGTCGCTCACCGCGTTCCGTGGCGTCACAAACGAGGTGTCCATGGAGGAGAGCCAGACGTTCGCCCAGTTGAGCGGGTCGATGGTGCGGGGCCGGGTTGTGCCGCCGGTCTCGAAGCGTGCGTTCAGCCAATCGGCGTGGTCAGCCGCCGTGCCGTCCTGCCACGGGTCCACGCGCAGCAGCAGCGTCTTGTACGCCGCGACCTCGAGGTCGACCGGAACGGGCTTAAGGCCGCGACCCATGGGCGCGCTCTGCCACAGCAGCCGGCCGTCGGCGATCACCTGGAACACCAGCCGCTTGTCGGCCTGGTCGCTCGTGTCGTCCACCGCCACCTCGGCAAGGAAGCGCCGGGCGCCGCACAGCTCCACGTAGAGTTCCGAAGGCGAGTGGGTGGCCAGCCCGTTGGTGTAGACCTGCTCCGCCACCTTCAGCCGACTGCCCAGCAGATTGAAATCGCGGGCCGGCTTTTTCCAACCCTGCTTGGTTTTCGAAATGTCCAGCGCGGTCAGATAAACGTCTGCGGCACACGCCCCCGTCGCCATCAGCGCCAGGCCCCAAACCCACGCGACCCTCATTTTCTTCATGCTCCCCTCCTAAATGCGTCACAGTGTAAACGATGACGCCGTACTCCGGCAACAACAGGCTTTCCGTTTGTGGCAGGAACCGCGATTGTGATATCTTGAAACGTCCTATCACCAACCCGTTTCAACTATGAAACAGCTCGTCTCTACTTTTTTCGGCGTGGCGCTCACGACCGGCCTGCTGCCGGCCTGCGCGCAAGACACCCCGGAAAAGGGACCCTCCCCGCTCACGCTGCTCGGCACCAATTCCGTGTCGCTGGGGAAGATCCACTGCTACGAGGTGAGGCGCGTGCCTTTCCGCTTCAAGAACACGGGGGCTTCACCGGCCTCGATTTCGCAGTTTCGTCCAACCTGTCCCTGCGTACAGGGTGCGGCGGATAAAATGCGTGCGCCGCCCGGCGAAGAGACGATCGTGACGCTGACGCTCGACCCGGCCACGGTGTACGGCAGCTTCCAGCGCGGACTCTGGGTCCACTTCGACGATCCGGCCAAGACGCGCGTGCTGCTCAACGTCTCCGGCGAGGTGATCCCGGCCTTCACCGGCGCGCCTTTCGAAACCCTCATCTTGCGGTCCCGGGACACGAGCGTCGTCTGGACGAACCGCTGTACGCTCACCGCGACCGAGGCGGGCTTCCGCCTGGGCTCCCCGCAGATCGAGACCAACGCCCAGTTGCGGACAACGGTCACGCTGGTCACGAACGCGTCGGACAAACTCTCATACGACCTCACCTGCGTGATCGCGCCGCTGGCGCCCGGGCGGCACAAAACGAGCGTGACCTTGCCTGTCGAAGGGGGAAGCCACGTGCCGCCCGTACGGCTCGCCTTTCAGGCCCGCGCGGGGCAAGCCCTCGCCGCCAGCCCAGACCAGGTCAGCCTGTATGCCTCGGACACGCCGGTCACGCGGCAGTTCCTGCTGCGCACGGACGATACGGAGGTCAAGGCGGAGGCGCTCACCTGGGAGCCGCGCATCGCGGGGCTCTCCGTCCAAGTCAGACCCGCCAAGCGCGCGGCCAATCTCTTGGTGACGGTGCGGTTCTCTCCCGAGGCGCTCAAGCGCCTGCTCGCCGAAAAGGACGCCCGCCTTCTCTTTCGCTATCCGGGCCACGCGCCGGCTGCGGTGCGACTGGTCGCCGCCGACCCTGTAGATCAATAGGAGACTATGCCCATGTTCAACCCCGCCCCCGACGACTACGCCCTGCTCGACAGCGGCGACGGCAAGAAGCTCGAGCGCTTCGGCCCCTACGTTCTGGCTCGCCCGTGCTCGCAAGCGGTCTGGAAGCCCGCGCTCCCCGAGACGGTCTGGGCCCAGGCGCACGCCACGTTCGACCGCGCCGACGGCAACCAGTGGCACAACCGCGCCGCGCTCCCCGCCGAGTGGAAGATCAGCACCGCGGGCATCACCTTCAAACTCTCGGGCACCGACTTCGGTCACCTCGGCATCTTCCCCGAACAGCGCGCCCAATGGGAGTGGGTCCGCGAGACCGTCCGCGCCGCCTGCGCCGACCGCGGCCGCCCGGTCCAGGTGCTCAACCTCTTCGCCTACTCCGGCGGCTCAACCCTCGCCGCCGCGCTCGGCGGCGCGGAGGTCTGCCACCTCGACGCCTCCAAGGGCATGGTGCAGTGGGCGCGCGACAACGCGGCCCTCAACAGCCTCCAAGACCATCCGATCCGCTGGATCACGGACGACGCCCACAAGTTCCTCTGCCGCGAGGCGAGGCGCGAGCGGCGCTACGACGCGGTGATCCTCGACCCGCCGACCTTCGGGCGCGGCCAGAACAACGAGATGTACAAGATCGAGAAGGATTTGCCCGAGACCCTGCGCCTCTGCCGCGAACTGCTGAGCGCCGAACCGCTCTTCATCCTGCTGAGCGCCCACACGCCCGGCTACTCGCCCGTCGTGTTGCAGAACGTGCTCGGCCAGGCCGCCGCAGGCCTCGGCGGGGCCACCGCCTCCGGCGAGATGCTGCTCTCGGGCGCGCCCGAGGTGCTGCCCACGCCCTGCGGCGCCTACGGCCGCTGGGTCATTGAACGTTGAAGACCGTTCCCGGATCAGGCGGGCGCGCCGCCTGAGAGAGCGGATAGGCGGCGGGCGACCCTGCGGCGGGAGTCCCGAACACATTCGCGCCCGTCACGGTCAGCGTGCCCGAGCGGGACACCATCCGCACCCGGTTGGTGGCGCAGGCGACCGACACGCGTTGCGTCGCCCCTGCGGCCAGCGTGCCGTTGGCCGGTGACAGCGCACACCACGCCGCCGAAGCCGCCTGCCACACGAGCGCCCCGTTGCCCTCGTTGCGGAGGGTGGCCTGCGCCGTGCCGCCCGTCCACGGGAACGACAGCGCCGGCACCTCGGCGGCCATTGCCGTGACGAGCGGCGCCACCGTGAGCTGGTCCACATACGCCGCATTCACCACGCTAAACCCCGACGAGGAGAACTCCCACCGCAGCGTATGCGCGCCGGAATTCACGCTGTGGCTCTGCCGGGTCCAGCCGGTGTTGCCCGTGGAGGCCTGCTGAACGCCGTCGACCAGGAATTTGAGCGTCGCCGACGAGCTCACGTCATTTCTCCACCAGAAGGCGACCTGCACCGGGCCGGTCACGACCGTCGACAGCCACGAGCTTCCCGAGAAGATGTTCACCGAGCCGCTCTGCGCCGCATCGGCGCCGTCGTGCGTCACCGCCGTCTGCAACACCCAGTTCGCGCTGCCGCCGGTGGTGACCGGCTGCGTCGCACCGACATCCAGCGCGGCCTCCAGCGAGACGCCCTCGTCCGCATTGAAACTCATCTGCGCGCCGGCGGCTGAAACGTTGTAGACGCGGGCCAGGCTCGCCGCTCCGCCATTGAGCGCGCTGCCCGGCGAGGTGGTCTCGTCGAACCGCGTGACATTGCCGGCGTAGTAGTAGTTCTCCGTTTTTCCAAGCGGGTCGCCCGCCACGTCCAGAACCGGATTGGCCGCCTCTTCCAGGTCCACGAGGCGCCGCGAGTCCGTGGCGTTGTTCGCCGCGCTCTCGTCGATGTGCCAGACCGCCAAGCCGCCGCCCGTGGAGACGCCGAAAGAGCCGTACAGCCCGGCATCGTAGCCCGTCAACTGCCGGTTCTCGACCAGAAAGTACTGCTGGCTGTTCGGCGTGTTGATGCGCACCATGTCCGTCACGTTCGAGCTGTCCGAGACCTGCGTCAGCGTGTAGGCCGTCCCCGTGGCAACCGCCTTGCGCACGTCCGAGAAGCCGATCAATTGGCGGCAGTAGGCGCTCATCAGTACAGGCGTCTGGCCGGAAGATTCTCCGCTGGCCCGACCCCAGTTGCCCGACCCCATCAGGCAGTGTACACCCACCCCGTCCGAGCTGCCGTCGGTGTCGTAGAGATCCGGCAGCCCCAGATCGTGGCCCAGCTCGTGACAGAGCACGCCGATGGTCGCGGCGTGGTTGAGCTGGATCTCGCCCACCGCCACGTAGCCTCCGCTCTTGGAGCCCACCGTGACGCCGTCCAACTTCGGCGCGGGGACCGTGTCGGAAAGCGACCAGTGGTGCGCCCAGAGCACCGGCGACGGCGGCGTTCCATAAGCGGCCTCGTAGCCCGCGAAGACCAGCACGATATGGAGCTCAGACATGGCGAGCGTCCCGTTCCCGTTGGCGTCGAACGCATGATAGTCGACATACGGATCGGTGGCGGTCAAAGTCGCCTTGACCACGATCCGCACGTTATCGTCGATGACGGACGTGTTCGGATGATTGATCGCCAGCGTGACACTCACCACCCCGTCGTTGGTGACGCCCTCGTTCTCGTTGGCGGGGTTGAAGTAAAATCGGTTTTTGGAGGCCTGCCTGTAATACGAATTGACCGTCTTGCCGCTCGCGCCGAAAAACTTGTCCGCCCAGAAAGCGGGCGCGTTCGACCCGTAGGTGAAGCCCCGGTCCGCGAACGAGACCAGCACCACCAGCAGCTTGGCCGGCGCGGGCGTTGCGGCAAGCAGGTCGATTGGCGCTGAAGGCCCCTCGGCCGTCGCGGACAGCGCCGCGGCCGTGCCGTCGAACGGCGACGTGCGCGTCGGCGGGTCCGCCCGCCTGGCCTCCGGGCCGCGCTGCTGCGGCGCCATGCCGGACGGCACCCAGCGGCCCTTCTCGCGCTTGGCGTACTGCCAGCGCCCGCTGTCTCCGCGCGTGACCGCGAACCCGTCCGCCGCCTCTGTCCAGTTGAAGAACTCGTCGCCGCGTGGGCGCACACTCCGGCCCGTCCCGTCTTCCATCGTGATATCGGACGAAACGTCACAGGCGGGCGCGCCGAAAACAGGGAGCGTGAGCGCGACCATCAGCCCCGCGCCTGCCGCATATGACAACCCTTCATGCCGCTTGAACATGTGATTCTATTTGCCCGCGCTACCGGAGGATCACCATCGTGCCGGAGATTGGAACCAGTTGGATGCGGCCTGCACCTGGCGTGCGGCCGTAGCGCACGTTCCACTTTTTCTCAGGCAAGTTGGTGCCCGTGAAGGTGCCCGTCAGGTCGCCCGTGCAGGTTGCAAGCGTGTAGACGAGATTGCCGAGCTGCCCTGTGTCCGCGATGACCAGCGCAAGCCGAGAGACGTCAAGGCCCCCCGTCACGACAAGCCTGTCGCAGGTGCCGTTCGAGCGCACATCGACCAGCAGGTTGCCGGACAGATCGGGCGCAGACTGCAGCGACAGCGTGCCCACGGCCCCGGCCCCGCCAGGCGCGGTTTGCCCGCTGACCGAAAGGCCGGCGCCGGTGACCGAGCCTTCTCCGCCGAGGCTGGCCAGCGTCTGCGCCTGTCCGTTGAGATCCAGCGTCGCGCCTGCCGCGACCGTCATGTCTGCGTTCGCCGAGAGGCGGCTGGGCGTGGTTGTCCCCAGCCACTTGTGGGAGAGATAGGCCTCGACCGCCTGACGCTCGCCCGCGCTCAGCACTCGGTCGTACACCAGCACTTCCCCGATCTCGCCGTGGAAATACCGGGTGTTGTACTGTGCGCTGCCCCAATAGTCGCCGATCGCGGTGGTCCACGGCGTCGAGGCTGCGGCGACCGCCGTCAGGACATGTGGCTGCAGGGCCGTGAAGCTCGTTCCCGCCGCGCCGTTGATGTACATCTGCCCCTGCCAGGTGAAGTCGTCCACGTTGGCGCCGCTGCTGGTGTCCAGCCACTGCGTGAGACTTCTCGCGCGGATGCCCTTGTCATTGCCCGCATGGCCCCAGATGCCGTTGACCCCGTCGGCATAGGTCATCCGGCACGCGATGAAGACCGTCTGCACCGTCTTGACCTGGTTCGCGACCAGCCGGGTGCTGGCTAGATCGCCGAAGCGAATGGCGGGAAGACCGTTGATCGCGCTGGCCTCATAAACCGGCTGCTGGCTCGCCGTGCCTTGCGAGAAGGTCACGCCGTTGCCGGTCGCGTCTGCCCAGTCCGTGACGTTGTCGCCGCTGCGGGTGAGGCTGGACGCTTCGGAGGCGTCCAGCCGGTACGAAAGCCCCGCCGTGACGGGCCATCCGCCCAGCTTCAGCACGCCGCTCTGGACCATCGTTCTTCCGCTGTAACTGTTCGTCCCGTACAGGGTCAGCGTGCCCAAGCCGACCTTAGCCAACGTGATCGAACCCAGTATGCCGCCGCTGAAAACGGTGCTGGCGTCGTCCCCGCCGACGGTCAGCGTGCAGCCGCGTGCGGCGTTGTTCAACACGGTGCCCTCGCCCGACAATGACGCGACCGTCTGATCGACGCCATCAAGGTCGACAGACGCGCCGCTTCCGACGGTCAGCGCGGTCGTGGCCGGCAACACGTTGTTCAAGGGAGTCCCGATACCCAGCCACTTGCTGGAGAGATAGGCCTCGACCGCCGCTCGCTCGGGCGCGTTCAGCACGCGGTCGTAGACCAGCACTTCCCCGATCTGGCCGTGGAAATACCGGGTGTTGTACTGTGCGCTGCCCCAATAGTCGCCGATCGCGGTGGTCCACGGCGTCGAGGCTGCGGCGACCGCCGTCAGGACATGTGGCTGCAGGGCCGTGAAGCTCGTTCCCGCAACGCCGTTGATGTACATCTGCCCCTGCCAGGTGAAGTCGTCCACGTTGCCGCCGCTGCTGGTGTCCAGCCACTGCGTGAGACTTCTCGCGCGGATGCCCTTGTCATTGCCAGCATGGCCCCAGATGCCGTTGACCCCGTCGGCATAGGTCATCCTGCACGCGATGAAGACCGTCTGCACCGTCTTGACCTGGTTCGCGACCAGCCGGGTGCTGGCTGCATCGCCGAAGCGAATCGCCGCGAGCCCGTTGAGCGCGTTGGGCTCATAAACCGGCTGCTGGCTGGCCGTGCCTTGCGAGAAGGTCACGCCGTTGCCGGTCGCGTCTGCCCAGTCCGTGACGTTGTCGCCGCTGCGGGTGAGGCTGGCCGCCTCCGAAGCGTCCAGCCGATAGGAGAGGCCCGCTAGAACCGGCGGCCCATTGCCCAGCTTGAGCGCGCCGCCCAGGACCGTCGTTGCCCCGCGATAGCTGTTCGTGCCGAACAAAGTCTGCGTGCCGGCGCCCGTCTTGACCAGCGCCAGCGCGTCCTCCAGCCGTCCGGAGAAGGAGCTGCTTGTGTTTGCGGACCCGATTGTCAGAACGGCCGCCGGCCCGGACGGGTTGACCACCCGGCCCGCGCTGCCGCCGCCCAGCGCGCCGAAGGCTTCGGACTGCCCGTTCAGGTCCAGCGTTCCGTTCACCGTCAGAGGCCCGGCATAGCTCGCGGTTCCGCTCAGCTTCAGTGTGCCCGGGCCCTGCTGCACCAGCGTTCCGGCGCCGCTGATGGCGTTGGCAACGTCGAGCGCGGCGGCGCTGTTGAACACCAGCGTCGCGCCGTTCTGCACGGGACCGGTTCCCAGCGAGCCGCCCGTACTGACTTGGAGCGTCCCCGTGTTCACGCGCGTTCCGCCCGTGTAGGTGTTCGCTCCGGACAGCGCGAGCGTTCCCATGGGGTAATAGTCCCCGCCGACCTCGAGCGCCCCTGCGCCGTAGATGCCGCCGCTGATGATCGCCTGTGCCCCAAAGCCGTCCACGCTGATGCGTGCGTCGTCGAGCAGTTCGACCGGCCCCGAGAAGACCGTGCCGCCGCCCTCGACGCGGACAGCGCCAAATCTGAAACCTTCCGCATGCCCGCTCAGCCCGGAGAGGTGCAGCGTGTTGGTGATGGTCGGAATGCCTTGTAGAAACAGCTGTCCGCCCCACGTTCCGCGGCCCATCACCGTGATGTCGCCGCCGCCCACAGAGCCGGTGTGGGAAAATACTGCCCGTCCGGCCAGAATGCGGGTGCCTCCCGTGTAAGGGAGACTGCTCGCGCTCAGCGTGATTTCGGAAACCGGAGAAAGCCCGACCAGCGTCAGGCCGTTCTGGCCGGCGATCGCCGAAGAAATCCTGTCCTGCTCCCAGTTGTCGTTCCGGCTACCGTAATAGATGACGCCCTCCGCTGTGCCGAAGTCCAGCGTGCCTCCCGTGATCATGCCGGGTGTCGCGGAGACCGCGTTCAGGATCACGCCAGCGGGATGGACGCCGTCGCCGACGGTGAGGGTCTGCCCGCCGTTGATCGTCAGCGTCTTGCCGTCTTGAACCCGCAGCGCATACACGTGGGCGGAATCTGTGGCCGTGTTGGCGGTCACGTTGGCGACCGAAGAGGCGCCGCCGCCCAAGCCCTCGGTATAGCTTGCGGCAACAAGGCCGTTGGCGCCATAGGTCAGGAAGTCTCCAGAGTCCCGCCCGTCGTTGTTGCGACCGACGATCGACGCGCTGACCATGCCGTTGTTGACGGCCACGCCGCCGTTGACCAGCAGGCGCTCCGCCGCGCCCAGATTCGCCCCGGATGTGCCGCCGGAAGGGGCAATGACCAGAGCGCCGCTGTTGGTGCGCACCAGCACGCTCGCGGCCGACGCCCCGGCATTGCCGAGCGTCAGCGCGACGCCGTTGTTTGCCCCCTTTGCAAGGTGCAGCGTCGAAGGCCCCAGCCCGTAGATAAAGGTGTTGGCTGCTGCTCCGGAGGCCGCGGCAAGGGCCACGTCCAGTCCCTTGCCATCAGGAGAAACGTTGAGCGTGCCCCCGTTCAGGAACAGGCTGCCCGCGCCGAAGGGCATCCCGCTGGTCGCCGAGGAAAAGAGCGTTCCGGCCGTCACGGTCACAGGTCCGTCCAGGGCTCCGGGGGTCGCGGCGGAGAGGTTCAGTTGGCCGGGGCCGAGTTTGGTCACTCCGCCCGCGCCGTTCAGCGGCACGGCGAGAAAGGCCTGCGTTCCGTCGGCGACGCCGGCGCCCACCGTGACCACCGCAGGGAAAGCGCCGTTGTCGAGCGTGATCGCGTTGCCCGTCACCCAATAGTTGGCCGTGGCGAAGTACAGGCTTCCGAGCGTCAGCCCTGGCACGTCCTGATTGACAGTCAGACTGGTGCCGTTCCTAAAGGAGGCCGTGGAGCCCGCGCCGGAAGCAACCGCTCCGCTGGCCCAGTTGCCGGAATCGCCCCAGTTGCCGCCCCATGGCGGGGTCCAGACGCCGTCGGCCGCGCGGGCCGCGCCCGCCCAGGCCAACACGGCCAAACCGCATACGAGCGATTTCGTGAATCCTCTTGTCCAACGTACTGTAGACTTCATTCGTCGACTCCTGTTGTCGGGGCAAGACCGCGCCCGCCCGCTTCCGCCCGCCCGCTTCCGCATGCCCCTTTTAGGCGTACCTTTAAAAAAAGTAGCGTAATCCTAATCCTAATCGTAATCTCTCGCCCGGAAAACCGGATTAAGAGCAAGATTATGATTAAGACTCGCCATGACGCTTAACTTAGGAGCCGTTCGGGACAGTCCCATAGTCATTCCATTAGGAATCCGAACGTCAGCGGTGAGGCGGCGGCACCCCGTCGCCTCCACCGCTTTGTTCGCACTTCATGTAGAGCGTTTCGGGCGCAATGTCCGCTCCGTTCGGCCATGCGATCGTGCCTCCCTCGATGATGGCCTGCCGAAAGAACGTAAGATCGCGCAATTGTTCAAAAACCGGTCCCCTGTGCAGGTAATCGGAGAAGTCAACGATTCCGCAGAGCCCGTCATCGAACTCAACCGAGTAGGAATAGCCAGCTTTATACTCGATACGCTTCACGTCGTTCAGGTTCCACATAGCATACCTCACTGCAAGGGTGCGATCTTCTTGATCTCTTTGCCTGCCAGCGCAAGCTCCCAGTCCGCGCGTAGCTCATCGACATGCAGGTCGATCCACTCCCTGACCAATTTTGTCGCCGTTCGCGATTCAAGGTCGCCCCTGTCGTCTCAGACTTCACAGAGTCTCGACGGCAGCCAGACATGGGTAAAACGACCAATGTGGCTGCGAATATCATGAGGCATCTTCTCATTGTTTCATCGCTGCGCGTCGCCCACCATCGACGGTATCCCGTTCGATGGGTGGGCTGGCTCTGCGTGTTCATGATGCCCATGTAAGGGCCAACTTCTTTCCGGAATGAGCGCACTCACTCAGGTAGAGATTGATCAAATTCTGGTATGGCACTCCGGTCTCGTGGGCCAGCGCCTTGAAATAGGCAATGACGTCCGTTCCCAGGCGCATGGTCACTTGCTTACGGAGGTGCTTCGCGTAGGGGTTACGAACCGAGTCGGTGAAGTCGTATTCTTTTCTCATAAAGAGCTCCCGTATTGTTTACGTTCGTTTGGCGTCGCTTTGCGTGCCGAGATGATGCGGATCACCTCGTCATTCTCGCGATAAGCATGGCACACGAGCAACAGCCGCAGCTTGGCACTGAACCCGAGTGGGACAAATCGATCCTCCTTCATGGAATGATCAGGATCGTGCTTCAAACGGGCGTTCTCGTCCGCAAAGACCGTCGTGGCCTCCTCGAACGCAACGCCGTGCTTGCGTCTGTTCTCTGTAGCCTTCGCTTCGTCCCATGCAAACCGTATCTCATCCATAATGCTACTGTATTGCTTACGGCGTTATGCCGCAAGGATATTTTCGTCCCTCTTTTATCCCGCCGAACGTCAGCGATATGCGTAACTCGTATTCGCGTTGCCGCATTATTGCCTTGGTATTGTATGCATAAAAGTACGCAAACTATCCCGTCATCCGCATATCGGAGCGGCTTGAGATCGTCTTAACCTATTCTATTGAAACAGGTTAACACTGAAATGAAGTCTTTTCTACACTCCGGAGGCAACAAGCCGACATCTGCAAGCGTTTGAACCCGTCAAATTCTGGCTGAACCGTATGTTTGGAACCTATCACCGGGGAACTGAGAGAGTCAAGGCGCAACGGGATGCCTTCCCTTGTTCGCCGTCTGGGATGGTCCAGGATGACCATGGACGCATCGGAACGCTTTGCAGGTCTAACGCGGGCTCTGCCCACAACCCGGAATTTCCACCACAAAGACACCTCATGCAGTGTCCCGCAAATAACTAGACAGTGTACCTTAAATTCTATTGACAGGACGGCAGGATGAAACAGGATGAATAACGAGTTAGCCCTGAAAAGCCTGTCAAAAAAAACCGGTTTAAGATGACTGTCATGTGTATAGCCATTTAAGGGACACTACACTA
>JANYBJ010000124.1 GCA_025360845.1 bacterium
ATGGGCAATGGGCAATGGGCAATGGGCAATGGGCAATGGGCAATGGGCAATGGGCAATAGGCAATGGGCAATAGGCAATGGGCAATGGGCAATGGGCAATGGGCAATGGGCAATACAACAATATGCTAATCCAGTTGCACCCCAAACTCAGCCGGATGCGCCATCATGTATCCCAACATTCTACCAACTTCTTGACAGTCATTACTAAGTTGCTCGCACAAATTTGCGGATAAATATCCACAATCCTTTGAAAAACTCAGCCACACAATTGTTTCACTACACTCGCCGTCCGCGTCAGACATTTTAGACACATAATGCTTAAGATAGCGTCGTTTCCTATAAGCTTCGGCGAGGTTAGTACAAACTGACCGAGATGATCTTCTAATTTGGTCAGTTAACGCATACTTTTCTTCTTTAGGAAAGTCCTTCGATATTTCGAATATCTGCATTGCCAGCTTATATGCCAACCTATACACCGTAAGATGTTCAAACCCCTCGTCCTTCATCTCATGTCCTCCATGACCTATCATTGCCCATTGCCTATTGCTGATTGCCCACGGCCCCCTCTCACCCGCTGCCGATCCAGCCGCTCCGCACAGTACGCCACGAAAGCCTGTGCCTTTCCGAGAAGCACCTCAGGCTCCGCCTCCAAGCCATAATACGCCATCTGCAGTACCGCCACCTGCTCCCGCTCCACGTCGGCATCCGCCTTGACTGCCGCCACCATGCCGTCCGTCAGCGGTTCCAATGCGCTCTCGGCGTCTGCCCCTGCGGTGAACAGAAACAGCGTTCCCGCAGCCTGGCACACCGCCTCACGTGCCCCCTTCACGGACTCGTCGGCAAACCCGCCGACCGCAAGCACCTCCGCCATCCGTACGCGCCGTTGAGCCGCGCTCAGCGCCCCTTGGGCACGCACGCAGCGCCGCGCTTGATCCGATGGAGGCGGAGGCTCGTTCGTCCCAGAATCAAAGATCTTCTTGGCCGCGTCCTGCCGGATAGTAATGAAGCCCAGCTCGGCCAACCGCAGCAGTAAAGCCCGTGTCTCCGGCGGCACCACGACCACCCGGTCCTGCGGCAGCGCCACGCCGTGTGTCCGCTCCACCTGCCCGTGCAACGCCTGCGCCGCCTCGGGACGCCCGACCGCCAACACGGCCTGCACCTGCCCCTTCTCTTCGTCGTAGCGTGCCAGACACAGTCCGACACCCGGGTTCTCGGTCTGTAACAGCGCAGTCAGCCGCTCATCCGCCGGGATCTCCGCCGCCTTTGTCCCCGCCCCGGTCGCCGGCACCTGAAGCGCCGTGCCCATCACCTCCGCCAACCGCGCCATGAACGCTCCACGCGCGTTCGTCTGCTCAAACGCTCCGGCTTCGCCCCGCGCGTCCAGCACCACATCCGCCAGCCCCTGCTTGAATTTGAGTGTCGCCAACATCCGGTGCTCCAGCGTGTTCTGAGAGACCAGATTGATCACGTTGACGCGATTCTTCTGATGCTTACGCCACGCGCGTGCGATGCGCTGCTCCATTTTGGCCGGATTCCATGGCAGGTCCAAGTTCACCACCACGCTCGCCGCCTGCAGGTTCAAGCCGACACCGCCGGACTCTGACGAAAGAAACACGCGGCACCGGGGATCTTCCTTGAAGCGCGTAATCTCTTTGCGCCGCATCTGCTGCGGCACCTTGCCGACATGCAGCGCATACCCGATTTTCATTTTCTTCAACCGTTCCGCCGCCAGTTCGAGCATCCTCACCCACTCCGAGAAGACAATCACCTTCCGCTGCGGGTCTGCGGACCAAAGGTCCTCCAAGATCTTTTCAAGCTCATCCAACTTGGGCGCGTCGCGCACCTCGTCATCCAAAATGTAACAGGAGTCGCAACACATCCGCATACAGGCCAATGCGTTTTGGAGCCGATCCATCTCCTCGGGGCGCAGCGGCCGTTGTTTGGCGCTGTGATAGAGCCGGGCAACAATCGTTTCGTACTCTTCATACCGTGTCTGCTGCTCGGCCGTCATTTCAACGAAATACGTGTTGTCCACGCGCTCGGGCAACTGCTCCTCCACGTCGTCCTTCCTCCGCCTCAACATGACCTTGCCGACCGTTTCGTGCAGTTCACCGAGATTCTGCAACCCTTCCATTTTACCCTTAGAATCGAACCGGTAGAATTTGCGGTTGAAACGAAACAGACTGCCGAACAACGATGGCTCGATGAACTCCGTCAGCGAATACAGCTCATCGATCCGGTTCTCCAACGGCGTACCGGTCAGCACGAATGCGAACCTCGATTCCAACCGTTTCAGGCACTGCGCAGTTCTCGTCCTCCAGTTCTTGATCCGCTGCGCTTCGTCTAGGATCACGAGATCCGGCTGAAACACCGTATTGACCTCCCGATAATCCCGTACGACCTGCTCATAATTAGCGATCAAAAAAAGAGCCGGCGTGTGCCGGTAGCGCTGGAGTCGCTCATGCCGCGCACCGAACAACACCTCATGCGGCAGGGCAGTGAACGTGCGGATCTGCTCCTCCCACTCCGCCTTGAGCGAGGCCGGCACCACCACCAGTACACGCTTAACCCCCATGACCTCGCGCATCACCGCCGCAGCCGCAACGGCCTGCACCGTCTTGCCCAAGCCCATTTCGTCCGCCAGCATGGCCCGCCCTTTGAACGCCAGATGCAGCATGCCGTCGATCTGATACGGATAGAGTGGCATCCTCAAAAAAGGCGCAGCACCCTTGGCCGCCACGATCTCATCACGGAACGACGCCTCGACCCGCGCCAGCCTTTCCCGCCCTTCCAACACCTCAAGATGGTCGCGGACTTCGGAGGACACCCGCACGCACGCCGCATCCTTCGCCGCGAACGCGTCACAAGCCTCGATCAGCGCAGCCAGCGATGCCACGTCGGGCGTCCGCAACCGACCCTGACCGTCCGTGTGCCGCTGAAGAGCCCGCGCCATTTCTGTCGGCACCTCCGCGCCCAGGCGTAACAGCGGCGCATAGGGCATCCGCGTCATGAACAGCTCCGCGCGCGGCGAAACCGTCGGCTCGCCCCGCTTCGGACGCCGAACCCCTGTCAACACGCGCTCGATATGCTTGCACGTTCCGAGAAAGTTCTTCCTGAAATCGGGGCACGTGCAACTGTTGACCGGCTCGCCCAAGGCACGCAGTTCCACCACATACGGCAGCGCGTCAGGCACATCTGTGCGCGACACCTCGTACTCCTGAAACAAAACCGATCGGCCCTGCGCGAGCGGGCGCACCCGCATCGGCTCCTCCTGAGCGCGTTCACGCCGTAGCGCGCGCTCCTCCTCATCTGTGGTCAACCACCGCGACGCCACTTTCAGTTCCTTCACTTTTTTCTTCTGCGTTTTCATCGTTTTATAGCCTCTGCAATTGCTCAAGCACGCTGGCAAGAGAATGACACGTGATCTGTTCTGTCAAAGAAAACGACTCCACTCCCGGATACACCACCCATAACTCCTGAAGGCGAAGCGTATCGACCGCGCTGCGCATCGACGGGGTGATCGATGGGGACTCGTATTGCGCTTGTTGGTTCGTAAGGCACCTAACGAATTCCGCCTCTTCCCGTTCGATGTTGGATGTTCGATTTAGAACTTTAGCACTTTCGAACTTTAGAACTTCTCCCACCGCCCCTGCCACTCAGCTCATTAACTCAAGAAACCTTTCGGAATCTTTTTCAAACTGCACATAATTATCCGTGTCGATGAACACCGGAACCGCGTGGGGATGCTTTTTCACAAACACTGAGAGCCCGCCAGATTTTCTCTTACGCCCAGACTTCACTTCAATCGCAAAGGTTTTGTCCGCCTCGTAAACAAAATCAACCTCGTCGTTTTTCTCTCTCCAGTAATAGAGGCGTCCCGGCAGTTTAGCCAGTTGCGCACCAACCATCGTCTCAAACAGCCGCCCCCTGTTTTCGGGCTCAGTCCAATCCTTCAGGGAGCCGACATAGGTACACAGTGCTGGGCACAGTGGTAGGATCTTGGGACTCGACCCTTTCTTCAAGTGCTCTTTTCTGCTATATTTTTCCAGTCCTTTGTACAAGAATGCGCATTCGAGAAGAAAGAGGTAGTTTTTAATCAGATCGATATTCCCCTTGTCCTGCAGTTGGCCTAATAACTTGTTGTAACTGATCTCTTGACACGGATAGGCCCTGATGATTTCCACGAACTGCCGAAAAAGGGCCGGTTTAGAAAGAGGGCGCAACCGAAAAATGTCCTTGTTGATCACGTTTTCAAGGATGGCCTCCCGCACGTAGGCTTGCCAGCGCATTGGACTCTGGACGAACCTGTAACTCCCCGGATACCCGCCTTGAACAAGATAGCGCTCAAAGGATACCCCCATCTGCTGAGACTCGTCATAATTCCAGTGCCGCACAGGTATGATTTCATAGCGGCCGGCCAAACTTTCCTTCAGTCCTTGCTGAATCTCAAATGAACTTGATCCGAGCACAACGACACGTAGACGATTCTTGTTACGATTATCCCAGAGCAGTTTAAGCGTCTCCTGCCAGTTAGCGACCCTCTGGATTTCATCAATGACAAAAATGGAACGGACGGGCAAAAGAAGGGCCTTCTGCCATTGGCTCATCAGCCATTCGGGCTGAGGCGCGATCAACTCATCCGCACTGACATAGAGGGACGCGGCCCCGCTCTCGAGCATAACCTGTTTGACGCCCGTGGTTTTGCCCACCTGCCTTGGACCAAGAACCGCTTGAATGAGCCCCTCATCCTCTCCAAGCCGTACCAACAACTCCTTTGTAAACGCTCTGGCTATCTCTTTCATGAAAATAGATTAACCTACAATTTACTATAGGTCAAACTTCAATTTGATGTCGGTAGATCAAACTTAGAGCTTATCCATAAATGATCGGGGCCGTTTATATGAGCTGACTCAGAAAGGTCCGGGCAGGCACGACAACAGGCTCTTGGTAGCGAAAGCAGTCTGTCTCGACATACGGCTCTTCGATCACCACCTGAAACGCATGCTTGGCTCCCGTCTGGCGCTGCATGAGGGCCAGAGCCGACGAAAGCTGGGTCTCCGCGTTTTTCACTTCCACTAAGAACCAAGGCCGGTTGTCCTGAGTTACCAGAAAATCGACCTCCCGTTTCTGCTTGTCCCTGATGTGGAAAAGGTCGAACTTGCCGAAGCCCAAGTCCGTCCAGCCCTCAGCCGCTTTCAGGAGCTGGCAAGCCACGAACGTTTCCGCACGTTTTCCGACATCTTGAATCGTCGACCAGTCCCGCAAAAACCATTTGGGCTCCTTGCGGATCGCCTGCGCGATATTCCGATGCCACGGTTTGACCAAGAACCCGACATGCAGCGCGGCAAGCGCCCCCACCCAGCCCCGCACCGTATTCTCGCTGACCCGCACCTGCCTGGCCAACGTCGCATACACCATCTGATCACTCGAACGTTCATTAAGAACCGCAGCAAGGGCGGTCAACTGGTCAAGCTCTTGGATCCGCGTCATCTCACGCACATCCTCGCGCAACAGTTGCGTCTCTCTCAGGTTATGCCAGCGCCTTGAGAAGCGCGGATCGCGCCGCACAAACGGCTCAGGATATCCGCCGTACGTCCACAGCGCCGACCATTCGTTCTCGTTCAACTCATGAGGCTTGCCGCATACCGCCCGCCGCAGGGCCGGGTGAGCCAGTTCCGCCACGCTAAAAGGATGCATGCGGTAAGGGAAGTACCGGCCCATCAAACTGTCTCCACCGCGCTTGAAAACATCCAACCGCGACGAACCTGTCACGATGATTTCCGCATTTTTACCGTAAACGTCGAAGAACCCTTTCAGAAAGGTTTTCCAACGCGGAAACCGGTGCAATTCATCGAATACCAAAACCGGCGACTTGGCTTGGACTTTCTGTAGACCAGCAAACTGCGCAACCTCGGCAGGGCCTTTCAAGACCTTGTCCCGCGAGTCTTGATCGTCCCAATTGACATAGGTCGAGGCCAATCCCACGCAAACGGTGGTCTTACCGACCTGCCTCGGGCCTGAAACAAACGCCATCTGACGATTATCCGCCAGATGCTCGCGAAGGATTTCCGTATAGACCCTCGGGTAGGTATTCATTGCAACCATTATTCATATTGCTGCGGAATGGTCAACACCAATCTGCACTATACTGCGGAATGGTTGACTCGGAAAACAGCAAAATACGATAAGCCCTCAGCCCGTGGAGCGGGAATAAACGAGAGGAGTAACGTTCTTGGACGACCAATGTTCAGTGTTGGATGTTCGCTGTTTGCTTTCTTTAACACTCTCGAACTTTAGAACTTCCTACCGCCTGTTGCCAAAACTCTCCACTGTCTTTCGCATCCCCTCTCGCGTACTCACCGGCATCTTCTCCCACCCCAGCGCCCGTTTGAGCTTCACATTCGAAACCACGTACGATTCCGTCAGTTTCTTCAACCGCTCGCTGTTCAGCGGCAGGCGCAAGACATCGCCGATCCGCGCCATCGCCCTTACCCATCCGCTCGGGATTTTCCAGACCCGCGCACGCCGGCCTAGCGTTTCCGACATCAGCCCGATCAGCTCATTCGTCGACAGCGGCTCATCGTCCGCAACTTGATACACGCCCGCCTTCACATTCCCCGTCAGCAAGCCTTCCACAACGGCGCACACATTCTCTATCGACGCGAACGACCGCCGGTTCTCGAACCCGCCCAATGGCCATGGCAAGCCCTTACTCACGATTCCATACAGCAGATTCAGATTCCCTTTATTGCCGGGACCATGGATCATACAGGGGCGCAAGATATAGTAGAGAAGTGCGTTAGTTCGCGAGTTCATTAGTTCGTTAGTGACTGAGGCGGGTTCCATCGCGGCAGGGCCGCTAGTTTCAGGGTTCAATCGACCTGCGGTCTGGTTCAAAGGTTCAATGCCGACCTCTGACCTCCGATCTTCAACTAACGCACTCTCGCAATAATGCACTAATGAACTTCTCACCGCGCCCTCGGCCTCCAACTTGCTCTGCCCGTAGGGTGTCTTCGGATCTGGCACGGCATCCTCAGTCAAAACACCCTCCACCCGGTCCGCCACCGCTTTCACCGAACTGAATAAAATAAATTTTCGAAGTGCGGTCGTGCGGTCGTGCGGAAGTTCATTAGTCACATCATCGCCGTTTGCCGATTGCCCGCTGCCGACTGTTTCACTCCCCTCCGTGCCCTCTGCGCCTCTGTGTTCGTTCTCTCCAGTGCCGATTTTCTCTTCCCCTTCTCGCACTTTAGAACTCTCGCACTTTAGCACTTCTCCTCTCCCCACTAACGCACTCTCGCAATAACGCACTAATGCACTTACCACCTTCCTCGTCAGCCCGACATTCACATCGAAATAGCTCTGCGGGTCGCTCGCGTTCTTCGTGTCGTGCGCCTTGCCGGCGAGGTGAATCACCGCATCGACCTCTCCCCAAGGGATGCGATCCAGTTCTTCCCACGAATAAAACCCGCTATAGGCCGACAACTCTTGCTTGGCAACGTCCAAGGCGATGAGATGGTGTCCGCGCGAGGCAAGATACGCCGACAGATTCCGGCCTACAAAACCATATGCACCTGTTATCAAGATATTCATAAAGGTACCCGTACGACGGTCTTTGCTTTATTAAGCCCGCTAATCTTCGCGAATGCGAGTTGGTCTGTGTTTTCTAAACGCTAATCGCTTAAAACCCAGACCAACGGCTTTGCAGTTCTTTTCGGCGCAGTCACGGCTTACATTTTTTAGCGATCAGCGTTAAGAAAAATGGGAGCCGTTCTCTTTCGCGGAGATTCGCGGGATACTCTTTTCGGGTCTTTCTGTAAAAGCCAACCGCTCCATGAGGCACACTTACGACGTTCTTATCTCTATGCCCGCTAATTTTCGCAAATGGGAGTTGGTCTGTGTTTTCTAAACGCTAATCGCTTAAAACCCAGACCAACGGCTTTGCAGTTCTTTTCGGCGCAGTCACGGCTTACATTTTTTAGCGATCAGCGTTAAGAAAAATGGGAGCCGTTCTCTTTCGC
>JANYBJ010000087.1 GCA_025360845.1 bacterium
GGGTCTACAAGCAGCGGATCCGCCACCAAACTATTCCTGTCCTTCCCCTTTTCGGCCTGCCATTGTTCCAAACGCCAAACGCAGTGATGGGCCGCTCGCCACGCCCGCGAAGGCACAGGCTGCGGCGCGCACCCACCCTGGGACCACCGTCGTACTGCGAGGCGGAACGTACAGGCTTTCCCATACGCTTGTGCTCACCCCTGAGGATTCCGGTGTCACTTGGGCCGCGTACCCGCATGAGAAACCCGTCATCAGCGGAGGCATAACGCCCACCAGCCGAACGGTCCTTCCTAACGGACGTTGGGACCTGCGGTTCGCGCCCGGATCCCCTGCCTTTGAGCAACTTTTCGTGAACGGGCAGCGGCGCTACCGGCCGAGGCTGCCGAAGAACGGGTACTACCGCATCGATGGCGAACTTGCGCCGTCCAAAGGCGACAAGCCGGATCGCTTCCGATTCAAGCCCGGCGAATTCCGGCCGGACTGGTCAAACCTGAGCGACGTTCAAGCCCTGTGCTTCCACCAGTGGACGATGCAGAGACTTCGCGTGGCATCGGTCGATGACACAGCCAACAGCGTCACGTTTACCGGCGCAACTTGGAACCCGACGATGGGGGCTCTCGGGGCGGGAGATCGCTACATAATCGAAAACGTTAAGGAAGCCCTTTCGGAACCCGGCGAGTGGTACCGCGAGCCGTCCACGGGCGTCGTCACGTACATCCCGAAGCCGAATGAGGTCATCCAGAAGGCGTCCATCGTTGCCCCCGTCATTGACCGTCTGGTTGAATTTCGCGGAGAGTCTGCAATGGGTATTCCGGTACATGACGTTACGTTCCGGGGCATCACCTTTGCTCACACGGCATACGTCACACCGCCGCAAGGCCGCAGTTTTCCGCAAGCGGAGATCGATCTCGGCGCGGCGATCACCGCGATCAACGCCCGGAATTGCGTGCTAGACTCCTGCAAAATCACGCACACCGGGGCGTATGCCGTTGAGTGGAAGGATGGCTCGATAGACAACGCGATGCGGCGATGCCACCTCACGGACCTCGGCGCCGGTGGCGTGAAGATCGGCGAGACGTCGGCCGGCACAACGGGGCGCATCACGGTTCAGGATTGCCGCATAGCCCACGGCGGACGCCTACACCCCGCCGCCATCGGGGTTTGGATCGGCCAGTCGCCCAACAACATTATCAGCCACAATAGCATTGAGGACTTCTACTACACCGGCGTTTCGGTCGGCTGGGTCTGGGGCTACGGCCCGTCCGGCAGTCACCACAACCGCATAGAGGACAATGTGATCGCAGATATCGGGCAGGCTGTTCTAAGCGACCTCGGCGGCATTTACACGCTGGGCCTCGCTCCCGGCTCGGTCCTGCGCGGCAACGTGATTCACGACTGCGATTCGGACACCTACGGCGGCTGGGGTATCTACTTCGACGAGGGGACGACCGGAATGCTCGCCGAAAACAACCTGGTGTACCACACAAAGACCGGCGGCTTCCACCAGCACTACGGCGAGAATAACGTCTTCCGCAACAACATCGTCGCTCTTTCGCGCGAGTGCCAGGTCCAACGCACGCGCATGGAGGATCATTTGTCCTTCACGTTCCAGCACAATATCGTGTACTACCGCCAGGGCGCGCTGTTGGGCAGTAACTGGACGGACTCCAACTTCGCCACCGATTTCAACCTTTATTGGAACGCGAAGGGGGCCGTGACACTCATCGGGAAAGCGCTGGAACAATGGCAGGCCGAAAAGGGGAAGGACAGGAATAGTTTGGTGGCGGATCCGCTGCTTGTAGACCCGCAGCACGGCGATTTCCACCTGAAGCCCGGCTCACCCGCGCTGAAGGTCGGCTTCAAACCGTGGGACTACACCAAGGCTGGCCCAAGGGTGAAGTTCCCGCCTGATGCAGTGCCTCCCGCGTTTCCGGTAATGCTGCCCACGTACGAATAGTCGGCGACGCGCCAAAGCCGTAGGTTCAAGGAGACTGATTTTGTCATCCTGAGCGGAGCGAAGGATATCAGCGTAACGTCGAGATCCTTCGCTCCGCTCAAAATGACAACTATGGTGGCGGCCCTTAATGGTGAGTCTCAGCCGCCGAGGGTGGACGCGTCGGTCGTAACGCCATACACCCGGCGCGCGCCGACGTAGCGAGTCGCGTAATAGGGGGTATCCAGCGAAGTGATCTTGAGGTTGCTCTTTGGGTTGGCCGCGTGGAGGAAACGGTCGTCGCCCAGGTAAATGCCGACGTGCGAGACGCCGTTGCCCTTCGTGTTGAAGAACACCAGATCGCCGGCCACCAAGCTGCCGCGCTCCACCGCCTCGCCGGCCGCGCACTGCTGCCACGAGCACCGCGGGAGTTTCACACCCAACGCGTTGTAGATGTAGAGAGCGAGACCGCTGCAGTCGAATTGGCCGGGGGTCTGCGCGCCCCACACGTAGCGGCTGGTCTGAATGGCGGGGTCTGATACGACCTCAATGAGCCGTTTTCGCAGCGCGTCGGGACAATCGGTTGCCTTGATGAGCGAGATGGCCTCGCCGGGGTCCCAAGGCGACGCAAGCGCGGCAGCCGGGTCAACCATCAGATCGGCCGCATCAACAGTGCCTCTGCGAGACGCCAAGCGCGTCCGGGC